>JBFHEL010000167.1:0-8554 GCA_041584155.1 Saccharicrinis sp.
AAGAATATGGTTTAAGGGAGCGTATATTCTGACGTATTAATTGTTCTATTGGTTTCATATACTCTAATTAATTATTTTTCAATTGCCATATAGCCTGCCCTTTATTTATCGGGAAAACTCGCCGGGATAATGATTCCCTTAGGCTCAGGCAGGACAGATTATTAGAGAGTTTACTCTCATACTCGTTTTGTAGGTGTTGATATTAGTATCAAGACAAAAAGTATCAACCATTGAATACTTAATGTTGAATCAATAATCTTTAAGTCATATAATAATAATGGTTAATATGGATCAAAAAAATTATATAAAAAATCAACAAGCCCTTCACTGTATCCTGTTTAGTCAGAAAACTCGCCGATGAAATAACTGATTAAAATGGATGAGCTCATACGAACTACTTTAAAGATGCCAAACGAATGCTTACTGCATTTTTATGCGCATCCAACTGTTCAGCAGCGGCCATCTTTTCAATCACAGGTCCTATCTCCTGAAGTCCCTCACGCGATATCTTTTGAAAGGTAATCTTCTTTACATAACTATCCAGATTAACACCACTATAGGCTCTTGCATAACCATGCGTAGGCAAGGTGTGATTAGTTCCGGATGCATAATCACCAGCACTCTCTGGGGTATAATTACCTACAAAAACGCTCCCTGCATTAACAATTCTATCTGCCACTTCATCGTCATCGCGCATAGCAATAATAAGATGTTCTGGTGCATAAGCATTGGTCATCTCAATCATTTCATCCTTATTACGCAATAGGATAATCCGGCTATTATCCAGTGCTTTAGCTGCAATATCCTTACGCGATAAGTGGTTCAACTGAGCATTTATTTCAGATTCCACCTTTGTTATTAATTTTTCATCATCGGTCATTAAAATAACCTGACTATCAACCCCATGTTCGGCCTGACTTAGTAAATCAGAGGCAATAAAGGCAGGGTTAGCTGATTCATCAGCCATTACCTCCACTTCGGAAGGACCGGCAGGCATATCAATAGCAACATCTTTCAGGCTCACCAGTTGTTTAGCTGCAGTAACATAACTATTACCTGGTCCAAAAATTTTATCCACCTTAGGCACTGATTCCGTACCATAGGCTAAAGCGCCAATCGCCTGAACACCTCCGAGTTTATAAATGGTTTTTACCCCAACCAAGGAAGCGGTATACAAAATAGCAGGATGAATATTCCCTTGTTTATCAGGAGGTGTACAGAGAATAACTTCCTTACAACCGGCAATCATGGCAGGTACAGCCAACATTAAAACAGTAGAGAATAAAGGTGCTGTTCCACCTGGAATATACAGTCCAACTCTTTCAATAGGTACGCATTTCTGACGACAAACAACACCCGCCATGGTTTCGATCACTCTTTCGGGTATTACCTGTGCCCTATGAAATTTTTCGATATTTAACATGGCTTTGTAAATGGCGTCCTTTAATTCCGAGGATACCTCCAAACAAGCCTTATCTATCTCCTCGTCTGACACAAGCCACTCTTGTTCCTTAAACCCATCAAATTTTTCAGAATAGGTTCTTAGTGCCTTATCTCCTAACGATTTAATATCATCCAAAATCACTTTAACCTTATCAAACAAACCACTTAAATCATTCTCTGGCCGTTTTAATAAATTATCCCATTGATCCTTCCGTGGATATTTAAATACTTGCATATACACACAATTATAATATCATTTTTTCAATAGGGAAAGTCAATATACCTTCAGCCCCATTTTCCTTTAATTTACCTATAATCTCCCAAAACTGCTTTTCAGAGATGACAGAGTGTATCGAACTCCATCCTTTTTCGGCTAAAGGCAATACAGTAGGGCTCTTCATCCCGGGAAGAATTTTTACGATCTCATCAATGTTCTGGTTAGGGGCATTCAACAATATATATTTATTGGAGTTTGCTGTCATTACCGCATTGATACGAAAAAGCAACTCATTCAACAAGTCTTTTTTATCGGCAGAGAGTCCCTTTGCCTGAACCAATAAAGCTTCTGAATGCATTACGACTTCAACTTCTCTTAGGCGGTTTGCTACCAGGGTACTACCTGAACTAACAATATCAAAGATACCATCAGCCAATCCAATCCCAGGAGCAATTTCAACAGACCCTGCTATTTCATGAATTTCTGCTTTTATATTATTCTCTTTAAAGTACTTACGTAGGATAACAGGATAGGAAGTAGCCACCTTTTTCCCTTGAAAATACTCTAAACCAGGATATTCATCGGCTTTGGGTATAGCCAGCGAAATTCGACATTTACTAAACCCTAAACGTTTAGTAATATCTAATTTAAAGCCCTTCTCTTCCACTTCGTTTTCACCAACAATACCAATATCTGCCACGCCGTCGGCAATGGTTTGAGGTATATCATCATCTCTTAAAAACAAAACCTCGATAGGAAAGCTGGGTGATTGAGCCACAAGCCTGCCACTGCCAACATTAAACTTAATTCCAGCTTCTTTTAAAAGCTTCATTGAATCTTCATTTAAGCGTCCTTTTTTCTGTAATGCAATTCTTAATTTCTCCATGTGTTATTTTAGTTTAAACAAAAAAAGAGGGCTCCCATACGGCAAGCCCTCTTTTTATTATATCATAAATATACAACAATCCCGGCCCACCTATGGTAGATTAAAATGATGTCCGTAATGATGTATGAAATTTGTCATTGTTTTTATTTATGCCTACAAAAGTAGAGCTATTTTTTAAAATACCAAATCCGCAATTACAATTTGATATAAAATAAGCCGTTTTTTTAACACTTATTAAAATTAAATACCAGTAACACAGAAAACTGAACGAACTTTTACCCGGTGTATGCATACAACAAGGTCATAAGCATTAAAATTGCACTAGAAAATAATACAAAAACTAAGCATAAACAGTTTCGCCTGGAGCCCAACCACACTTAAAGAGAGTTGAAAAAAACCACAAGATGCATATTATAAAACAATTTCAGCAAGAATACTGCTCAGCCGGCAGACTGTCGGTTTTGTAATAAAAAGGACAGGTTTAAACTACTGGTTATTGATATTAATAAAAAAAGCCTGACCGGTTAATACCAATCAGGCTTAATATATTAGCTATTATTATTTATTCTAAAGCTTCTTTTATGCCCAGTTCTTTTAGTTCTTCAATGTTAACAGAGGCCATTTTCTTATTCTTTAGCTTGCTTAACATCAAATTACCTACTGCTTCTGCATCCTGTTTACTACTAAAACCTTTAACATCATGCAAGGCAGGGATTATATCCTGACGAATAAAAACTCTATCATCCATTAAAATATTATAACCCCATCCATCATTGGATTGAAAAACCTCCATAGTCAACTCTTTATTGGTCGAATGATTTCGTTTATTCTTTTTTTCAGAACAAGAAACCAAACAAACCATCAACAGTAAAAGGGCAATAAAATTAGTCCTGGTCATCATATTCTTCATCCGGCTCAAAATACCAAACATCATCATAAGAGCTACTACCAGTACCCCCACAAGCCACATAAGCTACATCATCAACAACAAATGCAACAGCACCTAAACGGCCATAACCTTCAAAATCAGTTTTGTCATCCCAACGGTCATCGGTAGGATCCCACTCCCAACATTCTGTACTAACACTACCATAAGTACCGGTAGCAACATAAGCCTTACCTCCAACTACAAATGCAACTCCATCTTTACGAGAAATGGTATAATCATCATCAAAGCTATAATCATCCTGATAGTCAGAAATATGCTCAAGCTCAGTCCAGGTATCCGATTCTGTGTTGTACTTATAAAAATCATCCAGATAACCATTATTATATCCTGCTAAAAGATAAGCATCTCCATCCAACACAAACGTCATTGCCTCAGTTCTTTTGGAAGGAGCATCATTTACTTGCGTCCAGCTCTCTGTATCGGGATCGAACTTATACAAATCTCTTAAATTACCTACTTCATCGTCATAACCAGTTCCTACGTAAGCATATCCATCCACATAAAAAGCAACAGCCCCTTTACGAGCTGTACCTGCAAAGTCAGCTATTTGAGTCCATGAACCGGTTGTTGGATCATACCTATAAAAATCTTTCAAGTACTCATCATCCTCATCACTACCTAAACCCACATAACCATACGTACCTGTTGAAAAAGCTACTGCATGATTACGCAAAACACCAGGAAAGCTAGCTATCTGCGTCCATTGGGTATTCTGAGTTTCAGTAATAGTAACTTTCCAAAAATCCTGAAGTTTATCGTTATCATCTGCATTATAACCTGTTCCTACATACACGGTATCTCCAATAGTAAAGGTAACCGCATTCTCTCTAACTACACCACTAAATTCACCTGTCTCTACCCAGTTTCCTTGATAATCATCATCATCATCGGAACAACTTGTAAAACTTAACGTTCCAACTAACAACGCTGTGATAAAAAATATTGACTGCTTTATCATTGCTTTTCTATTTCTAAATTACTATTTAAATATTTAATTATTTCAACTTAACATTACAGGCTAAAAGTATAAAGTCTTTCTTATAATTTATATAAAGCACCACTACTTTAACCAAACTTTAACCCTTAAAAAATTCTGCGCTAATATAGGTATATTATCTTAAACTAATAAAAAACATTAAAAATTAAATTATAAAACACACCAAACATTGGCCCATCGTACTTATTGCTTTAGTCATTTTTTTTTGCACCTTTGTCCATAATTTTTTCAATTAACATCACACATATATTAAAATCATATAAAACAGTCAACTATTTTGGCATAAAAAATCAATAAATTAAAGATGCAAAAATACCTATTTATATTAAGCATGATTTACCTAGTACTATGTATATCGTGCGGCGATCAAAACCTGGATGAAATATCCATCGCAATGGGAGAAGAGTATATGGATAATAGTTCCGGCATTGTCATTACCGACACCTTATCTCTGACATTAAGCACTGTTATTCTTGATTCAGTATCCACTTCAAGTACCAATAACGCATTGGTGGGTACCTATGATAACGAATATCTTGGTAAGGTAAGTTCAGAAGCCATTGTAAGATTTTCATATCCGGATGGAGATGACTTTGATGAAGACGAAGATGTGTTTGACTCCATAGTAATGTGTTTAAAGCATAACGACTATTACATTGGCGACACCACCGAGTTAATTTACATCAGCATTCATGAATTGTCCTCAGATTTGGAAGACATTACTGATGACTCTGATGCCCAAAGCACATTTTACAATACCACCAATGTATCCACAAGTCGACTTTTGGGTGAATATACTTACTATCCTGAACCCGAAGATGGCGATACTATCTTTATAAGACTGGATGATGATTTTGGACAAGAAATATTTGACCTTTTTGTTACTGAAGATGATACGATAGAAACCACTGAAGATTTTCAGGATTATTTTAAAGGTATAGTAATAAAAGGTGATGATTCCTTCAACCAAAATATAATTGGTTACAATGCATCAGACACAACCATGTGTATGAAAATGTATTACCACAGGGTAGAAGATAAAAAGACAAAACTTACCTCCTCCTTTAATGCTGACGAATCAGTTTATCAATTTAATAGTATCGACTCAGACAGAAGCAGCTCAACACTTAGCGAACTAACAGAAACCGAAGAAGCCTTATCGTCAAGTTTAACAGAAGATTTATGCTTTATTCAAGGAGGATCGGGTCTTGTTATCAGGGTAGACTTTCCGGGACTAACAAACTATTACGACATGTTTGTTCTGAATACAATTATTAAAGCAGAGCTGATATTAACTCCTGTTGAAGGAATTGAAGATGACATAAATGAGCTTCCAAGCTATTTAAGTGTGTATGAAACCAATATTCACAACGAAAAGGGAAGTATTTTATACAGCGACGACGGCGATATTTTATACATGTACTTATATGATGAGAGTACTGATGATGAACACGAATATTATTACAGCATAGACATTACTGATCAAGTAATCGATGAATTATTGAATGATTATTGGGATCCGGATTATGCACTGATGATTGACTTACCAAGTTCATATGCTAAAGGCACCACAACGAGCTTATATTTTGGCGGTCATAACAATATTGATTATGTTGCTAAACTAAAAATATACACTTATTATTATTAAGAAACTTATCATGGTTCAGAGAATACAGATACGATATATATTCATCCTTTTACTTATACTACCCCTTCAATTATTTAGCCAGTCAACCTATCCTTCGGCCTACAGTACCTTTGGTATAGGAACTATTTCAAATGGGGATGCAGTAAAAAACAAAGCATTGGGAGGAAGTGGTGTTGCCCTAAAAACAAACAATTTTATCAACACCTTAAACCCGGCATCGTTAACGGGAATAGACAGCCTCAATATGCTTATTGACTTGGGTTTAACCACATCGTACATTGACTACAAAACCAATGAGGGCGATGGAAATGCATTTTCGGGAAACTTAAACAATATTTCCCTGGCATTCAGATCCTTTCCTTTTTCGTATACAAGCCTTGGTATTTCGCAAGTATCATCGGTATCATATAATATTGATGCATCAGCATATGTTGATGACTATGAAATAGACAAAGACTACGAAGGAGATGGAGGGGTTAATGAAATTTACCTAAGCAATGCTGTGAGTCCATTTAAAAATTTATCACTAGGATTAAAAGTATCCTATCTTTTTGGTTATATACAAACCTCAGAGACGTATTACTCAAGTTACATTGGTGGTTCGGTCGTTATAGATTACGATGATTACGTAAAGCAATTTACTGTTGAACCGGGTATTCAATACAACTTTAAAATCAAAGGCAGTGAATTTGGCATTGGAGCAACGTATCGCCCAGAAGTCGATTTTGTAACAACCAGCGAGGTAAATACATACGCTTCGAGTGGAGCCAGTATTAGTGAAGAACTGGATGATGAGGATGAAAATGATTACAAAATGCCCGAGACCATCCGAGGTGGATTATCCTGGAGTAACAAGGGATTAACCTTGGCTGGTGATTACCGCTATATGCAATGGAGCTCTGTTGTTTACTCTGCCACAGCGGCAGAACTAAAGGACAGTCACCGTTTTAGTGGAGGTGCACAATATCAAAATATAAATACAACTAAAGCCAATCCAATATTATACCAAGTGGGAGGTTACTACGAAGATTCGTATATCAGGGTAGAAGGAAATGTAATTATCGATTACGGTGTGAATGCAGGTGTTTCTATTCCTATGCGTAACAGCCGCTCATATTTTAATGTGGGTCTTAATTACGGCCGCAGAGGCACCAGAGGAGGTGATATTATTACCGAAAACTATTTTGGTATGAACCTGAGTCTTTCGATGGTAGAATTTTGGTTTATGAAGAGTAAGTTTGATTAATACAAGTCTGGTGTAAAGAATCCAGGTTTCAAAAAATAATAAACGCATGTAAGAAAATTCTCTTACTTGCGTTTTTTGTTTTTATTACCTTATTGGCAGCCATTTATAAAGAAGTAGATGGAACAGGTTCTTTATATTATGCTTTTACCGACTACCAAGGTTCTTTGATAGCCTTAACTGATGAAGATGGTGATATTGCTTCGTATAACGATGCGGAGCAACGCTTTGCCTACGATCCCTGGGGTAACCGACGCGATACGGATGATTGGACAAGCTTGTTAAGTAGCAGTGATGATTATTTAACAAACAGAGGATATACTTTACATCGCCTGTTCCGAAATTGTTTCGGAAAGCATTTAAGTGATTTTTCATTGATTAATATGAATTTAATCGATAAATGAGCGCAGAGTGAAGCGTACTTCAACTATGCCGAATGTAGATTAAATGGCTGAAAGCAACGGACGTGTTTACGATCCAACTATAGCAAGGTTTTTAAGTCCAGACCCAATGCTACAGTCGCCCAACAATGCGCTTAATTATAACAGGTATACGTATTGCCTTAACAACCCGTTGCTGTATACCGACCCGAGTGGTATGAGCTGGTTTAGTGATTTAGGTGATTGGGTTGGTGATCAATGGGACGGCATGTGGACAGGATTGGACAACTTTGCTAAATGGGCCGATGAAAAGGGTATTCCAAGTGGAGGTTTTGGAATTAATAGCGCAGGTGGAACTTGGCATTCTATTGGTAACAGTGGCGATATTTACCATAACCAACTAAGAGGAAATAGTACGGAGGCTATTATAGGCAGAACAACAGTAACGTTTAACGGGGAGATTACCCAAGACGGAGCCAACTTTGTTAACAACCTCGGAGTGTCTAGGGATAATGTTAATGTTGCCCAAGCGAATGGGGGTTACTACTATAATCCTGGAGAAATCCGTCCTTATGAACCAGGTTTAATGGATAAGTGGAGTGAAAGTTCTAATGTTTTAGGCGGTATTACTTATTCTATTGCTGATGACTTATATTTATTTGCTCAAGCTTCCCCATTTGGAGCTGTATTTGTTTCCAGAAGTGAAAGGAGACATTTAAATGGGGTTTTTGCCAATCAAAGCGAGGTGGAAAGTGGCTTTTTTGGAGGGCTTAGCATGTTTATGCCATCTC
>JBFHEL010000168.1:0-8487 GCA_041584155.1 Saccharicrinis sp.
CTCTCACTGATTATTGATTTTTTCTAAGAAGATGAAAGAGCGATGACTCTATGGTCTTCAATTTTATCTTCTCCTGTTTTATTTATGTAAAGTTTACCTCCTTTATATCTTCTTTATTCATATTTTAATCATTGTTTTAACCAGCAAAATTTACAAAGCAGCGAGCTTGCTTATAGTTTTTTGGTGCTTTAAAATTTATCAAAGGTTTTAGCTCTTAAGTCTTTGTAATATGAAGGATGCATCAATATCAGAGGGGCTTAGTCCTGCGGTTTTCATAGCAAGGATGAGATATCAATATCCATACAAGGGGCATAGCCCTGCTTTCTAATTCGGTGGATTATTCTATACAAATAAATATTAGTATTTTTAACTTTTTAAAAAAAAGAACCTAATACTAAATGTCACAAATCATAGATGTTCATAAAGAGTTTGCTTCCTTTTTTATGGATGAAAAAATAGAGATTGCTGCTTATGCTGTTTCAAAGAAACTGGAAGAGGGGCATACCTGCTTAAACATAGAAAGTTTCAATAGTAATCTATCTCAGTCAGAATCAGAGGGTATTATGCTTAAACCTATTGATGTAGATGCGCTAAAGAAGAGTTCTTTTGTAAGTGAAAAAGTTGAAGAAGTGCAGCCATTTATATTGCACAGTGGCAACTTTTATTTGCAACGCTATTTTAGTTACGAAACGGAGATTATTGAAAAGATTGGGCAGATGATTGCTCATGAGGATAATTCAGCGTTTAAAGCAGAACTGTTATTAAAGCATAAAGATTTTATTCTTGATTTATTCTCCGACCATAAAGTGTATGCAAATTTTAGCAACGAAGAAAATATCAATTGGCAATTGGTTGGGGCTATTACCTCCATGCTTTCTAATTTTTCCATTATAACGGGAGGTCCGGGAACAGGTAAAACAACTGCTGTAGCTAAATTATTAGCTATTTTATATACTATTCAACCGGAACTAAAAATAGCTCTGGCTGCACCTACAGGTAAAGCAGCTGCACGAATGAAGGAATCGTTAATGTCAGCTGTTATTCGGGGAGAGAATGACAAAGACAGACTGATACGGGAACTGAATGACGATATGCAGCATTTTAATAAGCTTAGCGCAAGTACCTTGCATCGTTTGTTAGGATTTCAGCCCGGAACACATTACTTTAAGCATGATGCACAGAATATGCTTGATTATGATGTAGTTATTGTGGATGAGAGCAGTATGATTGGGGCAAGTATGATGGCTAAGTTGCTAAATGCCATAAAACCTACTTCAAAACTCATTATGTTAGGTGATAAGGATCAATTGGCATCTGTTGAAGCAGGTAGTATTTTTGGTGACATCTGTCTGACTCAAAAGGGTAAGATGAATAAATTGAGCAAGCAACGAGCGGACTTAATAAACAGCTATATTGTTGATGAAAATGCCAGATTAAATAAGGATGATATTCTTCAGGAACCATTCAATAATCCATTACAGCATCATATTATAGAATTAAAGAAAAGCTGGCGTTTTAAGAGTACAGAAGGGATTGGTGAGTTTAGTCATGCGGTGATTCAGGGTGCTTTAACGGATGAAATTATCACTAAACCTGTACCTCAGGAAGGTCAGTATGTAAAAGTCTGTAATGATTATGAATCGAAGGACTTAGCTGATTTGATGGATGGTTTTAAAGCTTACATTGAAGAAGAAGATATTTTACAGGCACTGAAAAATTTAAACCAGGTTCGGTTTTTATGTGCAGTTCGCTCCGGGAGGTATGGCGTGCAACATTATAATAGTTTGATTAGCTCTTATTTAAAAGATGAGGGATGTTTAGAGCCTTCCGCTTCTTTTTACGAGAACCAGCCCATTATGATAACGAAGAACAATAAGGAACACAACTTATTTAATGGCGATATCGGGTTAATAAGGAAAGATGTTGTTATTGATAAGTATATGGCTTATTTTGAAGACGGAGATAGTGAAACCGGTTACACGGCTATACCTACCACATATCTATCGGAATATACCACTGTTTTTGCCATGACTATCCATAAAAGTCAGGGTTCGGAGTTTGAGCATGTAGGTATTGTATTGCCGGATGATGAAAATACACCACTGCTTACCCGTGAATTGATTTACACAGCTATTACAAGAGCAAAAGAGCGAGCCATTATCTTTTCTTCCAATGAAGTATTAAAAGCGGGCGTTGCCAGGCAGGTAGAAAGGGCTTCGGGGATAACCAATCGTTTTATAAATACTAAAAAGTAAATTCACGTGGCATTACATATATATTCATCCAACAGTATTGAGGAGTTGTCTGCTGTTTTTAGTGAGGCTGTAAAACACAAAGTCAGTTGGAATCAAATTTCGAATGTCATCGTGCAAACCGAAGGCTTGCAAAAATGGTTGATAAGAGAGACCGCTTCGAAAAATAAAATATTTGCCAATTATGAGTTTTCTAGTCCGGATACTTTTATTGGTAAGGTTAATCAACTGGCCATCAATTATGGCAATAACTACTTTTCTACTGAAAGTATGAAGTGGAAAGTATTTTCTTATCTGAATGATCCCTCATTTATAGCCTTGTTTCCTTTTGTTTCCTGTTATTATGATAAAGATGATATTAAAAGGATTCAATTAGCAGGAAAGATAGCCGATTTATTCGACCAATATCAGGTTTACCGTCCTAAGGTCATAGAAGCCTGGAATGAGAATACGGTTGTGGCATTGTATGCAGATAAGGATTTTGCAAAACAAGAAGCATGGCAAAGATGGCTATGGCAAAAATTGAAATCAGCAAGTATGGGGCGATATGATCAGCTTCAGTTAAAGCGTGCTTTATTGCAGAAACTGGCTTCTGACGAATTTCAGGCTCAATTAAAAAAACATTATCCTCATATTCATCTCTTTGGAATTGCTGTCTTATCTGATTATCACCACGAAATATATCAAAAATTAGCCTCTATTGTTGATGTTTCTGTCTACCTGACCAGCCCGTCAAAGGGTAATGATTGGTATCAGGATGTATCATCAAATCAGGGTAATGAATTGTTGGGTAGTTGCAAAGGATTAATGGTTAACCTGCATCAGTCTCTTCCTATGGAGCATGCGGAGTCGCATTTTTTAGATGCTCCTGACCATAGTTTGCTCTCTACCATTCAGCGTGATATATTCAATAATCAGCATAAGGGCATTCAATGCTTTGATACTTCAAAGAAAGAGGCGTCCTTGCACATTGCATCATCATACACGCCTGTTCGGGAGGTTGAAGCGTTGTATAATTACCTTTTAAATGAATTTGAAAAAAATACGCAACTGAAAGGGAGTGAGGTGTCGGTTCAAATGACTGATGTGAATCTTTATGCACCACTGATCAAAGCGGTGTTCGACAATGCGCCAAAGAAAATCCCGTATATGATATGCGATCAGTCTTATTCAGAGGGAGATTCCTTGATTAAGGCATTGGAACTGTTTGTCAATCTGCATTATGCTAATTTTAAAGCTGAGGATGTATTGCAGTTGTTTGACTTTAAGGCTGTCCGCAAACGCTTTGATATCACAGATTTGGAATTGGTTCGGGAAATCATAACCGATGCTAACATCCGTTTTGGTATTGATGGCGATATAGAAGATGATACCTACTTGTTGAGCTGGAGGCATGGAATCAAAAAGCTTGTGCTGGGTTATGCCATCAAAGGAGGAGGTGAATATTTGATGGGAGATACAGAACTCTTTCCTTGCGATTCATTGGAAGGTACTGATGCACTATGCATCTTTAAAGTAAAAGCCTTTGCCGATACGGTATTTAACCTGTATGAGCAAGGTCAGGGTGAAAAATCAATTGCAGAATGGAAAGATTATTTGTTGAATCAGGTATTTCCTAACTTGTTTGAACTGGATGAAATATATGATGAAGAGCTGGATTATATCTACAAAAAACTGGAGAATTTAAGCTCCATAACCATTGATATGGACGAGCTTGTTTCTTTTCGCGTATTCCAGGAGGGTTTAATGAACCTGCTCAACTCAGAAACCATCAGTAGTGTATATACAAGTGGATTGGTGACCTTTAGCTCTATGATGACGGTACGATCCATGCCGTTTAAGCACATTGCTGTGCTGGGATTAAATTCCGATGTATTTCCTCGTCAGCAAAAAGCATTGGGCTTTGATTTGATGGCTATTCAACCGATGGTAAATGACCGGAATATGAAGGACAATGATAAGCACCTGTTTCTGGAGATATTGTTATCGGCAAAAGAAAAGCTATACCTAGGTTATATTGGTTCGAGCATTAAAGACAATTCAGAAATACCACCCTCTTTGTTAATAGAAGAATTGGAAGACTATATCATTACGGGTACCGGGAATAAAAAGTGGTTTGAAGATCAAATCAAGTATAAACACCCTTTGCATGCTTCCAGTACACTGTATTTTGAAGGAGGGAAATTTTTTACCTATCTGGGGCAAGTGCCCGAAGGAGATACTCGTGAAGTAGTCGCAAGTGAAGAAGCTAAAGAATGTGTTAGTCTGGTTTTTGATGACATCAATTTAAACGACCTGATTAGTTTTTATAAGGATCCTTTTAAGTGGTATTATAATAAGACTTTACGAATTTACTATTCCGATGAGGCTGTTTTATTGCCCGAAGAAGAACCCTTTGAGTTAGATCATCTTCAGCTTTGGTCTTTGAAGAATGAATTGGTTCAGCTGCCTGTTGAAAAGGAAGAAGCTTATCTTAAACGAAGAAAAAATAATGGTTTAATTCAGCTAGCCAATATGGGCGAGGCTGAAATCGATACAGTGAAAGAAGCTATTGAGGGTTTAAAAAAGTCGTATTCAAAATATATTAATAGTGATCCGGGGCAAGAGTCAGTGTCTATAAGGTTGGGAGATAATGTTTTAAAAGGAAAAATAACCAATGTATTTAAGGATGAGCAAGTGCATTATAATGTTTCAGGGGAGCATAGTCAGCCTAAGTATTTAGTTGAATTTTACTTGAAACATTTGGTCTATAGAGTCAGCAATCCAAATGCCAGATCAGTGTTTATTAGTGGATCATATAACTTTTCCTTGAGTGAAGATTTTGTGAGTGCAGAAGAAGCAAGAGATATACTTCATAAGTTGCTTGCTTTTTTTAAACAAGGTCATAACGAGATACTTCCTTTTATTCCTCAGGCCGGGTTGAGTTTAATGAATAAATTGTATAATACGGATAAAGGCATGAAAATAGAGGAAGCGTTACAAACATCAGTCAATGATTTTTGGCGAACTATAGCTTATGGTGAAAAATTATATCCCAGTGAATATGTTGAGAAAGAAGTAGAGAATGGATATTTTGAGCTGCTGTTATCCGATAAAGATTCGTTAAATGATCAACAAAAACAGGAATTAAAACGATTGCAGGCTATTTTTATGCAATTGAGTGAATTGTTGTTTGGTAAATTAAGTGCTTTAATTTCAACATTATAATAATGGCTAAAACTAATTTCGACGTAACAAAGGTTGCCCTAAAAGGCGCCAACTTAATTGAAGCCAGTGCCGGAACAGGTAAAACCTATTCTATTGCTATTCTGGTTATTCGTCTGATTATTGAAAAGCAAATTGAGCTAAAGGAAATCCTGATGGTTACCTTTACAAAGGCAGCCGTGGCTGAGTTGGAAGTACGTATTCGTCAGTTTATCCGGGAAGCATATGCCTATGCAGGCCATGGGATAGAAATAGATGCCAGCATACAGGAAATTGTTGATCAGGGCATATTGCAATTGGATAAAGAAGAGATCTTGGCACTACTTATGAAAGCCCGTAGACAATTAGATGAGACTTCTATATTTACCATTCATAGTTTTTGTCAGCTCACCTTAAACGAATTTGCTTTTGAAACAGGGCAGTCTTTTAATAGTGAAGTGATTGAGGATGAGGCAGCTTTAATTAATGAAGCTGTTAGTGAATATTGGCGAAAAAATATAACTACCCAGGATAGTCATCTATTAACATTTTTACTAAAGAATGGCCTGTCTAAAAATTCATTGGTCAATGTGGTGTCGAAGGCTAAAAGTGGGAAGTTGTTTGTTTATAACGCCAATATATCTATCGAAAAAGAATATCCGGAACTGAAAAAACTGAAGGAATTATACCTTGACGCTGAGATGAAATATGATATTTTATATCAGGAAACTTTGTCTGGTTATAGTGATCTAGCAGCCCAAGTGAAAGTTCCGAAATATATTTCGGATAATATTAAAGATAAGAATAAACTTATAGCTCATTTGGATAAGGCATTTGCCAAAAAGAATCTGAGTGAATTGTCTGAGGCATCTGCTTGTTTAAGAGAAATAGCTGAAAATATTCAACAGAAAACTTCTAATTATATCAATTTTCTATATGGAAAAGCCATTCCCTTTTGTATTAATTTAGTTCAAAAGAAAAAGCAGGAACAAGGTCTTTTTTCTTTTGATGATCTGATTAACAAGTTACATCAGGCTATTGCTTCTGAATCATTACAAGTTGCTGTCAGAAAAAAATATAAAGCAGTTTTTATTGATGAGTTTCAGGATACCGATCAGAAACAATATGAAATATTCGATACATTCTTCAATCAACAAGCTATTCTTTTTTATATCGGCGATCCCAAGCAGTCCATCTATAGTTTTAAAGGAACTGATTTGGATACTTATCTCGAAGCGGCAACAAAAGTAGATTCATCTTTTACTATGAGTAAGAACTATCGTTCTACAGCAGCATACAGTGATGCTATGAATAAACTTTTTACAAGTATTGAGAATCCGTTTTATGATAAGCGAATTGCCTATGAAATAGTTTGTGCAGGTAAAAGTTTAATCGAAATACAAAAAGGAGGTGAGGCTGTCGATCCCCTTTCGATTTATGAGTGCAATAATAATGATCAGCTTGTGGAACAAACGGTTAATCAGGTGAAAGAACTATTAATGGGGAATTATCAAATTGCAGGTAGAAAGGTGAAACCTTCCGATATTGGTATTTTGGTTAGGGCAAACAATAAAGGCAAAGAAATCAAGAGTGGCCTGAACAGGGCCAATATTCCTGCCATTACCATTGATGATAGCCGTGTGATGGAAAGTGAGCAAAGTACTTTGTTGTTGTATTTGCTAAAGGCCATGTTTGAACCCAACACCAATACCATCAATCGGGTTTTGTTAACTTGTTTGACCAATAAAACAAAGGATGATTTATTAAAGCAAAATATGGAGGCAGATATTGAGTTCTTTAGGGAATTAAACCAAACCTGGATCAGTAAAGGCGTTTTTAGTGCCATCAATACTTTTATGACCAGATACAATTCATTGGATCAAATTCAAAAGAGCATACCGGCTGATGCCGAACGAGTGATAACCAACCTGTTGCAAATTAATGAGATATTGCATAACAAAGAAAATCAAGCTAAATCATCACCTAAAGAGTTGATTCATTGGTTAGAATTTGCGATTGCCGGAGCTAAAGAAAGTGGAGAATATACGCAGCGTTTAGAAAACGATGAGGATGCCGTTAAAATTGTAACCATTCATAAAAGTAAAGGATTGGCTTACAATATTGTGATTGCTCCTTATCTGGATTTGAAATCAGAACACAATAACAAATGGGACTTTATTGAATACAAAGACCCTAAACGGGGTAGGTATTGTTTTTCTGCTGAAGTAACGGATGAAGCGCTTCGTTTGTATTCGGAACAAGCTGAGCGGGAAAACAGGCGTTTGATTTATGTGGCGCTGACCAGGGCAGTTTATAAAGGAATCATCATTCATAAACCAAAAGATAAATGTGGTATAAAAGCATTTGTAGATGGTGCTATAGCTCAAAATATTTTTGTGTATCAAGAAAACCTAGAAAGTGATCAGCGTCGCTATAATGAAAATAAAAAGGAGCTTAATAAAACGCCAAAAACTTGCCCGCACTCAGAAATAGACAGCAAATGGAGTAATTATAGCTTTAGTATGCTGTCGAAATATGAACCACACGAAAAGCCACAACCCATTGAGCTTAGCGATGAATATGATCAATTTATTTTTGAAGAATTCCCGAAGGGAGCCATGGCAGGAAATTTTATGCACTATCTGTTTGAAAATTCAGACTTTTCAAGTAATGATTTTAGTGATGCTATTTCAAAAGCACTAAATCGTTATAAATCTGTATTTGGTTCGGGTAATGGTGATCTGGAAGAGAAGATCTCAGAAATGTTAAGTCATGTACTTCATTCAGAAATTCCTGCGGATAAACCGTTTGCCTTATCCCAGATTATGGAAGCTAACAAACTCCCGGAAATGGCATTCAATTTTAAGATGAGCAATTTTTCAACAGGAAAACTGCATCGCCTTGTACCTCATATTAATTTGGACAGGGAAGGAGATATTCAAGGGATGATGACAGGTTTCATTGATTTGTTATTTGAGCACAATGGCCAATTTTATATTCTCGATTGGAAATCAAATTACTTAGGAAACTCTTTAGAGTATTATACTCCTGA
>JBFHEL010000169.1:0-8459 GCA_041584155.1 Saccharicrinis sp.
CTAAAATTAGAGTTTGTAATGCTCTATGTTTACTGATTTTAACTTTAAGAGAAAACTCTACAATTTAAAAGAAAACAAACTTCATATTTCTCTTTTCTTTTTCTCATTGTCACAAAAAGAATGACAATAAAAGGTATTCACTCTACCATTGACTTTCGCTTTCAGGCAGGCCCTTACACATTATTACAGGATTTCAGGTGTGAAGGTTTAAAGGGAAGAAGGGAATAAGTGACAGGTATTCAGAAAGGTATACATTAGGTGTTCTCCTTTTATCTGACTTGTTAATCCTGATATTTACAATCCTTTTACAAACAGAGAAGTTATTGTTCATTCTTTCAACAACACAAGTACAAGTGCTTGGGCAGAATCTTTCTTTTACGATTGATAACGGGGTGGATTATTGCTTAAAATTTTTTATTTCTGTTTTTACAGTTGTTGTATAATTTAAAGGTAGTGCTATGGGGGTTGCTTATTAGATTTTGTTTTATCGGCCATTTGCTTTATAGTACGACTGTATACTGGATGTGCTACTTAATTGTTATTTTTAATAAGTATAAATTACATGTTATTGCAAAAAATGTAATCTCGACATTGCAATTTGTTCGGATGGAATTGTACATTTGTCATTGAATTTTAATTAATAGCGTGCAATCATTTTTCGAAACACATAATTATCTGGTTGAAAATTTAACCGTTCCTTTAAGGCGTAAGTTGATGGACGAGATTGACTGGAATCATCGTTTAATAGGAATCAAAGGAACCAGAGGAATTGGTAAGACCAATTTTCTGCTTCATTTTGCCAAAATAAAATATGGTACAGATAAGGCTTGTTTGTATGTTAATTTAAATAATCTATATTTTTCGGAGCATACCATCATTTCCTTTGCCGATCAGTTTCGCAAAACAGGAGGTAAGACTCTGGTGCTGGATCAGGTATATAAATATCCGGGTTGGTCTGAGGAGTTGAAATATTGCTACGAAAATTTTACTGATCTGCAAATTGTTTTTTCCGGATCAACGGTAATGCGTTTACGCGAGGAGAATCCGCACTTAAGGGATTTGGTTCACTCATATAAGTTAGAAGGTTTTTCGTTCAGGGAGTTTTTACAATTAAAGAGTGGTGAAAACTTTGAGGCTTATTCATTTGATGAGATATTAAATAATCATCAGGAGATAGCAAGAGATATTGTTAAGCGTGTTCGTCCTTTAGCTTATTTTGATGATTACCTGAAGTATGGTTACTATCCTTTCTTTTTAGATGAGCAACATTACAATGAAAATCTGATGAAGAGTGTGAACTTGATTTTGGAGATTGACATTAGTTTTTTGCGTCAGATTGAATTGAAATATCTGCCTCGTTTACGTAAATTGCTTTACAATATTGCACAGGAGGTACCTTTTCAGCCCAATGTGAGTAAGTTAAGCAGTCATATTGGTACTTCGAGGGCAACGGTAATGAATTATCTGTATTATTTAAGACAGGCGAGGTTAGTAAAATTATTATATGATGGTCCTGAGGACATGCAAAAAAAGCCTCTCTTAATATATTTACACAATCCTAACTTAGTGCATTGTATTAATAGTGAAAGGGTAACTAAATCAAATTTATTAAAGACATTTTTTTATAATCAGGTGGGTAGTGTTCATGAATTAGCTTATTCCGATTTAGGTGATTTTAAGGTAGATGACAAGTATCATTTTGAGGTCAGTGAGCAGGGTACGCGCAGAAGAAAAGCTAAGGACGGTTTGATGGTTGCAAAGGATATGATAGAAATAGGGTCTGAGGCGAATATTCCTTTATGGTTATTCGGTTTTTTGTATTGATTTAGTGGCGATTAAATGATAAAGTTGCAAAATGAATTATTGATAATCAGTAACATAGATTAGTTCTAAATAATAGTAGTTAAAACTTAAATAGTAAACAAATGGCTAAAGAAAAGAAGTTTATTACCTGTGATGGTAATTATGCCGCTTCACACGTCGCTTATATGTTTAGCGAAGTTGCAGCAATCTATCCAATTACACCTTCTTCAACTATGGCAGAGTACATCGACGAATGGGCTGCCGGTGGTAGAAAAAATATTTTTGGAGAAACGGTTAAGGTAGAAGAGATGCAATCAGAGGCCGGGGCAGCAGGTGCTGTTCATGGTTCGTTACAAGCTGGTGCATTAACCTCTACATTTACTGCATCTCAGGGATTATTGTTAATGATTCCTAACATGTATAAAATTTCCGGAGAGTTATTACCAGGAGTATTTCATGTAAGTGCCCGTTCACTTGCTGCACAGGCATTATCTATCTTTGGTGATCACAGTGATGTGATGTCTGCACGTCAAACTGGTTTTGCTATGTTGGCAACTGGAAGTGTGCAAGAGGTGATGGATTTGGCTGGTATAGCTCACCTGGCTTCTATTGAGTCAAGAATTCCTTTCATGCATTTCTTCGATGGTTTCCGTACTTCTCATGAGATTCAAAAAATTGAATGCATGGATATGGAAGACCTAAAGGGTTTAATCGATCAGGAAAAACTTCAGGCTTTCCGCGATAACGCTTTAAATCCTGAGCATCCTGTTACTCGTGGTACTGCTCAAAACCCTGATATTTATTTCCAAACTCGTGAAGCATCCAACAAATATTACAATGCTATACCTGATATGGTAGCTAAGTATATGGATGAGATTACTAAAATCACAGGTCGTAAATATGCACCTTTTACTTATTATGGAGCTGAGGACGCTGAAGAGGTAATCATTGCTATGGGATCGGTAACAGATACTATTAAAGAAGCGATTGATTATTTAATGGCTCAAGGTAAAAAAGTAGGGTTAATTTCTGTTCATTTATATCGTCCTTTCTCGGCTGATTATTTCTTAAAAGCAATGCCGGCTTCTGTGAAAAAGGTATGTGTTTTAGATAGAACCAAAGAGCCGGGTGCGAACGGAGATCCTTTGTACTTAGATGTTGTTGAGGTATATAATGGTAAAGCCAATGCCCCTAAAGTGATTGGTGGTCGTTTTGGACTTTCTTCAAAAGATACTACACCTACACAAATAATTTCGGTATACGAAAACTTAGCTTCTGCTGAGCCTAAGAATCAATTTACCTTAGGTATTGTAGATGATGTTACGTTCAAGTCGCTTCCTATGAAAGAAGAAATTTCTTTTGATCAGGAAGGTACTTTTGAAGGTAAATTTTATGGTTTAGGCTCTGATGGTACAGTTGGTGCTAATAAAAACTCTATTAAAATTATTGGTGACAATACTGATAAATATGCACAGGCTTATTTTGCCTATGACTCTAAAAAATCTGGAGGTATTACTATTTCTCACCTTCGTTTTGGCGATACCCCTATACGTTCTCCTTACCTAGTAAATACACCTGACTTTGTGGCTTGTCACGTTCCTGCGTATTTAACTCAGTATGATGTGTTAAAAGGTTTGAAAAAGGGAGGTACTTTCCTTTTAAATTCTATTTGGGATGCCGAAGAAACTAAAAATCGTTTACCTGAGAATGTAAAAAAATATCTTGCTGCCAAAGAAATTAAATTCTATATCATCAATGCTACAAAAATTGCTGAGGAGATAGGATTAGGAAGTCGTACTAATACCATTATGCAGTCGGCATTCTTTAAGATTGCTGCAGTTATTCCTTACGATTTTGCGGTAACAAAAATGAAAGAAGCGATTGTCAAGTCTTTTGGTAAAAAAGGTGAAGACGTCGTGAATATGAACTACAAGGCTGTTGAGAGTGGTGGTGCAGTAACACAAGTAGAGGTTCCTGCTGAGTGGGCTTCTCTTGAAGGCAAAGCTGAAGCTGCAAGAACTGATGTTCCTGCTTTTATTAAGGATATTGTTTTCCCAATTAATGCGCAAAAAGGTGATGATCTGCCTGTTTCGGCATTTAACGGATATGAAGATGGTACTTTCCCTGCTGGTACTACAGCTTACGAGAAACGTGGTATTGCAGTTAATATTCCTGAATGGCAAGTAGATAACTGTATTCAGTGTAACCAATGTGCTTATGTTTGTCCTCACGCTGCTATTCGTCCTTTCTTATTGGATGCCACTGAATTAGCTGGTGCTCCTGAAGGAACGGTATCTAAAAAAGCCAACGGTAAAGGTTTTGATGGATTACAATATAAGATTCAGATTTCAGCTCTTGACTGTACAGGTTGTGGTAACTGTGCTGATGTTTGTCCGGCTAAGACCAAAGCGCTTGTTATGAAGCCGCTTGATACACAGCGTGTAGAAGCTGATCGTTGGGAATATATGGTAAATAATGTATCTATTAAAGATACCATCATGCCTAAAGATCAGAATGTAAAAGCTTCTCAGTTTGCTCAGCCATTATTCGAGTTCTCGGGTGCTTGTGCTGGTTGTGGAGAGACTCCTTATATCAAATTAATTACTCAATTGTACGGTGATAGAATGATGGTGGCCAATGCTACTGGTTGTTCTTCTATTTATGGTGGTTCGGCTCCTGCTACTCCATACTGTAAAAACTCAGAAGGAAAAGGTCCTGCTTGGGCTAACTCTTTATTTGAAGATAATGCAGAATATGGTTTAGGTATGGCTACCGGTGTAAATAAACTTCGTGATCGTATTGAGCGTTTAATGAAAGAGAATTTAGATGCTGTTAGTGCCGACACGAAAGCTGCTTTCGAAAATTGGTTAGCCAATAAAGAAAATGGTGAAAAAACTACTGCTGTTGCTAAGGCTGTGGTTGCTGCTTTACAAACTGAGTCGGCTCCTGTTGCTAAAGATATCCTTGCATTGAAAGATTACTTAGTGAAGAAATCAGTTTGGATATTTGGTGGTGACGGTTGGGCTTATGATATCGGTTACGGTGGTGTGGATCATGTTTTGGCTTCTGGTCAGGATGTAAACATCTTAGTTATGGATACTGAGGTATACTCTAATACTGGTGGACAGGCTTCTAAGTCTACTCCGGTTGGAGCGGTTGCTAAATTTGCTGCTTCGGGTAAAAGAATCCGTAAAAAAGATCTTGGTTTAATGGCCACTACTTATGGTTATGTTTATGTAGCTCAGGTATCTATGGGATCTAATCAGGCTCAGTACTTTAAAGCTCTTAAAGAAGCAGAAGCATATCCTGGTCCATCTTTGATTATTGCTTATTCTCCATGTATCAATCACGGTTTACGTGCTGGTATGGGAGCTTCTCAACAAGAAGCTAAAAAAGCGGTTGAATGTGGTTACTGGCACTTGTATCGTTATAATCCTATGTTAGAGGAGGAAGGAAAAAATCCATTTATTTATGACTCGAAAGAGCCACAATGGGATTTATTCCAACAATTCCTGAAAGGTGAAGTGCGTTATACTTCACTGCTTAAATCATTCCCTGCTGAAGCTCAGGAATTATTTAAGGCTGCTGAGGATAATGCTAAATGGCGCTATAGTACTTATCAACGTTTAGCTAATTTAGATTATCAAGTTGTTAAATAAGTAGATTACTCATACAATTATTATATAAGGGCGTTCCGTTTCGGAGCGCCTTTTTTTGTTAGGTAGCTTGATTAATTGTACAAATGAGGCGTTGGTTAACTGCTTTTTAATTGTTTAACCCCGATTATTTGTTCGAACTTAGTCATGAGCATTGAAAATGTTATGAAACAAGGTCTTAGTCAAACGAGGCATAACCTGTCCCGATTGCTTTCTGGAGCATCGTTCTGGTGAGCCGAGATAAAGCAACGAAGTGACTTGTTTTGATGCAGTGTTAATACGTAATAAATTTTATAATGCAAATGACGGGTTTAAGTAAGGGATTTAGCTAATTTTTTAATTACTGACATTTTGAATTGGAATGATGTTTTATTTAAATATTGGTATAAGCTGTGGTGATTTTCAAAGGTGGATATCAAGTACCAATGTTTGATTAATTTTTGGTTGAAGCTGCCACATTCAGAATGGAGGGTGCATTGTTCTCATCTAATTACCAGTTAATTTGGCACAATGAAGTTTAGGTATAGAATAAACCACCGCTCGTATTTTATATATTCATAGTATATTAGCTTTAAATGTGGGTATTTTAATAGACAAAAAAACTGATTGGGATTAACGATTAATAAAATAATATTGATGTAAAGTAATCAGTTTTATTTCATATAGGCTTGTTGTTGCACAATGACTACTTTTTCAGGTTCAACAGAGGGGGTGTATCCATAGTCGTAGCAAAAGTAATATACAATTCCTTTATTATTTTTCCACACATGAGTTAAGTATTTAAAGTTCATACCCAGTTGAATTAAAAATTCTTGACGAACCGTTGCCTTTCCTTGTGGACAGGCTTTATATAGGGCTCTTCTATTTGTGCGTAATTGCTTATTAATGCGTTTAATATTTGCTTCAACAGAGCTGCTGGTTTGGTTATGGTAAGCGCTTTTGCATTGACTGGTACAAAATTTTTTGTCGGCTCTGCCAGTAAAAGGTTCGTGGCAATATAAACATGTTTTTTTCATTACTTTATTGTTTTATTTACATCGCAGTGTTTAATGATATACAAAGGTATTGTTAAACTTTTGTACGTAATTGTTATATTTCCTTTTTGCTCTTTTTTTATCGGGTAAGATACTTGGGATAATAGTGTTCGCTATAATATTAGTATCCTTGTTTTATCTTAATTTATCCGTTTTTTATTCGTTTATATACGTTTTTAGTCGCTTATAAAACAGTAAGGTACAATTTTACGGCTAACTTTTCCATAAAAAAACATGGAAAAGACAGTTATTTATTTAAATCAGGTAAAGAGTAAGGGTGAAGATGTTGCCTTATTATATTTTCAACATGATGATTCGGTTGTATTGCGCATAAATAGTAACAATTGGATTAAATGGGATGATGAGTTATTGGCTTATACGGTAAAGATAACTCCAAGAACCGTTCCGTTATTACATGATTTATTTAGTGATATTGCGATTATAAGTTTAAAATACTATCAGGCGAATCTCAGGGAGTCAAGCGGAGAGATTGTTATTGGAAATACGAGTTATTTTAAAGGGGTATTACAACCTGCCACAAAAGAAGGAAGTATTACTTTGGTTCCTTATAAGCAAAGGGGGAAGCGTTTAATTGTTATTAAATACAATAACAATAGTAAGATTAATAAGGTGTTGGAAAATAATAGGTTTATATTTTGGAATAAGGAGTTAAAGCTATTTGTTATAGAGCCGAATGTAGTATTGCTGGTCAAGTTTTTAAAATCGATAACACCTAAGCTTCAGGTTAAGTTACAAAATGAACTTATTATCCGGGATTACAGAATCTTGCAGCTTTTGTATGAACAAGGATATGTGAAGGATTATAATTTTAAGAGTTGTCCTGAGGAATATTTAAAGCATTTAATACTAAAGGGATATAGTAATAATACAAACAACACCTATTATTATTTTTTGTTACGGTATATAAATACCTATAGGCAAGCAAGTATCGAACAAATTAATGCCTTTAGTTCCGAAGTTATTAATAATTATCATCAGCAGATGCTTGCTGAAAAGAAATATGCTGAGCAGACCATTAATCAATCAGTAAATGCTATTAAATATTACTACACTAATATTTTAAACAAAACTGTTGAACTGCAGCAGGTAGTTAGGCCTAAGATTGGAAGGAAATTACCCAAGATTTGGAGTAAGGAAGAGATAGGTAAGATTTTAAGTGCAACCAATAATGTGAAGCATAAAGCTTTATTGAGTTTGATATATGGGAGTGGTTTACGAATAGGAGAGGCTTTAAGTCTTACTGCTGAAAACATTGATTCAAAGAGAATGCAGATTAATATCTTTAAGGGAAAGGGGAAAAAAGATCGTGTTACAATCATGAGTCAAACCACATTAAACATACTGCGGGAATATTACAAGGAATTTAGACCCAAGGAATATTTATTTGAAGGGCAGTATGGTGGTAAATATTCTGCTTGCAGTGCTGGTAAGGTGTTGGCAAAAGCCATACGTAAGAGTAAGGTACGTAAAAGAGGTGGGTTGCATTCGTTACGACATAGTTTTGCCACTCATTTATTAGAATCGGGAACTGACTTGCGCTATATTCAGGAGTTGTTGGGCCATAATTCTTCCAGGACGACAGAGATATACACACATGTAAGTCAGAAATATATACAAAACATTAAAAGTCCATTAGATGATATTGAACTATAAAATATTTATTATATTAGCGAAGCAGTTAAATCGAACCAACATGAATCACAATGGACATAAGATATATATAGGGAAGGCAGGTACGGTTACTGAGTAGTTGGGCACAAGTATGTTTAATGAAAAAATAATATTGAAAAGCTTACAGTAGAACCAGGATTTAATTTCTTATTTAATCTTGGAAAAGTGAAAATGTAGCAAATTTGAAAGACTTGGTAATGATATGAGAATGAATCGAAATAATACGGAATTGATTTGCATTACGCTTAAAATCTAAAGTGATAATTACCAGTGC
>JBFHEL010000170.1:0-8446 GCA_041584155.1 Saccharicrinis sp.
GATTGCTTGATTTCACCCAGATGCTGGTGTGAAAAAGCTTTGTACACCGAGATGTTATTATTACGCCAGCTGAAATGCGAAGTTGCTGTTGGTTTTTGTCCGGCACCAGTTGAGCCGGTAATAGCATTGATATGTACTTCGCTTAGTTTATTGGCTGCAGCTACAGGTAAAAGAGCCATTTGTATGGCGGTGGCAAAGCAACCCGGATTAGCTATCTTGCTGGCTGTTTTGATAAGTTCACGATTGAGTTCAGGCAAGCCGTAAACAAAATCGTTACCCTTGGCTTTTAGGCGAAAATCGTGGCTCAGATCAATGATTTTAATGTGTTGAGGAATGGTATTTTGTGACAAAAATTCAGCAGACTTACCATGGCCCATGCATAAAAAGATAAGGTCTACAGCAGAGGTGTCAAGCGTAGCCGTAAAACAAAGGTCTGTATCGCCCAATAGATCGGTATGAACAGCGCTTATTGGATTACCTGCATTGCTTGTGCTTTGAATGCAGGTGATTTTTGCCTGTGGATGGTTAATTAATATCCTTAACAATTCGCCTGCTGTATATCCTGCACCTCCAACTATTCCAACTTTAATCATATCTTTTAGTTAATAGATAAGAAATATAGATATGATAGGAAATCATATCTATTTCTTATTGGTTAAAATTTTTATTCTATATCCAGCGAACCGTTATTTACCTTGTTATATATTTTTAATTGGTTACCCAATATCGTTGTAAATCCTCTTACATCTTCGCCACTCCATCCTTTGTTTACCTCTCCGTAATCGCCAAATCCTGAATTCATTAGATCGTAATCGGATTCGATACCAACCAGTTCGAAACGATAGGGATGTAGTTTTAAAATTACTTTTCCAGTAACTTTTTCCTGTGAGTTATCCAGGAATTTCTCAATATCCCTCATTACAGGTTCAACATACTGTGCTTCGTGCAATAGCATACCGTACCAGTTGCTTAATTGTTCTTTCCAGTACATTTGCCATTTGGTAAGTGTGTGTTTTTCTAGCAAGTGATGTGCTTTGATAATTAATATTGGCGCAGCTGCTTCAAAACCAACCCGTCCTTTGATACCAATGATGGTGTCACCCACATGTGTGTCACGTCCAATGGCGTATGAGGAACCTATTGCCTCAATTTCTCTAATAGCATCTATAGGGCTTGTAAATGTTTTTCCATTAACAGAGGCAATCTCACCTTTGTTAAATTCAATCACCATTTTCGCAGGCTCCTGTTTGGTAGGTTGGCTTGGGTATGCTTTCTCGGGTAATGATTGGTTGGAGGTAAGTGTTTCCTTGCCTCCTATACTTGTACCCCAAAGTCCTTTATTAATGGAATATTCCATTTTTTTCCAGTCTTTTTCAACACCATGTTTAATTAGGTAATCAATCTCGGCTTCTCTGGAGAGCGTTAAGTCACGAATAGGAGTGATAATTTCAATTTCAGGTGCAATGATCTGAAAGGTCAGGTCAAATCTGATCTGGTCGTTACCTGCACCTGTACTTCCATGAGCAATATATTTAGCTCCTATTTTCCGGGCATAGTCAACAATAGCGTAGGCCTGAAATATTCTTTCAGAGCTCACCGATAATGGATAAGTATTGTTTTTAAGGATGTTACCGAAAATCATATAGCGAATACAGTTGCGATAATACACATCGGTAATATTAAGCGTCTCGTGCTGACTTACTCCCAGCTTATAAGCTCCTTCTTCAATGGTTTTTAATTCCTGATCAGAAAAACCGCCTGTATTTGCAATTGCCGAATATACATCTAATCCTTTTTCATGTTTTAAATACTTCACGCAGAATGAGGTATCTAATCCGCCACTAAAGGCTAAAACAACTTTTTCCATTTTCTAAGTATTAATATAAGAGGCAACATACGTACCTCTCTGTTTTATTACGAAATAAATTTTGATTGCAGACGTTTCAAATATGAAAACCTGTTTATTGAATGTTTTTTTCCAGGACGTAAAAAAACAAATTGCTTAAACCTTAACCATCTGCTGTATACTTTTAAACTTTTTTCATCTTCTTTTTTGACTTTTTTGGTAGGATCATAAAGCATACCTGTGCAAAGACAGTGCTTACGGTTGGTTCTTACCAATATGTCATAGTTGACGCAGCTTTGGCATCCTTTCCAAAACATTTCGTCATCGGTTAGCTCTGAGAAGGTAACGGGTTTGTAGCCTAATTCAGAGTTTATTTTCATTACGGCTAATCCTGTGGTTAAACCAAATAGTTTAGCATCAGGATATCTTTTTCGGGAAAGATGGAATGCTTTTGACTTAATCGCTTTTGCCAGTCCCATTCCCCTGTACTGATCCACGACTATTAATCCTGAGTTTGCCACAAAGTGGTTGTGTCCCCATGACTCAATGTAGCAGAATCCGGCAAAGGATTTGCCGTTGAGTGCGATAATGGCTTTGCCTTCCTTTATCTTTTCAATGATGTACCCCGGACTACGCTTAGCGATACCTGTTCCTCTAACTCTAGCAGCATCGGCGATGGTGCTTAGTATTTCATCAACATATGCCAGATGTTCCTCTTTGGCTACATCTATGTAAAAATCTTTGTTCATTTTAATGTTGGCTCCTTCTATATCAAAACTATAACAATTTGTTTTTTAGGCCAGGAATAAACATGGCCAATACTTCAAGAATATGATTTTTTGATACTCCTTCGCGATTAATTAACAAAATAGTGTCGTCACCCGCTATAGTGCCTAATATTTCGTAGGGGTCTTGGCTGTCAATTAAATATGCAATGCTGTTGGCAAATCCAGGACGCGTTTTGATAACTGTCATGTTACCTGAGAAATCAATAGAGGTTACTCCGGAAACAGGAAAGTCTTCAATAAGCTCTTCGTTATGTTTAGATGCCCCTTGTGGAAGCTCATAAATATAACCCAATTCATTATTGGGGATCTTAGCAACCTTTAAATACTTTAAGTCTCTCGATAGTGTAGCCTGAGTTGTCAGTAATCCTTCTTTCTCAAGAAGCATTAATAATTCCTCCTGGCTGCTCACCTTTTTCGAAGTGACAATGTTTTTGATGGCTGCTAATCTTTGTGCTTTTGCTCTCATTGTATAAATATTCAATAGCGATGCAAAAATATTCACTTTTTTAAAATATTCAAAGAGATTTTGTAAATTATTTGTATTTTTGCTGCCGAAATAAGCTGTGAGAAAGGTTAAAACAGCAGATCAAGGGAAGATGGCGGTTTAATACCGGATGAGGAACAAGGAAAGTAAGTAGATAAACGCTGAAGTAAAATGAGTAGGATAGAATAAAATTGGATGTTTTTCGGATTTTATTTTTGAATAAGAATACATAACATCAATTTCATAATAGCCAGTAAACATGAACAAAGACATTAAGAAGGTAGTTATACTTGGATCAGGTGCGCTAAAAATAGGCGAAGCAGGAGAATTTGATTATTCTGGTTCGCAGGCTTTAAAAGCTTTAAAAGAAGAGGGCATTGAGACTGTGTTGGTTAATCCAAATATCGCTACCGTTCAGACATCAGATAAAATTGCTGATAGGATTTATTTTTTGCCTGTAACGCCTTATTTTGTTGAGGAAGTAATCAAAAGAGAGAAACCTGACGGTATATTGCTGGCTTTTGGCGGGCAAACAGCATTGAACTGTGGAACTAAATTGTACTTAAGTGGTGTTTTAGAAAAAAATAACGTAAAGGTTTTAGGAACACCTGTTCAGGCAATTATTAATACTGAGGATAGAGAGATATTTGCCAATAAATTAAAGGAAATTGATGTTAAAACCCCC
This sequence comes from Saccharicrinis sp., assembly GCA_041584155.1. Lineage (GTDB taxonomy): Bacteria > Bacteroidota > Bacteroidia > Bacteroidales > Marinilabiliaceae > Saccharicrinis. The sequence goes on from JBFHEL010000170.1 coordinate 3,804, forward strand.
ATTAGTTTGGCCGTTACTTCAGTAGAAGAAGCGCTTAAGGCCTCTGATAAAATAGGGTTTCCTATTATTGTGCGTGCTGCTTACACACTGGGAGGTATGGGCAGTGGCTTTTGTAATAATAAAGAAGAGTTAATTTCGCGTGCTGAGAATGCCTTTGCCTATTCAAACCAAATTTTGGTGGAAGAATCATTAAAAGGTTGGAAAGAGGTAGAGTATGAGGTGGTACGCGATAAATATAATAACTGTATTACCGTGTGTAATATGGAAAACTTTGATCCCCTCGGTATTCATACAGGGGAAAGTATTGTGGTAGCTCCTTCGCAAACCTTGTCTAATTCTGAATATCATAAGTTACGTGAGTTAGCCATTAAAATTATCCGACATATTGGTGTGGTTGGGGAGTGTAATGTACAATATGCCTTAGACCCTAAGTCGGAAGACTACCGTGTGATCGAGGTAAATGCACGTCTTTCACGTTCGAGTGCCCTGGCTTCAAAAGCTACAGGTTATCCATTGGCCTTTGTTGCTGCTAAATTAGGTTTGGGATATGGTTTGCATGAGTTAAAAAACTCAGTAACCAAGGTGACCTCTACTTTCTTTGAGCCTGCATTGGATTATGTGGTTTGTAAAATTCCTCGTTGGGACTTGAATAAGTTTAATGGGGTAAGCAAGCAGATTGGTAGTAGCATGAAATCAGTTGGTGAAATCATGTCTATCGGTCGTACCTTTGAAGAAGCTATTCAGAAAGGGTTGAGGATGATAGGGCAGGGAATGCATGGTTTTGTGGCCAATCAGCCCCTAAAGGGAATCGATGTAAAAACAGAGTTGGCCGAACCAACAGATCAGCGTATTTACGCTATTGCTGAGGCGTTTGAGAATGGAATGTCGGTGGAGGAAATTCATCAGCTGAGTAAGATTGATCATTGGTTTTTAGAGAAATTAAAAAATATAAGTGATCTGGAAACTGAACTGAAGAAATTCTCCAGGCTCGAAGATCTGCCAAGTGAGCTGTTAAGAAATGCTAAGCGTGCTGGGTTCTCTGATTTTCAGGTGGCTCGTTGTGTATTTAAAAGTACCAGCGAAGTGATAGGTAATGACCTGTTGAAGGTAAGAGCTGAACGTAAAAAAAGAAATATACTACCGGTAGTCAAACAAATTGATACTATGGCAGGTGAGTTTCCTGCGCAGATTAATTATTTGTATTTAACTTACAGCGGTAGTGAGCATGATATTGACTATGAAGCTGATGGAAAATCGGTTATTGTTTTGGGTAGTGGGGCTTATCGTATCGGTAGTTCGGTAGAATTTGATTGGTGTAGTGTAAATGCATTGAATACCATACGGGAACAAAAATATCGTTCCGTAATGATTAACTATAACCCGGAAACGGTAAGTACCGATTATGATATATGTGATCGTTTGTATTTCGATGAACTCTCGTTCGAAAGGGTGTTGGATGTGATTGATCTTGAAATGCCTAAAGGTGTTATTGTTTCAGTAGGAGGACAGATTCCTAATAATCTGGCCATGAAGCTGAACGGACAAAATGTACCTATCCTGGGTACTACACCTGAAAATATTGATAGAGCAGAAAATCGTCAGAAGTTTTCCGCCATGTTAGATGAATTGGATATCGATCAGCCACGTTGGAATGAGCTGACCTCGGTAGAAGATATCTTTACTTTTGTGGATGAGGTAGGTTTCCCTGTGTTGGTTCGTCCTAGTTATGTGCTGTCGGGAGCTGCCATGAATGTAGTGAGTAATAAAGATGAGCTGGAACATTTCTTAACGTTGGCTGCTAATGTATCTAAAGAATATCCGGTTGTTGTTAGTGAGTTTATCGAAGAAGCAAAGGAAATAGAAGTAGATGCTGTGGCCAAAGATGGAGAACTGGTAGTTTATGCTATTTCTGAACATGTTGAATTTGCAGGTGTACACTCCGGTGATGCTACCATTGTTTTTCCCCCACAGAAGCTGTATATCGAAACCATGCGTCGTGTGAAGAAGATAGCCAGAGAAATTGCTAAGGCACTGAATATTTCAGGTCCGTTTAATATGCAATTGCTGGGTAAGAATAATGAACTGAAAGTAATTGAGTGTAACCTGAGAGCTTCGCGTAGTTTCCCATTTGTATCAAAAATACTAAAAGTAAACTTAATTGATATTGCTACCCAGGTGATGCTGGGAATGGATGTGGAAAAACCCAATAAAAACTTATTTGATTTGGATTGTGTGGGAATTAAAGCTCCTCAGTTCTCCTTTGCTCGTCTGGCCAAAGCAGATCCTGTGTTGGGTGTGGATATGTCTTCCACAGGTGAAGTAGGATGTATTGGAGATAACTTTGATGAGGCGATATTAAATTCAATGCTTTCTGTGGGTTATTCTATTCCTAAGAAAAATATTCTCATCTCATCCGGTCCTCTTCGTTCAAAAATGGAACTGCTCAAAGCCGCCCGTTTGTTGAAGGAGCATGGATTTAATATTTTTGCAACAGGAGGAACGCATAAGTTTTTTGCTGAAAATGGTGTGGAAACAACACATATATACTGGCCAAGTGAACCTGATCAGTCACCAAACTCTTTGGAGATGATTCGTGAGAAACAAATTGATCTGGTAGTGAATATACCAAAGAACTTAAGTACAAACGAGTTAAAGAATGGTTATAAAATTCGTCGTAATGCCATTGATTTTAATATACCTTTAATTACAAATGCCCGCTTGGCGAGTGCTTTTATACAGGCATTCTGCAAAATGGGTAAAGAAGATATTAAAATTAAGAGCTGGCAAGAGTATAAATAGAGAATAATTAGATATTAGTATAGGGTAGAGCCGTTGGGATTTTTTTCAACGGCTTTATTTTTGTGTGAATATTCCTATTTGGTAAAGATTTTTTTTATTTTCGCTGAGTTAATAATTGTTACGGTGTGTTAGGTTTAAATAAATTTAACAACGTTATAAAAAGGATCTTCATGAAAATAGTGAAAAGTACTATCTTGTTGTTGCTGGCTTTTGGCCTTATTGGGAGTGTTTTTGCTCAGGATGAGTTTGCATTTGAATCTATAACTGATGTTAAAACAACTTTAGTAAAAGACCAGGGATTGACAGGAACCTGTTGGGCGTTTAGTACCATTTCCTTTGTTGAGAGTGAGATCATGCGTATGGGAGGTCCTGAACTAGATCTTTCAGAGATGTATATTGTTAAGCATGCCTATGAACGTAAAGCTCAACAATATGTGTTTTTGCATGGTAAAGGAAACTTTAGTGAGGGAGGTCAGGCACACGATGTGATGAATGTGATTGAAAATTATGGTTTTGTCCAGGAAAGTGATTATCCGGGAAGGCAGGATGCTTCCATGCCTCATGACCATTCTGAAATGGTCATGACTATGAAAGTAATGCTCGATAATTATATGGAACAAAAAGGGGCGGTGCCTTCCGATTTGTGGTTTACAAATATTTATTCGGTGCTTAATAATAAGCTTGGTGAATCACCAAAGCAAATAGGATTCAATAAGAGATCCTATTCTCCTGTACAGTTTGCCCAGGGGCTTGGCATAGATCATTCAAATTATATAGAGTTATCTTCTTATTCGCATCATCCTTTTTATTCCTTGTTTGATTTGGAAGTTCCCGATAACTGGTCGCATGACAGATACTATAATGTTCCTGTTGGTGAATTGGTTGAGGCTATGAAATCTGCTCTGAAGAAAGGGTATAGTCTGGTTTGGGATGGAGATGTTTCAGAAGATTTCTTTTCGCATCGCGAAGGTGTGGCTTTTTTACCCGTGGATAAAAAAAAGGGATTTGTTCCACAGGAAGAAAAGAACGTGACACAGGAAGATCGTCAAAAAGCTTTCTTGTCATGGCAGGCAACAGATGATCATTTGATGCATATTGTTGGTTTGGCAAAGGATAAGAACGGAACCATCTATTTTAAAATTAAAAACAGCTGGGGAAGCGATAGTAATAGAATTGGAGGCTTTCTTTATATGTCTGAAGCCTATGTGCGAATGAATACAGTGGCTGTGATGTTGCATAAAGACGCCCTGGAAAAGGAGTTGACAAAGAAGTTATTAAATGAGTAGTTTTAGCTCAAATCATTTCTTTTTTATATGAATCCATCTCAATTATCTTTGCTTAAGTCTATTGAAAAGTATGTGCTTCAACAGTTGCTTAATGTTGATGCGGGTCATGATATGAGCCATATTAATAGGGTGCTTACCAATGCACGAATGATTAATGCGAATGAAAAAGGGGATCTCTTTTTAGTAGAAGCAGGTGTATTGTTACATGATGTTACTGATGAAAAATTTTTTGTTAAGTCGGTTGCTGAAGAACAATTGCAGGTCTTTTTAAAGGCGCTGGGATTATCAGATGAAGTGACTCAGAAACTTCAGGATATTATACGTCATGTTTCTTTTGGTAGTGAGTTTGATGGTTTTGAGCCTTTAACTCTAGAACAAAAGATAGTGCGGGATGCTGACCGTTTAGATGCCATGGGTGCAATAGGTATAGCGCGTACATTTCATTATGGAGGGTCCAGAAACCGGGAGATTTTTAATGCAGATATTCCTCCTCAATGCTATCAATCTTCAAGCGAATACAGGAACAGTCAGGCACCTACTATTAATCATTTCTACGAA
>JBFHEL010000171.1:0-8438 GCA_041584155.1 Saccharicrinis sp.
CCAAAAATTAAATCCACTCCCTCACATATTAATGATCGAAGCAATGCTTCCGAACCGGAAATTCTCTGTTTCCCCTTTTTGTTCTTTTCCATGAGTAATTGGCTTTGTGGTTCCATATTTACTTAGATTTTTACCTCCCAGTCGTATGACCGGGATAAGAGATAAGAAACTAACCTTTTCCAGGTTGATATTATATCCTATCTATCATCTTCTGTTCAAACATTATATAATTCTAACAGCACCTTTATCGGCAGAACTTACTAAACTGGCATAAGCCCTTAAAGCTTTAGACACTTTACGTTCTCTTGGTTCAGGCATAAAGGCTTTCTCGCCTTTAGCTTCTTCCTTAATTCTTCTATTTTGTAATTCCTCATCCGAGATCAATACATTGATAGATCTCTGAGGAATATTAATTTCAATTTCATCCCCTGTTTGTACCAGTCCAATATTACCTCCGGCAGCAGCTTCGGGTGATATATGCCCTATGGATAATCCTGATGTTCCTCCCGAAAACCTACCATCGGTAATCAAGGCACATTTTTCTCCTAAATGTCGCGACTTAATATAAGAAGTTGGATAGAGCATCTCTTGCATACCAGGTCCTCCTTTAGGGCCTTCGTAGGTAATTACCACTACCTCACCTGCAAGCACTTCTCCCGACAAAATTCCATCACAAGCAGCGTCCTGCGATTGATACACACGTGCTTTGCCCTTAAACACAAATATAGACTCATCCACACCTGCTGTTTTCACCACACAACCATCTGCAGCTATATTTCCTTTTAGAACAGCTAAACCACCATCTTTGTTGTAAGCTTTTTCTACCGAACGTATACAACCTTTTTCCCGGTCAAGATCGAGTTGAGCATATTGTGTATTCTGCGAACCCATAATCAGATTACGGAATCCGGCAGGCGCACTACTATAAATTTCCTTTGCCTGATCAGAAACAGAAGGACTCATCACATCATATTTTTGAATGGCTTCGCGCAGCGTTAAACCATCGGCGCGGTAAACGGCATTATCTATTAAGCCCGCCCTGTCCAGTTCTGCTAAAATACCCAAAATTCCTCCGGCACGGTTTACATCCTCAATATGATAATTCGAATTAGGCGCAACCTTAGATAGCACCGGTGTATTTCTGGAAATCCTATCAATATCATCCATGGTAAAAACCACTTCCGCTTCATGAGCAATGGCCAGAATATGCAGTACCGTATTGGTAGATCCTCCCATGGCCACATCCAATGTCATTGCATTTTTAAAGGCATTAAAACTGGCAATAGAACGCGGCAAAACAGATTCATCACCATCTCTGTAATATTTATAAGTATTTTCAACAATGATTTTAGCTGCTTGTTCAAAAAGGAGTTTTCTATTTTTATGCGTAGCTACAATTGTTCCATTGCCCGGTAATGCTAAACCAATTGCCTCATTTAAACAATTCATTGAGTTAGCAGTAAACATACCTGAACAAGATCCACAAGTAGGACAAGCATTTTCCTCCACATCGGCCACCATCTTATCCGAAACCGAATCATCGGCAGCCATCACCATTGCATCAACCAGATCCAATGCTTTGTCGCCTACTTTTCCGGCTTCCATAGGTCCTCCGGAAACAAAAATAGCAGGTATATTTAAACGCATAGCTGCCATTAGCATACCAGGAGTAATTTTATCGCAATTACTAATACATACCATGGCGTCTGCACGGTGTGCATTACACATATATTCAACACTATCGGCAATCACATCACGGGAAGGCAGGGAATATAACATTCCATCATGTCCCATGGCAATACCATCATCAACTGCAATGGTATTAAATTCTGCAGCAAAGCAACCCTGAGCTTCTATCAATCTTTTTACTTCCTGACCTATTTCATGCAAATGTACATGACCCGGTACGAATTGCGTAAAAGAGTTAACAATGGCAATCATCGGTTTACCAAATTGTTCTTCCTTTACACCATTTGCTCGCCAAAGACTACGCGCTCCTGCCATCCTGCGGCCTTCGGTGGTTGTTGCGCTTCTTAATTTATTTTTCATTTTATCAGTCAAATTTCAACCTTACAACCCTAACAATTATACCTTAGGGCCTTATACAAAAAAACCTTTCTCAACTATGATGAGAAAGGTTATAAAAATATTTTAATATGTATTAATTTTTACACACCACTCTCACTTCTACCCGGTAATGACCAAGAGAATAATACTAATGAGAATGAGTGAAAAATTAGATTTCATTTCGTTTTGCTTTATGTTGTTAAACAACGGTTACAAATGTAGAGTTTTTTTTTAAACCTCAAAAAAAATCATGAAGAAAATCATGTTTGTATACCTCCTTATGAACTTTTAAACTATCAGTAAACAAGCACTAAAACTTGCATTTTTTAACAAGATAGTCGAATATTACAACTTTTCAATCTTCTGCACCTATGCACTCACCGAAAGTTGATGAATATCATTTTTATTCATAGAAAACTATGTATCAGTCACATAAAACCCTATACAATAAGCAGCTAAGCTATTTTGACATACAGCACATCAACAATATTGATGTATAAAAAAGGTATAGCGATTCAGAAATAAGACTATTTGTATCGAAAAGTAAATTATCGTACAAACAACTCTATATAAAAAACAGCCATGGGAATGGCAAACAATACAGCATCGAAACGATCTAACACACCACCATGACCTGGCAAAACATTACCAGAATCCTTTACGCCTATACTGCGTTTAAACATTGATTCTGTCAGATCACCAAACACTGCCATCACAGAGATAAGGCCACCAAAAATCATCCACTGCATGGTATTTAAATCACTCCAAAGCAACGACAGAACAAAGGCACCGCCTAAAGTCAGTAGAAAACCACCAATGGTACCTTCCCAGGTTTTTTTAGGCGAAATCCGTTCAAAAAATTTATGTCTCCCCAAAGTAACTCCGGACAAATAAGCTCCTGTATCATTAATCCAAACCAAAATAAATACAGAGAGAGGCAAATGAAAATCATAAATCCCATTCTCAAAAGCTAAAACGTTAAGCAAGGCAAATGGAGCTGCTATATAACAAGCAGTAAATAAACTTGCAGCCACATTAATCACCGGTTTTTCGCTACGTCCAAAAAGCTCTTTAATAAAAAGATAACATACAACAGGAAGAACAATAAAAAAGAGAGAAGGATCGGTATAATGCGATTGAACTAAAAACGAGACACCAAAGATTATTAAAGCTAACAACCCAGTTGTAAAAAGAGAAATATTAACCTGCCCCTTTAAGAATAGGGTCTTCATTTCGTGAACACCGGCCACAACAATCAATAGAAATATTGCAAGAAAAGAAAAAGGATGATAAAAAATACTCCCTGCCAAAACTATAACAAAAAGAACTCCCGTAATAACACGTTGCCAAAAATTATTCATTCGTTTATTTTAATGATGTTGCAAAATTAATTAGTTTACTGAATTCTTAATTGTTTTTATGGATAAAAACCCTGTTTACTTTCAAAGGAATAGACATATATACTGAATAAGACACAAAAATCAAAAATATTGATACCATTCTCTACTAACTCACAAAAAAATACTGATCTCATATAAAATACAACATCTCATAACAAGAGCAAATACACCTAATAATAAGCACAAAAAAGGGAAGAGATTACATCCCTTCCCTCTAAATGATTTTATATCTTTCTATTCAAAACTACTCTTTCGATTCGTCGATAGAAATATCTTTAACAGGATTAGCATTTTTACCTGAACCATTTTCATCAAGCTGAACAATATGCTTATTTACCTTTCTTTTTCCAAAGATACTTTCCAGATCTTCACTAAAAATCACTTCCCTTTCCAATAACAAGGTAGCCAGTTCTACGTGTTTTTCCCTGTTCTCCAACAAAATATCTTTTGCACGAGCATACTGAGTCTCTATGATTCTGGACACTTCTCCATCAATGGCTTTAGCAGTCTCTTCGCTATAGGGTTTTGTGAAACCATATTCATTTTGACCACTCGAATCAAAATAACTGATATTACCCATCTTTTTACTCATTCCATAATAAGTAACCATGGCATAAGCCTGTTTAGTCACTTTTTCCAGGTCGTTAAGAGCACCAGTAGAGATTTTTCCAAACTCAATTTCCTCAGCAGCTCTACCAGCCAGTGTAGAACACATTTCATCGAGCATCTGTTCTGTAGTGGTCAATTGTCTTTCTTCTGGAAGATACCATGCTGCGCCCAGGGCTTTTCCTCGTGGAACAATAGTCACCTTAACCAAGGGATGGGCATACTCCAGCAACCAACTTGTTGCCGCATGTCCCGCCTCATGAAAGGCAATGGCTTTTTTCTCATCCTTGGAGATAATTTTATTTTTCTTCTCAAGTCCACCAACAATACGGTCAACGGCGCTTAAGAAATCTTCCTTCTCTACTATATTTTTATTTCCTCGTGCAGCTATCAAAGCGGCTTCGTTACAAACATTAGCGATATCAGCACCTGAGAAGCCCGGTGTTTGTCTGGCTAAGAATTCAGATTTCACCTCATCACTTAATTTCAACGGACGTAGATGCACCTCAAAAATCTGTTGTCTTTCTTTGATATCAGGAAGCTCTACATGAATCTGACGATCAAAACGTCCGGCTCTCATCAAGGCTCTATCCAGAATATCAGCTCTGTTAGTAGCGGCAAGTATGATTACACCCGAATTAGTACCAAAACCATCCATCTCCGTAAGCAACTGATTCAATGTATTCTCACGCTCATCATTGGCTCCCATGCTCGGGCTTTTTCCCCTGGCCCGACCAATGGCATCTATTTCATCAATAAAAACAATACAAGGAGCCTTTTCCTTTGCCTTTTTAAATAAGTCGCGCACTCTGGATGCACCCACCCCCACAAACATCTCTACAAAGTCAGATCCTGACATACTGAAAAAAGGCACATTAGCTTCTCCTGCAACTGCTTTAGCCAATAAGGTCTTTCCTGTTCCCGGAGGGCCTACCAACAGAGCTCCTTTAGGGATTTTACCTCCCAGGTTAGTATATTTTTCAGGTCTCTTAAGAAACTCCACAATCTCCTCCAACTCCTGTTTAGCTTCAGCCAATCCGGCAACATCTAAAAAGTTGACATTAATATTTGCTTCCTTATCAAAAACCTTCGCCTTCGATTTACCCACATTAAAAATATTTCCGGCACCACCGGCACCACCCTGGGCACCCATACGCCTAAAAATAAAGATCCATACAGCCAACAAAAGAATCAACGGCCAAAGAAAGCCAATCACTTCACTAAAATAATTAGATCGTTGCTCGTAGGTATTAGGAATAACAATTCCTTTTTGCTCCTCTACCTTCCTCAAGTCATCAAAGAAAGTATCAATAGTGGGAACCTCTATTTTAAAATGAGGTCCTCTTTCTATAATAGCACTATAGGAATCCCCAAATTCACTTTCATATTTTTTTAAGGCGTCCTTATTAATAGTTACCTCAATCGCTTCTTCATTTTTAATTACAGTGATTAACTCAATATCACCTGAAGGCAATATTTTTTGTGCAAACTCACTATATCCTAACTTTTTAATTGTCTCGTTTTGATTCATCAAAAAGAAAGAAAGAAAAAGCAAAAGCAAGATTCCATATATCCAATACCCATTAAACTTTGGGATTTTAGGTGTATTATTATTTCCACCTGGAGTCCCTCCCTTTGTTTCGGGTTCTTTTTTTTGATTTTGATTTTCGCTCATTATTTATCAAATGAAATTTGTTACGTACTTAAAAAAGATTTTCAATATCGGTACGTTTAGCATCTGCCCATAATCCTTCAAGATTATAAAAACTACGTATAGGCTTTTGAAAAACATGCACAACAACATCTACATAATCTACTAAAATCCATTCTGCATTTTGCTTCCCTTCAACATGAAGAGGTTTATCATTGATTTTTTCTCTTACATAGTCCTCTATCGAATCACCAATGGCATTAACATGTGTGTTACTATCGCCATCGCATAAAACAAAAAACTGACAGACACTTCCGTCAATTTTACGCATATCTAAAATAGAAATATTTGCTCCTTTTTTTTCCTGAATACCTTCAACAATAGCATCTACTAATTGTTCAGTGGAATTATTCTCTTTGTCTGTCATTAACCTTCTATCCTTTATTACATTTACTTTTTATTATAAGCTGCTAAATTACGAGAAAAAGTCAAAAATACTACTTTTTTATTTTTACAACTTACTCACTACTTTTACACAATAATTTTGCCGCAACACATTAAATGCCAAATTGGCGGGTTTTACATTTGCTTTATGACACAAAACAATCTATTTCACATCATCTGGTATGACGAATTAGCATCTACCAACGAAAAAACAAAAACACTACTCAAAGAGACTAAACTCGATGAATTTACCGTAATTGCCACTAAAAATCAGTTCCAGGGAAAAGGTCAAGCCAACAATCAATGGGAGAGCGAAGAAGGAAAAAACCTCACATTCAGCTTATTTATAAAACCTACTTACTTTCATGCCGCCGACCAATTTGTCATATCAAAGGTGGTCTGTTTAGGCATTTTAGATGTTTTTAGCCGATATTCAAATGGTTTCTCCATAAAATGGCCCAACGACATTTATTACAACAATGATAAAATTGGTGGAATTTTAATTGAAAATACGCTAATAGGACATTCAATAGGAGAGTCGGTAATAGGTATAGGCCTGAATATTAATCAAACTAAATTTGTTAGCAATGCACCCAACCCTATTTCATTGGCAAACATACTAAACAAGCAATTCGATATAGGTATGATGCTTAACCAGGTACTTCAATCGATTTTAAAATACCTTGAAATAGCGTTAGAAGCAGAGGATTTTAAGAGTATTGACCTAAAATACATTGAACACTTATTCCGAAACAAAGGATATCACCTTTTTAAAGACAACGATAAAACCTTTAAGGCTTGTATTCAAGGCATATCAGAATACGGACAATTAATTTTATCCACAGAATCGGGAGAAATAAAGACCTACGCCTTTAAGGAGGTTGAATTTATCTTATAGAATTTTGGTCGGCAATATGCCTTAAAATCCCACACCTTAAATTATATTAACAACTAAACAATAGTAAAATACTATTTTTATTGGATAAACGCAGACTAAAGATTACCATCGTGGAGAAAAGCACTTTCTTTGCTACACAATGACAATTCGTCAAATAAGGGCCTGGTGTGCTATTGAGGCAAACCTGCCCGTTATTTTTCGGGATAATGGTAATTAGCAATGGCATCGCCCAACATATTCAGGAATTTTTTAACATGTTTGGCAACCATCATTTTCATCATTGGATTCAAATCAGCTTTAATAGTTAATTTGATACGTGTATCATGTTCGTCGACCTGTTTTAACTGGACCCACAGATAAAAGTTAAATGGAACTTTCCCATCGGTTGAATATTTGACCGTTTTAAAAGGCTCCTTATCCACAATTTTCAGTCCGGCCTCTCCTATTCCTTCCACTTTAAAACGACAAGTTTCCTGTGTACTTTGCCAATCTTTAACTTTATCCTGAGGAATCAGGTTTTCGAAGTTATTAAAATCAGAAATAAAGGAGAATATTTTTTTGTCGCTATGCGGTGCTTTTTTAATATCGCTTTCAAATTGTGTCATATGATTTGAATAAAAAAGCCCAAAAAGATTCATCATCTGATTGAGCATTAATTAACTTTTATATTATGTTGTTTTATTTACCCCAGCTGGCAGGATCATTTCTCCAGCTACTCAATGCTTTCACATCTTCGGCAGAAACATATCCTGATTCAACCGCCACTTCAATAAGTGTTTGATAATTACTTAGGGTATCAATTTTCACATTTTTAGCTGCAAAATTATCAACAGCAGTTTGGAAACCATAGGTAAAGATAGCTAACATTCCAACCACTTCACAGCCTGCTGCTCTTAATGCATCCACTGCCTTGAGGCTACTTCCTCCTGTTGAAATAAGATCTTCAATAACAACCACTTTTTTCCCTGGCTCAATTTCTCCTTCAATCAGATTTTCCATCCCATGACCTTTAGGAGCGGAACGCACGTATACAAATGGTTTATTCAACTCATCGGCCACTAATGCACCCTGCGCAATGGCTCCGGTGGCTACCCCAGCCACCACATCGGCATCCGGATATATTTCATTAACAAGGGCGGCAAACTTTGATTTAATGTAACCCCTTACCTCAGGATACGACAAGGTTTTTCGATTATCACAATATATTGGCGATTTCCATCCCGAAGCCCAGGTAAATGGGTTTGCTGGTTGCAATTTAATTGCCTTAATTTGCAACAATTGTTTAGCTATTGTTTCTGATACTTTTTCCATGCTGCAAATGTATAAAGTTTTTTTCAAGGATAGAATTGTTTTTTTAACGAACAACATAGAA
>JBFHEL010000172.1:0-8436 GCA_041584155.1 Saccharicrinis sp.
CATAAAGGACAACTTAGTTATCATATCAATCAATCATGGGGCAAAATATCATAAATCAATTTCAACGTATTTCTTTAAATGGAGTTGTGCGCGAAGGAGAACAATTGAAGCATTTTTGTTTACAAGAATTAGATCAAGCACCGGAATGGCTGGTTCATATCTACCGGTTTATTTTAGAGTGGCTATCTCCTGAAGATACAGTAGTGGCTTATACTTCAGGCTCTACGGGTACGCCAAAGAAGGTTAACTTGCAAAAAAAACATATGATCGCTTCTGCCCGAAAAACAATCAACTACTTTGGGTTAACAGCTGATCATGCAGCTCTGCTGTGTCTGTCGGCAAATTATATTGCAGGTAAGATGATGTTGGTTCGTGCTTTTGTAGGTGGTTTTAATTTGTTATGTGTGGAGCCATCGGGTACACCCTTAAAGCAACTTTCTACTCCTGTTGATTTTGTAGCTATGGTTAGCTTGCAGGTTTTTAACTCGTTAAATGATTTTAATGGCGATATAAAAGATGTTATCATTGGTGGAGGTACCGTGTCTTCTGCACTTAAGACACAATTGCTGGGTTTGCCTACTCGGTTTTATGAGACTTATGGAATGACAGAAACAGTATCGCATGTGGCTATCAGAAAAATAGGAGAGAAGGAAAGTTTTTTTCGGGCAATGAGTAATGTGGTTTTTGAACAGGATGAGCGTTCTTGTCTTAAAATCATAGCTCCTGATATTTGCCCTGAAAATATTATTACAAATGATATTGTTGAGTTAATAGGTAAAAAGGAATTTAAATTTGTGGGGAGGTACGATAATATCATTAATTCGGGAGGGGTTAAAATTATTCCCGAGGAAGTAGAGAAAAAGTTAGCTAAGGTGTTAGATGTTCCTTTTTTAATCTCTTCAATGTCCCATGAAAAATTGGGTGAACAGGTAGTTCTTGTTGTTGAAGAAGGTCAGGACCTCTCGTTTCCTGATTTTTCATTATATCTATTAAAATATCAGATCCCTAAAAAAATAGTTTTTATTCCAAAGTTACCCATAACAAACACAGGTAAGGTGCGGCGAAAAGTATTAAAAAGCATAGTTGAATCTAATTATAAAGGGGGTAATTAAAATTTTTACACAATTGGCTAAACATGTAAAATGTCATAAAATGTTCGCTCGTAAATTATTTCCTTTGATGACTGCTTAAATAAATGGTTAATGGCTGATATATGCAGGTATAACAGGTACTACGTTTATAAAATTAAACTATAAATATGAAGAATATTAAATTAACAGGTGTTGTTTTGTTGGGTTTACTATGCTTTAACAATATCAGCGCTCAGAAGGAAGAGGAGACAAAAGAAGGTTATAATTTTGAGGTAATCTACGATTTAGATGCTACATCCGTTAAGAATCAATATCGTTCTGGTACTTGCTGGAGTTTTTCAGGGATTTCGTTTTTAGAATCTGAGATGCTAAAAGCAGGTAAGCCTGAGGTGGATCTTTCGGAGATGTTTGTAGTTAGGAATTGCTATTCAGATAAAGCCACTAAGTATGTAAGGTTGCATGGTTCGCTGAATTTTGGAGCGGGGGGGTCATTTGAAGATGTATTGTATAGCTGGCGTAATTATGGTTTAGTACCTGAACAGGCCTATGCAGGTTTGCAATATGGCGAAAAAAAACATGTTCATGGTGAAATGGATGCTGTGCTTAAGGCCTATGTGGATGCTGTGATTAAGGATGAGAATAAGAAACTTACGCCTGTGTGGCACAAAGGCTTTGATGGTGTTTTAGATGCTTATTTGGGTGAATTCCCTGAAACATTTACCTACGAAGGTAAGGAGTATACTCCTCAATCTTTTGCAAAGGAATACACTGGTCTTAATCCTGATGATTATATTATTGTAACTTCTTTTATGCATCATCCTTATTATTCAAAATTTGTTTTTGAAGTGCCTGATAACTGGGTGTGGGGTGAAGTGTATAATGTTACGCTGGATGATATGAAGGTAATAATGAATGAGTCGTTAAAGCAAGGGCATACCTTTGGATGGGCTTCGGATGTTAGTGAAAAAGGATTTTCTTTTAGAAATGGAGTTGCTATTGTTCCTGAAAATGATATTGAAGAGATGGACGGATCGGAGCGTGAAAAATGGGAGGCCATGTCGAGGGAAGATAGAGAAAAAATGATGTATGGTTTCGATGGTCCTGTGAAAGAAAAACAAATTACACCTGAGATGCGTCAGGAACTGTTCGATAATTATTTGACCACTGATGATCATGGTATGCACATAACAGGTATGGTGAAAGATCAGGAGGGAAATACGTATTATAAAGTGAAAAACTCATGGGATACGAACAATAAATACGATGGTTATTTTTATGCCTCAGAACCGTTTGTGCTTCTAAAAACAATGAATATCATGATTAATAAAAATACCTTGCCTAAAGATCTTAAAAAGAAATTGGGAATTAAATAGGTGTTTGTTATTCTCTAAAAATTAAAACGTTATCATTTAAGATTTACCCAATCAACTAAATAAGATAACGTAGAAAGCCGTTTCCTGCTTCAGGAGGCGGCTTTTATTTTCTAACTAGCTCAATTTCTTAGGGTAATTGATGTATATTTGAGCCATATTCAAGCACCTGTATTTTTTAGCTATTTGTTTTTAGTTTTCAGGTGTTTGTATTCCTTGCTTATTATGGCAGGGGTATTTTATTTATAACCTGTTTTTTGATTATGAGCTGTAAAGACTATAAAACCAGAATGAAGATTAAGGCTGAGGCCGAAGATATATATGCTGCCCTTACTAATCCTTTCACCATTGAACTATGGAGTGGGTATCCTGCTCTGATGAGCACAGAACCGGGGAGTGAGTTTTCGTTGTGGGAAGGTGATATTGTAGGTAAAAACATCGAGTTTGAGGAAAATAAGAAGGTGGTGCAACAATGGTATTTCGGGGAGCAGTCAGAACCATCTGTCGTTACCATAAAAATATTTGAGCAAAAAAACTTGTGCCAGGTAGAATTGGTGCATACAAATATCCCTGAAGAAGATTTTGAAGATATTTGTGAAGGATGGGATAATTATTATCTGGGAGCGATTAAAGAGTTTTTTGAGGAGGACTAAAAAATATTTCTTCATAAGAAAAATGATTGTTAAATTGGTTTGATGTATTGATATTTACTCAAACCAGTTTACAATGAAGACCTTCCCATATGGAGCTTTTCCTTTTGTACGCTTATTGATTCCCCTTTCCTTGGGAAGGATCTTGTCTGTCTATGTGTATCCTGCTGTGTCCCTGGTGTGGGCCTTGTTTCTGTTATTTCTGCTTTTGCTATTGTATTTAAGGTTGGATATCAAACGTAACTATGTACGGCGTTGGATACCCGGTTTTGTAATTGCAGTTATGTTATTGGGGGTTGGGTGGGGATGCAAAATACCTTACCGTTTTAATAGGTCCCTATATGGACAAAAAGAAAATTATCGCGCCGTTGTTCATGAGGTATTAAAAAACACCGATCAAACGCAAAGATTATTACTTGTCTGTCATAGTTCAGATACTTTGCACCAGAACTTTTTTAAGGCATTGGCTTATGTGAAAAAAGACAGTGTGTTTTTGGATTATATTCCGGGCGATCGTGTTCTCTTTTTTGCCAGATTAGATTCCTTTCCATCACCTAAAAATCCTTTTGTGTTTGACTATGCCGAATATATGAGTTCGCAGGATATTAAAGGGCAGTTTTTTATCAATCATTCAGATATCTTTAGGTCGTATTCAGGCTTTAGTTGGCAAAAATATTTTTACATGGCAGGACGGTGGGCTGAGGGTAAATTGGCTCGTTTAAGCATGAATGAAGAGGAGTTTGGGGTGCTTAATGCATTGGTTCTGGGTGATAAAAGCCAGCTGGATTATCAAACTAAAGTAAATTTTTCGGGGGCAGGAATTATTCATGTGATTTCCGTTTCAGGGATGCATGTTGGTATTATTTATTTGATATTACTTGGTGTTTTTTCCGGTTTCAAGCCGGGTAAAAAGGGTAAGTTGATCAAGTCTGTCCTTGTTTTATTGGGGTTATGGCTCTATGCCGGATTAACAGGAATGACTCCTTCTGTTTTTAGAGCAACCATCATGTTCTCTGTCTTTTTAATAGCAAAAACAATTAACCGCAATTATAACCTCTATCATGCCTTAGCGATTGCAGGTTTTATCATACTGTTATTTAATCCCTATGCCATAACTCATATGGGATTTTGGTTAAGTTTTTTTGCCGTGGCTTCTATCGTTTATTTCTATCCCCTCATTAATCAAGGGGTATACTTCAGTAGCCCATGGTTAAAATATACATGGTCTCTTATCTCTGTTTCTCTAGCTGCTCAACTGGGAACAGCGCCTTTGGTTATTCATACCTTTGGTTTTTTTCCATTGTGGTTTTTGTTGTCCAATGTACTTATTATACCTGTTATTCCATTGGTTTTATTTGCCGGTATAGTATTAGCAGTAGTGCCTGTGCATTCATATGTAAGCTTGTTATTGGGTAGTTTTACAGCAGATATTTTGGGCTATATTAATGAAGTAGCGGCATGGGTTAATAGCTTTCCATATGCGCAGTTTACCATTATTCAACTGTCTTTTGAAGAGATGGTTCTGCTTTATCTGGCCATGATACTATGGGTAATATGGCGTTATATCAGGGAGGTGAAATTATTTACAAGTGCCTTGCTTGCTTTGCTGTTTGCCTGCTGTTTAATTGTAATTAAATCATATTTTAAATATAACGAAACTTGTTTTGTGGTGCATCAGGTAAAAGGCCAAACAGTTATTTCCAGTACTTCACATTTTAAAAGTGTATGTATTCTGGGAGATACCCTGAAGGGAAAGGATAAGGATTATATACTCGAACCTTTATGGAAACAGAAGGAGGTAGCTGATGTTGCTGAGGTATATTTAAACAATAGCCCTTTACAGCCTATGGTATTGTCAGGTGTTAAGGTTTTGGTAATAAACCAGATTCCAGCCGAGATGGCATTGGATTCGTTTATAGGAGAGGCTGATATCCTTGTGTTTACTTCGGGCTATCCCAGGTATAGAATTGCAGAGCTAAGCCCTGTGTTAAAAGACAAGATTTGTGTGTTTGATTCTTCCTATTCAGCTTATTATACAAGGTTGTTAAAACGTGACTTTCAATCTGCTTTTAAAGGTGCCCATTTTGTTTCTTTAGATGGTGCATTTGTGTATCACATCAAATAATTGTTTAGCTTTGTTTAGTTTTTAATATTATCTTTTAAATTTGCCACAATTTTTGACATAATTTTTTGTTTTTTTTGAAAGGATAGCGATGAGAATTATTATTGCAGGAGCAGGAGAAGTTGGTACCCACGTGGCCAAAATGATGTGTAATGCCAATCATGATGTTATTTTAATTGATGATAATGAAGAACGATTACGTCAGGTTGATGCACATTTTGATTTGATGACTATTGTAGGTTCTGTATCTTCAATAGATGACTTAAAACAGGCTAATGTGGGAACTTGTGATCTGTTCATCGCTGTTCCTCCCTACGAAGAGTTAAGTATTTTATCTGCCATACTGGCTAAGCAGTTGGGGGCTAAGGTTACTATTGCGCGTATTAATAACTATGAATATCTGCTACCGGAAAATAAAGAGTTTTTCAAGCAACTGGGGGTTGATGAATTAATTTATCCTGAACAACTGGCTGCTAAAGAAATTCGTACCTCATTGAAAAGAGTGGGTATTCGTCAGCAAATCGATTTTTCTGATGGGAAACTTATTTTATATGGATTAAAGATACGTGATAATGCCCCTGTAGTAAATAAAACACTGGCAGAGGTGGCGGCAATGCATGACTACAAATTATATAACACCGTAGCTATCAATAGGGATGGGCATACGATTATACCACGTGGAAACGAAAGTTTCAGACATAATGATTTAGCTTATATCATTACTACGCCTGAAGGAACTCAACAGGTGATGGAGGATTGCGGGAAGGAACATTTTGATGTAAAAAATGTAATGATTCTGGGGGGTAGCAGGATAGGTAAAAAAGTTGCCCAACGTTTGGGTGACAACTACAATGTTAAGCTGATCGAGATTGATAGGGAGAAGAGTACCAAACTGGCTGATACGCTCGAAAATACCCTGGTGATTAGTGGAGACGGAAGAAATCTCGAATTGCTTAAGGATGAAGGTATCCGTAAGATGGATGCCTTTGTGGCTGTAACTGCTAATTCCGAGGTGAATATCCTCGCCTGTCAGCTGGCTAAAAAAATGGGTGTGCGCAAAACTGTGGCCGAAGTAGAAAATATGGATTATATTGATTTGGCTGAAAATATTGGTATCGGTACCCTTATTAATAAAAAACTAATTGCGGCCAGTTATATTTATCGTTACACAGTAAAGGCCAGAGTGTCGAATGTGAAGTGTCTAATTGCTTCAGAGGCCGAGGTGTTGGAGTTAGTAGCCAGTGAAGGATCTAAGATTACCAAAGGCAGATTAAGTGATTTGAAACTTCCAAAGGACGTGAATGTAGGAGGTATTATCAGAAATAACCAGGCTATTATTGTTACAGGGAATACGGAGATTATCCCGAACGATAAAGTAGTGGTTTTTGCCATGCCTTCAGGGATTAGTAAGATTGAGAAAATGTTTAATTAGTTTTGTTAATTCGATTGCTGATATAAATTTTCAGCAAATCTAATATTGCCGTTAAAGAGTCAACTGATATGCTTAATTTTCGCATTGTCCTGCTGGTTATGGGGCTTTTACTCGTTGTTGAGGGGGTTTTTATGTTACTTACAGCCGCTGTGGCTGCAATATATGGGGAATATGATTTACCTTATTTTCTGTGGTCTGCCCTTATTTGTATTGCTACAGGTGTATTATTGTGGCTTACTAACCATAAAGCACAAAGATCAATAGGTAAGCGTGAAGGCTATGTGATTGTAGCTATGGTATGGGTGGTATTCTCCTTTTTTGGATTATTACCCTTCTGGATTAGTGGTGCCATACCCTCCTTTACTGATGCTTTTTTCGAAACCATGTCCGGATTTACAACCACGGGCTCATCTATTTTAGATGACATTGAAGCATTGCCCCATGGGATGCTTTTTTGGCGTAGTATCATACAATGGTTAGGCGGAATGGGTATTATTGTGCTCTCATTGGCTATTTTGCCTGTGCTGGGGGTTGGCGGCATGCAGCTTTTTATAGCGGAAGTGCCCGGGCCGGTACCCGATAAGTTACATCCCAGAATTGCAGAGACCGCTAAACGTTTATGGGGTATTTATGTGGTTTATACACTTTTGGAGACCCTGCTGCTTTGGGCTGGAGGAATGACCTTCTTTGATGCTATTTGTCATTCGTTTACAACCATGGCCACAGGAGGATATTCAACTAAGCAAGCCAGTGTGGCATTTTACGATTCGGCTTTTATTCAATATGTAATGATCATTTTTATGTTTATTGCAGGAGCTAATTTTACCCTTTCTTATAGCGCTTTTAATGGTCGTTTTAGCCGTATATATAAGGATGAGGAGTTTAAGTATTATCTGGGTTTTGTTGTTCTGGTGTCCTTGTTGGTGGCAGCAGTATTATATATCTCAGGCGATGTGTCTACGGTAGAAAAATCAATTCGTGATGCTTTCTTTCAGGTAGTTTCGCTGATTACTACCACAGGATATGCTACTGCCGATTATCTGGTTTGGGTTCCTACACTGAGTATTATTATGTTTATGCTGATGTTTATCGGCGGAAGTGCAGGTTCTACCGGAGGAGGCATAAAAGTGGTTCGTATCGTTATTCTGCTCAAGAATGCTTATTTCGAACTAAAACGATTGATACATCCCAATGCTGTTATTCCTGTGCGCTTTAACTCAAAGGCTGTTTCTTCTTCGGTGGTTACCAATGTGTTGGCTTTTATTGTGATATATATGCTTATCGTGGGGCTCAGTATGATAGTCATGTCAGTGATGGGGTACGATTTAGATACATCTATAGGTGCAGTGGCTACTTGTATAGGTAATATTGGTCCCGGCCTAGGGGAGGTAGGACCGGCGGCTAACTTTGCCCATATTCCAGATTTTGGCAAATGGTTTTTGTCATTCCTGATGCTAATGGGGCGATTAGAAATTTTTACCGTAGTGTTGTTATTTTCTCCTTATTTCTGGAAAAATTAAAATCCCATTCTCAATATTTAATTGAATACTGATATATGGTATTGGTGCTTATGTAAGTTAATGTTGTTCAGTATGATATATTGCCCGGATTACATATTTTTCGACAGCATCTTTCATGTGTTTATAATTTTATTATTTACTGACATAGAGTTTGTTGTAAAAAATAAGTTGTTAACGCCAAGAAATTAAATTTTCATGTACATGCTCTAGGCAATAGTCCTGTGTGCTTAGCGTTTGAAGTCAGTTTCATA
>JBFHEL010000173.1:0-8391 GCA_041584155.1 Saccharicrinis sp.
AAAACTCATCACTCTTTTAGAATCCTAAAAACGAAAGAGAGATTTAATTTATGAGAATATGCTCAATTCAAATTTAATGATAATATTTTATTCTCATTCAGAATTAGAATATTTTATAATAAAAAATATGCTGCCTAACAACAATTATTACATGCCCGAAATAAATGATTCATGAAATCAATAAGAAAACCCCTTATAACTAAATAGTACATATTGTTTAATTATAATAGCATTGAATTCGCCAACACTAAAAACTATTCATTAATACACTGGTATTATATCAAGATAAAAGTGGTATAGTTGAAATACTAAACTAACTGTTAGATATTAATAAAAGAAGTTACAAATTGAGTTTATTTTGAAGCACCAAACCTATTCAATTCACACAATTGATTTGCACTACAAGATGAATAGTTCAAAATCAAACCAAAACTTTTCGAATGATAGAATAATATTGACATAAGCCTGATAGGCGAGAAAAAACAAAAATCAAACAACAATATATCAACAAGTTAACAACTGAGGCTGTTAACTTTAAATTTCCAGGCTTTTAATGAATAATTAATAAAGGCTATAAAGAGAATGAACAGGCCTATCCTGTAACTTATCAAACACACTTTAGATGAAAAATAACCTTATTATCGTTTTTCCCATAATACTCAGGAAGTTCGGCAACTTTTTGACAACCATAGCTCAGATAAAACTGTCGAGTAGGCTCGTAGAGTGGTCTTGAAGCGGTCTCTATCCAGATATCGCGGCCTCCTCTTTGGCGGATATCCTCAACAGCCATATTCATAATAGTTTTTCCAATACCCTTACCCCAGTATAACTTATGAACAGCAATCCAATACAGATCAAAACTTTTCTCTGTACCCGGAATTGGACCATAACAAGTAAAGGCTACCACTCTGTTATTCTCTTCTGCAATATTAAAAATATACCCACTTTCATCTTCGCCTTTTTGAATATTTTCATGAACCAGCTCCGTAACAATATCAAGTTCAGAATTATAAAAAAAACCTGTTGAAAGCAATAGTTCATTCAGATATTCAATATCTGACATTTTGAGTACAGATCGAAAATTCATTGTTTTCAATTTAAATCGTTTAGGATACGGTCAATAACCTGAAGTCTGGAATATCCGGCATGTTCGGTTGCTGCAATAAATCCACTATCCGGGGCAATACAAGGATTACCATTAATCTCTAATATATATATATTATCCCATTTATCTACTCTAAAATCAATACGCACATAACCATGCAGATTAAAGACCTTCCAGCTTTTTTCACAGATTTCAAATATCCTATTATAAACTGGCGAATGCTTATCCAAGGTACCAAAAGAACGATTTGTTTGCTTATATTCGTCACTGGTTTCATCCCATTTGGCTTTGTAACCAACAATTTTGGGTTTATCGTTAAAATAATCTGAAAATATCATTTCGGCTGGCGGCAATACCTCCGGACCATTTTTCCCGGCAAAAATACTAACATTGAACTCACGGCCATCAATAAATTCCTCAATAAAATATTGCGAAAAGGACATCTTCTTTATTTGATTTATCTTATCAACATCGGCAAGTGTAAAAATAAACTCTTCTGAAATTCCAACAGAAGCTTCTTCCCAGATCGGCTTTACGATATATGTTTTTTGAGGATCCAACAAATGCATTTCGTTGATAGCAAAAAAAGGAGCTGTAGGCAAGTCGTCTTTGAGCATCATTTTTTTAGCTAAAACCTTATTTGTAGTTACAAAAAGAGCATCTAAGGGTACCCCTGAATAAGGAATCTTATAAGCAGTAAGTATAGCAGGGGCCAGATAGATTAATTCACCTTTACCCCATATGGCTTCTACAAGGTTAAAAACAATATCCGGTTTTGAGGAGACTAGATTTTCGAGATCCTTTTTCAGATTATCTCCAAGGGTTAAACTCTTCACCTCATATCCCAAAGCTACACATGCCTCACTAACCAACTCCTTCTGAACCAAAACATCCAACTCATCGGGAGTATTATTTTTTATTTGATTATGAAGAATAATTACCTTTTTCATATACTCTAAATTTATTTAAATCTCCACGTAGCTTGTTCCGAACTTATCTTTGGAGTCCCCAAAATCATCTCTGAAACTAAATCCGGAGCAAACTATAACGCAGTATTTCTAATTAATTTTGATGCTAAGTTTAGTGTCAAAAATTCCGTTGTATGGCAGACTTTAATATCTCCTCTATAATTGTTTGGTAGTCTACGCCATTGAGTTTACAAAGAATTGGCAGGTCAGAGCTAACCGGATTTAAGCCTGCTAAAGGATTAACCTCCATAAAACTCATATTACCCTGATTGTCAATTTTCATATCCACTCTACCCCCATCAAAACAATTCAAGGCTTTCCAAACATCCAAAGCCAGACGCTCACATTTCTTCAATAGATCCCCAGAAACGGGTATGTAATCTACCAAATCTTCGTAATTTTCTTTGGTCTGGTAGGAGTAAATGGTATTGCTATTGCTCTTATAAACGATCTCCATAGCTCCTGGCACATAAGCCGTTTGGCCTGTTCCAAGCACGCCTACAGTAAACTCTCTTCCTGGCAGATATTCTTCTACCAGCACCGGCTGATTAAATTTTTCAAGCAGCACAGCACATACACTCAAGAGCTCTGATCTGGAATTTATTTTTGATCTGGAGTCAATCCCTTTTCCTGTACCTTCAGAAATAGGTTTTGCAAATAACGGATAGCCAAGGTTAATATTTTCGACATCTTCAATCTTCGTAAGCACAAAAAAATCAGGAGTATTGATCTTATAATCTCTGACGATTTGCTTGGCAAAAGCTTTATTGAGAGAAATACCCAAGGTAACTGGCCCCGAAAAAACATAAGGAATTTTAAAATTATCGAGCAAAGCAGGCACCAGAGACTCACGACCCTCGCCATAAAGTCCTTCGGCTATGTTAAAAACCATATCCCAACGCTGTCCATTAATTAATTTATTCATCAATGCTTTAGCATTTCCTATTCTTTGGGTTTCATATCCCGATTTTTGGATTGCTTGTTCTATACCATCAATGGTACTTTCCTTATCAAATTCAGCAGTCTCCTCCAACGAATAGCCATCATTGAGGTAATCAGTCCTCAAATCGTAAGTTAATCCTATTTTCATTCGTTTATAATCACTTATTTTAATGTAACCTATGAAACTCGCACAATCATCATTTTCCCGAAAAACAGCAACAAGTAGAGTATTTAATAACTTTCCACTATACCTGTTGCATCAATTATTCGGCTCTTGACTGATGAAACTGCATAATATAAACTAACATATTTACACCTAACAAAACAATCACTATTGTGCTTATTTTAAATGTGTTGATAAAAACCCTTCAAAAAAATGACGAGCATTAACCCCGAGGGTTCTGTTTTTATATCCGCCTTCCTGCACAAATAATACAGGAAGTTTTTGTTTCCCTATTTCGATACCATTGTTAGTAAAATCAGAAGCCTTAAGAGACCAGGTACCGGTAGGGTCACCTTTAGCAATATCCAGACCCAAACTTATAATCAGATAAGCTGGTTTGAAGAGAGCTATTTTTTTTAGTGCTTTTTTCAAAACAATCAAATATTCTTCTCCTGTCAAACTCTCCTTAAGTGGGAAATTCAGGTTAAAACCTAATCCATCGCCTTCTCCCTTTTCATCTGCAAAACCACTAAAGTAAGGGTAGGCAAAAGAAGGATTTCCATGAATAGATACCGTAAAAACATCGTTTCTGTGATAGAAAATCTGTTGATGACCGTTTCCATGATGATAATCAATATCAAGAATTGCGACTTTACCGTATTTCGAAAGAAAATTTGCTGCAATAGAAGCATTATTAAAATAACAGAAGCCTCCAAAAACATCGCGCTCGGCATGATGACCAGGGGGCCTGACCAGAGCATAAGCTGTAGGATAGCCCTCCAGTAACAACTCAGCTCCTGTAAGGGCACAATTAACACCTGAACGGGCAGCTAAAAAAGCATTTTTATTCAGAGGTGTAAAAGTATCGATGCAATAATACCCTGCCAAAACAGACAAATCCTTGGGAGGTCTTGTAGCATTCCGAACCGGAAAAACATAAGGATATATGGATTTCCCTTCCGGAAAATTATCACATATGGTTTTAAAATAATTAAAATATTTTGGGTTATGCACCCCAGTAATATGTTTATCAGTAAAACCTCGCGGGGGTATAACCTTAAAAGAGTCGAGCTTAGTTATTTCCTTTAGGATACTGGATATCCTAACCGGAGACTCTATATAACCTCTTTCCCTTACGTGATGAATCTCGTGCTTATCATTTACGATTAATGGAATAAGGTTCTTAACGACAATACTTTTTTCCTGAGGCCTGTGTTTTATAATGTACTTATATTCGCGCAATTGTACTGGATCATCTTTAACCGAATTGACCACCATATTCACATAATCTGCCGGGCAATAGTTTGGATATTTACGCTCTAAAATAGCTTTAATAATCTTCTTAAGTTCACTGGCAGAGAGTTGATAGTCCAATCCCAGATCATCAAACACCAGATAAGGAGGGCAATCATCTTCAGGATTTACAGGCACTTCATAACTTGTTCCTATGATAGGTCTAGCGCTATAACGCTCATAAAAAGCAAGACGTGCTTTATTTTGCTTTATCTCGCTTTTATCACGACACAATGCCTCATCATCGGGCAAACACTCCATAAAAACGCCAATAGAACTAAGCAAGAGCGCTTCTTCTCTTATCCTTTCATAAATAGCACCTCCAACACCTGACGAAGTACGTCCTGGTTTCACCGCAATATAATCGAGGTAACAAAAATGAGTGTCGGGCATATAAAAAAGAATAGCAAAGCCCTTAATGTTGAATCGGCCATCCTCAGCAACAAACAATGTAGATGAAAATCGATATTTTAAAGGATCTTTCATCTGTTCGAGAATCTCATTGATTTTATCTTCTTTAACAGAAGGGAAATGCATTCTCAAAATATCAAAAACCTGCTCTATAGCACGTTTATTGGAAGGATGGAAAGAATCCGTTACCTTCCTGATTTTAAATAGACTCATTGGATAGGATCATAATACTTATAGATCTTGTCTTCAAAATTTTTAATGAGCACATAATTACCTTCCCTACCTTGATAGTATTCAGGTAACAACGGAACCTTACCTCCTCCACCTGGAGCGTCAATAACATAATGAGGAATGGCATAACCGCTAATAAACCCACGTAAGCCCTGAATAATTTCCAATCCTTTAGAAACAGGAGTTCTAAAATGAGATGAACCCAGTATAGGGTCACATTGGTAAATATAATAAGGCCTTACCCTTATTTTCAAGAGCTTAAGCATTAAGTTTTTCATGGTTTCCACATTGTCGTTGATCCCCTTCAGTAGCACCGTCTGACTGCCCAGCACAATACCAGCATTAGCAAGACGTGTTACAGCCTCAGTTACTTCCGGGGTAATCTCATCGGGATGTGTAGAATGAATGCTCATATAAAGGGGATGATACTTTTTCAGCATTTTCACCAGCTTGTTAGTGATACGCTGAGGCAATACCATAGGTACTTTTGTTCCAATCCTAATAATTTCAATATGAGGAATGGCACGCAAAGAAGAAATTAAGAATTCCAGATGCTTGTCGTTCATTGTCAAAGGATCCCCTCCTGAGATAATGACATCATGGATATCAGTATTATTTCTGATATAATTGATAGAATCTTCCCAAGCCTTTTGCCCATAATGCTTTTTATCTTTAAGTACCATATGTGAGCGGGTACAGTACCTGCAATAAGTTGAGCAGAAACCTGTAGAAAGCATTAACACCCTATCTGGGTATCTATGTACCAAATTAAGCACCGGACACATAGTATCTTCATGTAAAGGATCCGATTCTTCCCCTTCAGAAATAATTAATTCTTGCTTCGATGGCACCACAGATTTAGCGATGGCATAATTATTATTTTTATTATCGAGCAGACTGGCATAATAAGGAGTAATTCTGAGAGGCAATTTTCTGGACTTATTCAGAAACTCAACATCATCAATATTACTCACATCAATAACTTCTGCCAGCTTACTAAACTGAGTATAACTATTTTGTATTTGCCAACGCCAGGAGTTCCATTGTTTATCGGTAGCCAACGGAAAATACTTCGCCCTAAAATCATCAGAGCGCTCACTTATCACATTAAAATCAGAGAGTGGAATCTTTGAATTTACAAAAGGTTTTTCCGCAGAAACAGTAGTTAATGGAATAATTTCCATGCTGCTCCCTCCCTCTTCCTGAGGAGGTTCTTCAGCACTCAATGAAAGATCATCATTCATTTTTTTATAGTATTAAAATTTAGCAAATATATATTTTTATCATTATCAATGATGCATTTTTTACAAAAAAACAAAGACACAAAAAACGCTTTACCAACAGGTATAAAAAACGCTTTCAGGCAAGCAATATTTTAATTAAATTTAGTTGTTTTTATTGAAAAAAGGAAGCAAGCCCATATTTTTTTCAACACTAAGGCAAGAACTAAGAATAAAAGTCTACATCACAAGTGAATCGATTTTGATAGGAGTATTCATTTGTTTAACACAACCCTAATTGACCCATCCCCGGGAGCTCTATTTGTGGAGTACCTGCGTAAGCATCCCAATCATAAACAATCACAGGTAATATAATTTGATAAAATCTGTTTAATATTTACTATAGAACCTTATAACATCCCTAAGCAAGAAATCAAATACAGGAGAACTCATAGTCACAGAAAAACGATATTTCTATAACATACAGAAACAAAAGATTAAACTTTACACTTTCCATACCAAATAAATACTAACACATATAACACTATGCTTGTGTGTTGAATAAAGTACTTTTCAATAGTATATTTTATTTTTTCTTAGTCGCTGAATATTTAAAATAAGCAATACTTTTCATTCCTCTTATCGAAGTTGGGAGTTCGTTAATTTTTGTATTAACAACATCTATGATTTTTATTTTTTCGCAAAAACTAAAACTCGGTAAATCTTTAAGATTAGTATTGTTTGATAGATATATTTCTTCCAGACTTTCAAGAAAACTTAAAACACTCACATCCAACAGATTATTATCACGAATTGACAAGGATCTTAAATTTTTAAGATTTACAAACCAATTAGGCAATTCAGTCAAATTATTATTGTCAAGAATTAATATTTCAACATCACTATCAATCACAGGTAATTCTGTTAAATTATTATGACTTAAATCTATTATTTTTCGATCAAAGGCCCCGTTCCCCTGATATACAATAACAGAGTCTTTTATCTGCGAAAATCCAATAAGTGGGATAAGCATAAAAATAAAGGTAATAGCTTTCATAGTCTCATTTTTTAGTTAAAGTATTATTTTGGTTGCTATTTTCATTCAACAATCCGTTTTCAATAATAGTGTTTACTACGTGCGAAGTATATTGTCAAAGCACATAATTTTTACAAGTTAAAAATTAAACTTTACACTTTTCTAACATTGAGTCTTTACTTTGAAATAAAAATTAACATAATTATCATAAAAACCGGCCAAGTACTCATAAATCAATACTCCAATTCCTATGGCATTGGTTTATCCGAAATACATAAAATGTAATAAAAAAAAGTCCCTATGTAAACTTCCTTATTGCAACTTCTTTTACTCTCTTTCCTTAGATTCCGCATACTTCTCCTCCGGTGAGCCTATTCAATAAAGTAACGGTTAAGTTGACTGTGGCCCAGAGCTGCAGAAACTATAGTCACGTATCTTTTAACTAAGCATTAATTGTGATAAGCCACAGTTTAGCATTTCTATTTGGTATATTTATTTCACTTTCAGCATTCTTATAGCTAAAAGTGATGTATGTTCCTTCAATATTTGTAATTTTATGCTCACTTATACAGGCACGTTTGGAGTAGTGACCTATAAACGGATCACTTCCTCCGGGATGCGCATTGCTGGTTCTAAATGAATACGCCATTGTTTTTTATTCGCACTCTTTAAAAAGCGCATGGGCAATACTATCTGAAAAATCATACTTTAAACTCCCTAATTCAAATTCGTCGATGAGCTGATCTTTGAACTTATTGGTTACAGCGGATCGATTTGTGCCAGTATTTTCGTCCTTCACCATGCCAGTTATTTCGGTTCAAAATGTGCCAAAATTGGATGCTATTTAACAGCTTAACGGTTCGAATCGTGCCACCTGATTGGCTGCGACGTGATAGTTTCATCAAAAGTTGGAAGCTTAAAAACTCCGTTCTCAAGCTTCTTGTGATAGATAACCAGGCCACCATGCTCCAGGTGCAATATCTTCATGATGGTCAGGTTTCGGTTGACGAAGATAAAAATCT
>JBFHEL010000174.1:0-8360 GCA_041584155.1 Saccharicrinis sp.
GCACTTCTTTCAGAAACTGAAAAAGAACCAAATCCGATTAAAGAAATACGATCACCACCTTTAAGTGCATCGCTGGTTACATTAATAAATGAATCTAACGCTTTTTTTGCGTCTGCTTTTGTTAAACCAGAATCTCCGGCGATAGCATCAATTAATTGAGCTTTGTTCATAATAACTGATAATTTTTAGGGTTAACAACTAAGTTCACCAAATTTGCTCTACAAATATAGACTATTCCTACTATTTACCAAATCTGGTCAACATTAAAATCCTTTTTTTTTAAATCTTAATTATTAATATTTCTAGTAAAACAGTGATTAATCAACAAAATTCAAGATAAAACATCATTTTATCACACATTAATCAAAACAAAGCACGTAAAAAACAAATTATACAAAATCCTACAAACCGCTACCAATAGGCTATGAGTCACTTTTTAGGAAAGGAAATATTTTACATAACAAATTACGTAGCTTATTAAACTCATCTCTTAGACCATGCTGATGTTGATAACTTTTTACCATCAAACCAACAATTAATTGTAATTTTAAGCACCAAGCAAAAGCATTTTTCGCAACAAAACAAACCCAAAAACACCAAGCTATATCGCTGTTTTACAAAACATTAAACATCGAAATCACAAACATGAAAATATTACATACTGCAGACTGGCATATTGGAAAAAGACTTGAACATTACTCCAGGGTTGAAGAGCAGCATTGGATACTCAATGAAATATGCGATATAGCCAATCAGGAAGATGTAGATGCCATAATCATTGCCGGAGATCTTTTTGATACTTATAATCCATCATCTGAGGCTATCGAACTATTTTACAAAACGCTAAAAAAACTCAGCAAACAAGGCACCAGACCTGTAATAGCCATATCGGGGAATCACGATTCTCCGGATAGGATTGAAACAGCTGATCCATTGGCCAGAGAGTGTGGGATAATATTTATTGGATATCCCGATACCTCACTCATTCCTTTCACATTAGAATCCGGCTTAAGGGTTTTAAAAAGTGAACCCGGATTTATTGAGCTTGATTTACCAAACCACAGCTACCCACTTCGAATTATAACTACTCCTTATGCTAATGAGCACAGGCTAAAACAGGCTTTCTTAGCAGAGAATAAAGAGGAAGAATTAAGAGATATACTTGAACACAAATGGCAATGCTTAGCTCAAAAACATTGCGACAAAAATGGAGTTAACCTGCTGGCAACGCACCTTTTTGTAATTTCAAGAGAATCAGTCATCCCTGAAGAACCCGAAGATGAGAAACCTATTTTACATGTAGGTGGCGCCCAGGCTATTTATACTGAGAATTTTCCTGAAGGAATTCAGTATGTTGCTTTAGGACATTTACATCGCAAGCAACTCATAAAATCAATAAAACATCCTGTAGTCTATCCGGGAAGTCCACTTTCCTACTCGTTTGCTGAGGCCAATCAGCAAAAATTTGTAGCCATAGCAAATATTGAACCCGGTGAAACTGCATCTGTGAACTTTATTGAACTCAAAAAAGGGAAAAAACTACTTCGTCTCAGAGCAGCAGGAATAAATGATGCCTTAATTCAGCTGAAAGAAAACAAGGATCATTTAATAGAATTAACTATTGAAACCGATACTTACTTAAACGCTAAGGATCGTAAAAAACTAAATCAGGAACATTCAGGAATTATCACATTAATACCTCAGGTTAAAAATAACTTATCAACATCTAAAACGAACAAACACAGCATTGATTTAGATAAGAGCACGAAAGAACTCTTTATTGACTACTTTAAACACATTAATCAACTGGAACCTAACGATAGCTTATTAAATTTATTTAATGAAGTAATCGCCGAAAAAGAAAGTGAAGCATGATTCCAATCCAATTAAGTATTGAAGGTTTATACTCCTATCAGGAAAAACAATGTATTGACTTTAAAAAACTGACTAACAACCATTTATTTGGCATTTTCGGAAGTGTAGGAAGTGGTAAAAGTTCTATTTTAGAAGCCATCACCTTTGCTTTATATGGAAAAACAGACAGGCTATTAGCCAGCGGTGATAACCGTAATTATAATATGATGAACTTAAAGTCGAATCACCTTTATATCGATTTTGATTTTGTCACCGGTAAAAAAGAGCAGGCCTACAAAGTTGTTGTTCGTGCTAAAAGGAATAGCAAACAGTTTAACGATGTAAAAAAATTAGAACGGATAGCCTATATAAAAAAACAAGCCGAGTACATCCCTATTTCTGTTGAAGAACTGGAGCAAGCCATCGGCTTGAGTTATGATAATTTTAAAAGAACGGTAATAATTCCTCAGGGAAAATTTCAGGAGTTTTTACAACTTAAGAGCACTGAGCGAACCAGAATGATGAAAGAGCTCTTTAATCTGGAAAAATACGAGCTTTATGTAAAAACTAAAAATCTGGAAACTAAAAATAATGCACAAATTCAACATCTGCAAGGGCAATTAGAACAACTGAAAGAGGTATCTGAAGATCAATTGCTGGATACAAAAAACAGGCTGACAGACACAGAAGAAAAAATAAAACTATTAAATACACAGCAACAGAATCAGGATGCATTACTAAAGAAGTTGGAAAAACTTAAGGATCTATCGGAACAATATACTGAGAGTCTAAAGCAAAAAACAAAGCTGGATAATCAACAACCTAAAATTGAAAAACTATCAAAATCATTATCTGCTTTTGAATACTGCTCCATTCATTTTAAAGGCATTATTGAGGCCATTAGTAATCTGGAAGAAAAGATTAAGCAACTCAACACATCCATTTCTAAGGATATAAAACAACTAAATATACACGAACAAAACTACGAACAGCAGAATCAGCAATTTAAAAACTTAAGTCTTGAATATGAACGTTTGGATGACTACAAGAAAGAGGTAGAAAACATCCATAAACTCATAGATATTATTGAAGCCAAAAATCAAATTCAAAATAATAGTTCACGTTTACAAAAAGGAGAAAAAGCCGTTGAGGACAAGACTGAAAAAGTAAACCAGCTTAATCTTCAGGAGAAACAAATGACCGTAGATCTGCAAAATATGCGGAATTTGATCCCTAATGTTGAAGAATTAACTCAAGCCCAACAGTGGCATTTGGAAAACAAGGCCTTTGTAAAGAATATTTCGGATTTGAATACGGATATGACCTCGGTGGAAAAACAAATTCAATTACTGAACCAACAAACCATCGAGCTGATTCGTACTAAACACCATCTGGATTTAAAAATTGAAGATAAGGAACACTGGCAAAATGAAATTGAATCAATAAAACTTAGCAAAGAGAAAGAACTCAACAATATCAATACTCAGATTGAAAAAATAGTCATCAACGTTGAGCTGGAGCGATATGCAGTCAAACTCAAACCCGGAGATGCCTGTCCCTTGTGTGGTTCTGAACACCACCCGGCTCCTTTTAACAGCAATAAATTAACTGAACAATCTACTGCTCTGCGGGAGCAAAAGAAAAAAACTGAAGATGCAATAAATGACCTGAATAGCTCGTTACTTGCAATTCATAATTATTTGGCACATTTAAATCCATTAATAGCTCAACAAAGATCATGTAAAGAAAAGATATCACAACTTCAAGCTGCTCATCATAAGCACCAACACGAATCCATTGAAAAATATAAGGATGCTGCTGTCTTAGAAAAAACTATTTTAGATATAAAGAATACTAAAGAATTGATCACAGCCAAGGAGAAGGACTATGCACACTTAAAAGAAGAACTAAACCAGGCCTTAAAAAACAAAGACAGATATATACAGGAACTTACCCATATTAAAAACGACATTGCTAAGTACGAGCACACTATTAAATTATTGGAATTACAGATAACTCAGTCCACAACCATCAAATATCAACATGCCAATT
Source organism: Saccharicrinis sp. (assembly GCA_041584155.1). Lineage (GTDB taxonomy): Bacteria > Bacteroidota > Bacteroidia > Bacteroidales > Marinilabiliaceae > Saccharicrinis. Next base: position 3,907 of record JBFHEL010000174.1, read on the forward strand.
CTGAGCAACTAAATGCAGCGAAGGAAGAACTTTCTAAAAAAATAAAAACAACTCAAGATCTTTTTTCTGCTACCCAAAAAAATATGGAAGGCCTAAAAAAGCAGATCGATATTTATAAAGGGAGCATTATGGCCAATAAAAAGTTTTTGCTTCAGGAAAATAATGAATTCGAGAAACAAACCAATATCCTGCAAGAAAATATAAACCGCTCTGAATTTGAGAGCCTGGAAACTATTAAAAACATACTTGCCCTGGGCCTGGATATTGATCAAACGAAAAAAGAAATTAACCAATTCAAACATCAGTACTTATTAGTAGATAAAAAAATCACAGAACTCAGTGCGGCATTAGAAAACAAAAAATACGATAGTGAGCAGCACCTACAATTACAAACTCAAATTCACGAGACGAAGGAGCAGCTGAATGCTGCTGCAAGAGCACAGGGAGAATTACTCTCACGCATGAAGGATCTCAAACTAAAACTCTCCTTAAAAAAAGAACTCATTCATCAACTCCAGCAATTGACTCTGCGGGGTGAAGATATCAAAACGCTCAAAAAACTATTTCATGCCAGCGGATTTGTTAACTATATCTCATCGGTATATTTACAAAACTTATGTGCCGCCGCTAATGAACGTTTTTTTAAAATGACACGCCAGAAAATGAGTCTGGAACTCAGTGAAGACAATAATTTTGAAGTAAGAGATTATTTAAATGGTGGAAAACTACGCAATATAAAAACCCTTTCGGGCGGACAAACTTTTCAGGCTGCGCTTGCCTTAGCGCTTGCCTTATCCGATAATGTACAAAGTCTGACTCAAACCAACCAAAACTTCTTTTTTCTGGATGAAGGCTTTGGTTCTTTAGATAAGGAGTCGCTTGATGTAGTTTTTAGTACCCTTAAAAATTTACGAAAAGAGAATCGTATTGTAGGTTTAATATCGCATGTAGAAGAGATGCAACAAGAAATTCCCATTTATTTAAACATTACTCAACACGATGAAAATGGCAGTATAATAGAGGAAAGCTGGACATAAAAACTGAAATTCAGCCTTAAAAATATAAATCAAGAAAAATAGTCAGGCGTAAGCAATGCTACGATTTTAAAATTCAATTAGATTTATTAAACACTGATAACATACGGGTGTAATTACAATTAAGTATTTGAAATGAAAGAAAATAAGTTCCTTTTATTATACATTTGACATAAAACTTTGGTTTATAAGAGTTTATGGATATGTAATAAATTCACCTCTATTTTTGATTGCTATGTATTCATATACTTACTAAAAACTGTTTATCAATACACAAAAAGACAAATAAAAAATCAGGATTCTTCATAATACCCATGTCCATAGCCATAGCCATAATAAGTACCGTAACGGCCTTGTTTTACATTTAAATCATTTAATAAGATTCCGACATGGCTAATACCTTCACTTTTCAGATCCCTAATAGTATGTGCCAACATATTTCTAATTGAATAATTATGGCGCACCACAAATAACATTGTGTCAGAATACTTACTTAACAAATAAGGATCAGCAACCACCATAGGTGGAGAATCCAGTATAATCAAATCAAATTCAGCCTTTAATTCATCAAAAAGCTGGCTGGTTTTAGCAGACGCGATTAACTCTGATGGATTGGGAGGCAAAGGACCGGAAGGGATTATAAATAAATTGTCTAAACCTGAGGGAGCAGGATATATAATATCATTCAAATTTCTATGCCCAATCAAATAGTCAGACAGTCCATCACAATCATTTAAATTTAATACTTTATTTAATCCCGATTTACGCATATCAAAACTAACTAAAATAGTCTTCTTATCGGTCAATGCAAATACCGATGCGAGATTTAAGGCACAAAAGGTTTTTCCTTCTCCCGGGATAGAAGAGCTTATTGTAATTATCGGAGTTGACTGGTCTCCTATCATAAAATCAAGACGCGTTCTCGCTCGACGGAAAGCCTCGGTAACAACAGATTTAGGGTGATTTCGAACAACATTACTTTCTTTAATTGTACTATGAAGTATTTGACCAACAATAGGTAAATTGGTTATTTTCTCCACATCATCCAACGAGGTAACTTTATTATTAAATAATTGTTTAACCACTAAAAACAGAAGTGGAAAAAACAATCCAAGCATAAATGCTTTTTTATAATTACCTGATATATCCGGAGAAACCATAGCTCCACTTCTGGCAGCTTCCAATACCTGATGATCCGGTGTATTGGATGCTTTTTGAATCTGGGCTTCGGATCTTTTACGAAGCAAAAAGGTATATACCTCATTGTTTAACTGAAACTTTCGTTCTATACCTAATAATTTCCTTTCTGTTTCAGGTAAGCTGTATAATTCGGTCTCAAATTGTGTTCGTTCACTTTCTAACCTCTTTAGTTCTTTATCCAGAATATTCCTTTGGCTTTCAATGGACCTCAATAATACATCCACAGCTATTTTTAACTCAGTATCCTTTTGTTCAACATACAGGTTTTTACTTTCTCCAGACGATACCGATAGAGCTAAACGATCTGTATTTAACTCCATCACCCGCTGAATTTGCAAAGTTAGCAGTTGATTATCTGTCTGATAAACAGCAGGAGCAATCACTTTATTATCAAAGATATCATTCTGAAAGTAATCACTTAGGTAATTATAATAATTACGCGATATTATTAATTCAACTTTCTTTTCCTCCGCATTTTGCAACTTTTCAAAAAGATAATCTGCCTTGGCAGAAACACTCTGAATACGATTTTCTGTTCTGAAATTACTCAATTCGGAACCTGTATTACTTAATGAATCACTTATATTCATTAATTGCGACTCAATAAAATTAATGGTATTTGTAGCTATCTTATTCTTTTTTTCAAGATTCAACTCAATAAACACATCAACCAACGTATTTAAAAACTTTACATTTTTAGTTCTATGAGCTCCGGTAACGGATAACCTGATAATTGTTGTGCTATTATTTGTTTTTGAAGCTTTTAACGAAGCCACATATTGGGCAGTAAGAGTATTAGGGTGATTAAACTCGAAAAAATTGATCATCTCATTACTCAATCTACCCCCACTACTGACCACCCTAAAACGAAGCCAGGGTTTAGTAATCCATTCACCAAACTGATATGTTTCAATATATTCCTTATTATCAGCACCTCTGCTCGTTACACGAGTCAAGTAATTGTAAGCGCCCTGTCCTCCTCCTTGATATCTTAATTCGAAGCTATGATCGTTTATCTGAGTAATATAAAATGGAGTATGAATTAATTGAGGATGCAATGTATCAAATTCAACTTTATAATTTGTGGCAGGATAAATTTCTGTGGTTTTAATCTTTCCCTTTGCAAAATACGACACATCAAAATCCAATGCTTCCACAGCTTTATAAATCATATCCCAAGAAGACAGCACTCCCAACTGATTATCAATATTTCGCATTCCCGGGGTTAAACCAAAACCCTCCATCATATCGGTTTGTGGCATATCATTCCCCCGCTCTTCCATTAACACACGCATAGAAGCACTATAAATGGGAGTAATATAACGATGAATAGCATACACAAAACCAAGAGACAAAGGAATCGTTATCACAAAAAGCCACCAAAAATGCATTACCTCTCTTATCAGCTTTTTATAATCAAGACTAAAACTCATAGGAGTTTCAGCATTGGATTTTACAGTGCTATTATTCATGCGTTTATATTTTAATTAAGCGGCATATCTGTCTGTTCCGACAACCAGGAACACACTAATTAGTGGAATCGTCTGCTATCCTTCTGTTCATGGGCTATTCTTTAAATCATAATTTAAATAATTAACTAAAATTCTCCTTACATAAATAGTATATATAAGATGATCCTTATCATTAACTATTAATTAGTTAATGCAATAATAGTCACGGCAAAACTTAACACAGTAGATAACACACCTAGGCTAAAGGATTCGCCAATACCCCACTGCTTGGCTTTCATTGGTCTCACATAGATAAAATCATTAGGATAGATATAATAATATTCCGAACCCACAATATTATGATCAGTAAGATCAACGATATAGGTGGTTGATTTTCCATCGGGTGTAGGACGAACAATCTTCACATCCCTTTTTTTACCCGATGCAGTAATATCACCGGCCATACCAATAGCCTCAAAAATGGTGATCTGATCGCGACTCATCGTTTGCTTACCCGGACTATTTACTTCACCCAGTATGGTAAAATAATTGGTACCCAAACGAACAATCAGATTGGCATCTTTCAAATATGGTTTTAAAGCAGCTTTAATTTTATCTTTAGCCCCACTAAGGTTACAATCTTTTAAATTGATTATACCTGCATATGGAAAATCTATATTACAATCGTCATCAATCATATACATAAAAATCGTATTCCCTTGCGAAACATTCATATCTGAACTACCGCTCACATTAAAGAATTCAGAGA
>JBFHEL010000175.1:0-8359 GCA_041584155.1 Saccharicrinis sp.
AAATTTTGATGACTTTAATGCACGTATCAACAAGCAATATGAGCGTTTAGATGTCATGGGGGTCTTTTATTATATTCCTGCAGTGAAAGGCTTAGATAAGAAAATAGTATTTGTAGATAGCACTCAGGTAGAACTTACGCTCGCTTATCCTCAAGAGGGCGTTGAAATTTATTATACACTCGATGGTTCTGTTCCTACCAAGGAATCGACGCTTTATACAGGACCTTTTATGGTAAGCAAGGAAGGTGAAATTAAAGCCAGATCCTATAAAGGTGAACTATTTAATGATTTAAAAACTGCTGTTGTTGAACAGCAAAGCTATCATCAGGCCGTTGATATCTCTCCCGTAAATGCAGGTATTCAGAAATGGGAGAGCAAAAAAGCGGTAAATAATATCGGGGATATCATCCTATCCGAATCGGCTGAGTGGACCAAAGTTGATACTGTTCAATTGGGTGACTTTACTGATAAAGCAGGGTATGCCCTTGTGTTTAAAGGTTTTTTTAAGGCAGAAAAAGATGCAGTATACCTGTTTGAATTAAAATCAGACGGCGAAAGTTTGATGTCTTTAGGAGATGAGGTATTGATTAATAAAGCCACAAGTGGTAATAATCCTTTTGTGAAATATGAAAAGATAGCGCTTAAAAAAGGATGGCATGCTTTTACAGTCAAATATAAGGCAAGTCCAAAACCTCGTACAGTGGAACTGAAATATGCTGAGCAAGGCCAGGATATGCAGGAGATTAGTAGTGCCGTTTGTGCCTATTAACAGGTACTGTGTTATTGGCTGTTTCTGATTGATCAATAGCTTGAAAAGTGTTCAATCTGTTAAGCAATACTATATTATTAATGATAATGGTTATTAAGAAATGAAATATATTTATTTGGTCTTTGGTTTATTATTTCTTGCCGCTTGCGCGGGTAAAGAAACACCGCCCGTATTAGAGGCAGATACAGGTATTAAAATCCCCTTTCAGCCCGAGAGTTATATTTGTCAACAGGCAGAGAGTCCGTTGGTGATTGATGGTGATCTTAATGATCTGGCCTGGCAACAGGCCAGCTGGAGTAATTCCTTTGTGGATATTGAGGGTGATTTAAAACCCATGCCTGCTAAAGATACCAAAATAAAAATGCTGTGGGATTCTACCTATTTTTATATTGCTGCTGAGCTTAAGGAAGACCATATTTGGGGTAATATCACTAAGCATGATGCAGTTATTTATTTTGATAATGATTTTGAGGTGTTTATTGATCCGGATGGTGATACTCATAAATATTATGAGTTTGAAATAAATGCATTAGGTACCACCTGGGATTTATTTCTTACAGAACCGTATCGCGATAATGGCGCGGCTATGAATAGCTGGGAAATCCCGGGCATGCTTAGTGCTGTTAAAATTGATGGTACAATCAATGATCCATCTGATTTGGATGATAAATGGACAGTTGAACTGGCTTTCCCCTGGAAGGTGCTAAATGAATGTTCGGGTCACGTAAAAATGCCCAAAGAGGGTACCCAGTGGAGAATTAATTTCTCCAGAGTGCAATGGCTTACTGAAGTGGTGAATGGCAAATATGTAAAAATGAAAGATGCCAATGGAAAACGATTACCGGAAAATAACTGGGTATGGTCTCCTCAGGGAAAAATAGCTATGCACCGCCCTGAAACCTGGGGTTATGTCCAGTTTTCTTCTGATTCAGAGATTGTTGCCTTTAAAAAAGAGGCTGATGAAGATGTTAAATGGGCTTTGCGTCAGGTGTATTATCGCCAAAAAGCCTATTATGAAAATTATAATTTCTATACCACAGATAGTAAGGCCTTAGCATTAAATGAGGTCTTATTAAACGGAAATAAGTTTCAGCCGAAAATTCAAGTACATCAAGGTGGTTTTGTGGCCTCCTACCCATCTCTTACCCGGGAAGGTGAAATATGGGTTATTCAAACAGATGGTAAAGTATTTCTAAAGAAGAAGTAAATATGTTACAAAAAATTTCAATAGTATTTCTGTTTGCGACGGGTGTTTTTTTTACCGCTTGTCAGGACCATCTTATCCATGATAAAATAAAACGCGAAGAAATACAGGCTAAGTTTGAGCAGCGTAGTAAAGATATTTTATATAACAGACAACAACAATTGTTGGATGTTTTTAATACTGAGTTAAGCATTTGGGAACGTGAGGCACTGGAGTTTTTATATGCTTATGAAACATTAAGTGATTTAAGTAATTACGATTCAGATTACTATTTGCAACAAATACGTTCAGCATTAAAGGCCCGGGAAACTTTTTCCTGGGGTACAACCGTAAGCGATGAGGACTTTCTTCATTTCGTGTTACCTCCCCGGGCAGGTACTGAAAATATGGATTCGGCAAGGGTAGTTATTTTTAATGAACTGAAAGAACGTATTAAAAATATGGGCATGAAAGAAGCTGCCCTGGAAGTGAATCACTGGTGCCATGAAAAAGTGACCTATGTAGGTAGCGATGGAAGAACTTCTGCACCCCTGGCTTTAATGAAAAATGCTAAAGGACGTTGTGGAGAGGAATCTGTTTTTACCGTAACGGCATTGAGGGCAGTTGGTATTCCTGCGCGTCAAATTTATACCCCTCGCTGGGTTCATCAGGATGATAATCATGCCTGGGTTGAGTTTTGGGCAGAGGGTAAATGGTATTTTATGGGCGCCTGTGAACCGGAAGCTGATGTAAATCAAGGATGGTTTGTGGAACCTAGCCGTAGAGCTATTCTGACTGCAACGCAAACACCAGGGCATTATTCGGCTTCGGATGTCATCGATCAGAGAGAGTATTTTACTCGTCTTAACCAAATTGAAAATTATGCAACAGCAAAAAATCTTTTTGTTAAGGTGGTGGATAAACAAAATAAGCCTTTGGCTGATGTTGAAGTAGGCTTTCTGGTTTGTAATTATGCCGAGTTGTATAATCTGGCACCATTAAAAACTGATGAAAAAGGGATTTGCGGCTTAAAGCTTGGGCTGGGAGATGTAGTTGTTTGGGCTACCGATGAAACGATGTTTAACTTTACAAAGGTCACCGTGGCTGATACCGATACCGTGACCATAGCACTGACCCAAAGTGATTTTACCGAAAGAGTGGTGGATATCGATTTGGTTCCTCCTGTTGCCAAAGAACCGTTGAAAGTATCAGAACAAGGAAAAGAACTTAACCGGAAACGATTGGCTTTTGAAGATTCTGTTCGTACGGCTTACGAAAAGACCTTTATGAGTAAGGAAAAAGCATTTGAACTGGCGTATTCTCTTGATTTGGATACTACTGAGGTTTGGAATATAATAAAGAAATCACGGGGTAACTATAATGAGATGGCTGCTTTTATGCAACAAACTCCTGTGAAAAATAAAAAGTGGATTATTTCCTTGTTAAATGCAGTTTCTGCAAAGGATTTAAGAGATGCTTCAGCAGCTGTTTTATTAAGTCATATACAAAATACACCTGCCTTTAATAATCAATGTAGCGAAGAGGATTATGTGAATTTCATGCTTAATCCAAGGGTTCAAATGGAACAGTTATCGCCTTATAAGGCTTATTTAAAGCCAAGGTTTGATGAAAATTTTTGGTTAGCAGTTCATAATAACCCATCTTCTGCGGAACAGTGGATTTTAGATAATATTGAAATCAGTAAAACCGAAAACTATATTTGGGTGCCATCTACTCCTATGGGTGTTTATGAAATGAAGACTTGTGATTTGGGGAGCGCCAAAGTATTGTTTGTAGCCTTGTGTCGTACCGCAGGTGTTCTTTCAAGAGTCGATAGAATTACCGGAACTGCACAGTATAAAAAGGATGAGCAATGGGTAAATGTTTATCTGGGAGAGGAACAACCACAAACATCAGAAGCCTATGGAACCATAAGCCTGGTTAAAGACAAGACAAATAGCGAGACTTGTCGCTATGCCAAACAGTTCAGTCTTGCTAAGTTTGAGAATGGCTATTATAAAACGCTTGAATATAAATTTAATAAGGAGGTAAACGATTTTCCTGAAAAACTCGAGCTGGTTGCGGGTAACTATATGTTGTATACTGCCGAAAGAGAAAAGGATGGCACAGTACTTTCGCGTATGAACTTTTTCACCCTCGATGAGGGGGAGCATAAAGATGTAATACTAAGCTTAAGACATGATAGTAAGCCTTTACAATCAATGGGTAAATTCTTTCTGCCTCCTGTTTATGAGGAGCCGGTACATCTGCAGGAACTATACTCTTATCATATGAGTTTGGGAAAGGTAATGATATGGCTCGATCCGGATAAGGAACCAACTAAACATGTGTTAAAGGATTTTGAAGAACTCAAAGAATTGTTTGATGCCACAGGGCTGCCTTTCGTATTTATCCTGCCCAATGATGAGAGAGCTAAAGTATTTAATCCTAAAGATTATCATTTACCCGAGGATGCCTTGTTTTTGAAAGATGATAGTTTATTTAAGTTGTTTCAAAAAGTAAGAAAGCAGGATCTGTCAAATCAGTTGCCTGTGTTAACTTTAATTTCGGGCGATAATGAAATCCTATTTTTATCTGCAGGGTATAAAATAGGTGCTGGAGATCAGCTCCTGAAAATTATGCGTAAATATCAAACAGAGAATTGATTATTCTGAATAAATAGAGTGTAGTAATATATTTTGAGTTATAAATTAAACGAACATACAACATGAAAAGAAAATTAAATGATTGGTTATTTTCTTCTTTACTGTTGGGGGCATCATTGATAATATCAATGTCATCTTGCCAGCAGAAAAAAGTGGAAGAAAAAGTAAAAGAGCCAAATATTGTGTTTATTATGTGTGATGATCATTCCCTACAAACCTTGAGTGCGTATGATAATCGTTTTACTGAAACACCTAATATCGATAAAATAGCCAAAGACGGTGTGATCTTCGAAAATAGTTTTGTAGGTAATTCCATCTGTGGCCCCAGTCGTGCCACCATGCTTACAGGTAAGCATACGCATATTAACGGCATGAAGGATAATTCAACGGCCTTTGATGGTAGCCAGATGACCTATCCTAAATTATTACAGAAAGCAGGCTATCAAACCGCAATAATTGGTAAGTGGCATCTGGAGAGTGATCCTACAGGTTTTGATTACTGGAATATTTTACCCGGTCAGGGACAGTATTATAACCCTGATTTTATTGAAATGGGTGAAAAAAAGCAGTATGAAGGTTATGTAACTACCTTAACTACTGATTTTGCTTTAAATTGGCTGGATAATAAACGCGATAAAACAAAACCTTTTGCGTTATTATTGCATCAAAAAGCTCCGCATCGTACATGGGAACCCGATACTATGTTTTTGGATGATTTTGAAGATCAAACTTTTCCATTGCCCGATAACTTTTATGATAACTACGAAGGTCGTCAGGCTGCTGCCGAGCAAAAGCAAAGCATCAGAGCCGAGGATATGGATTTGGCCTACGATTTAAAAATGGAAGATCCTGAAGGAGAAATTAAAAGTCGTTTCCCATGGTACCCTGGTCATACCGATCGTATGAACGAAGCACAAAAAGAAGCCTGGGTAAATCATTATGCCCCCATCGCCGAAGATTTTAAAAAGCAAAATCTTAGCGGAAAAGCACTTTATGAGTGGAAATATCAACGTTATATGAGAGATTACTTAAGTGTAATTAAATCAGTAGATAAAAGTGTTGGTAGAGTGTTGGATTACCTAAAGGAGAATGGATTGTATGAGAATACTTTAGTGGTTTATACTTCCGATCAGGGTTTTTATATGGGTGAGCATGGTTGGTTTGATAAGCGTTTTATGTACGAAGAGTCTTTCAGAACACCTTTGCTTATGCACTTACCTAAAGGTTATAATAAAAGAGGTAAGATTTATGAGTTAGTTCAAAATATAGATTATGCACCTACTATCCTTGATATGGCTGGTATTGAAGTGCCTGAGGAGATACAGGGAATGTCGTTAAAACCTTTATTAGGTGATGAGCAAGCCGCAGAGTGGCGCAAAGCTTTATATTACCATTATTACGAGTTCCCTAATGAACACATGGTAAAACGTCATTATGGTATAAGAACCGATAGGTATAAATTAATTCATTTTTACAGAGACATTGATGTTTGGGAGTTATACGACTTACAAAATGATCCTCATGAAATGAATAACCTGTATGGCAAAGAAGAATATAAGGAACTTATAGAAGAGCTTAAAAAGCAATTGGCCGAATTACAAGTTCAATACAACGATACGGATAAATCAACTTATTAATATCCGGGTTGTAGGATAAGAATAACCTGTTGTTTTTACAACAGGTTTTTTTATCATTATATTTGTTTAAAGTACAGTAAAATAATACCATTTTATAATTGAAATAAGCCTTGTTGAGTGTGGGAATGAATATTTATTAAAGATATTTTTATGAAAAAGATCGTATTTACATTACTTGCCGTTATGCTTTTTTTTGTAATAAGGGCGCAGGACAATCAGATTCAAATATTTTATGCTTCATTAGATAACCCGGAAGCTAATCCGGTAAAAGAATTCGCTTTTAAAAACTATGAAGGGCAGATTGGCTGGGGGCATGATATTGAAGTGATCCCGGATTATACATTTCAAACCATAGAAGGGATAGGAGGTGCTTTTAATGAAATAGGAGGCGAAGCGCTTCTAAGTTTAGATAAAAAACAACAGGATGAGTTGATGAATAATCTTTTCAATGCCGAAAAGGCAGGATTTACCTTCTGTCGTACTGCCATTGGAGCAAGTGATTTTGGTATTGATGCGTATAGTTATAGCGAAGTTGCTGAAGATTATGAAATGAAAAATTTCTCGGTCGACAGAGATAAAAAGTATGTATTACCTTATTTACAAGCTGCCTTTGCTATCAATCCGCAATTAAAATTATTTGCCTCTCCCTGGAGTCCTCCTGCCTGGATGAAAGTAAGCAATTCAATGACAGGACCGGATGCACAAAACAATAAGATGCGTGCAGATAAAAATATATATAAAGCATATGCTACATATTTTGTAAAATATGTTCAGGCATACGCCGAAAATGGAGTCAAGGTAAGCCGTATTTGCATTCAAAATGAAACTGATGCGGATACAAATTATCCAAGCTGTGTGATGGAACCGGATGAATTACTAAATATTGGATTGAATTACATGAAGCCGGCTTTTAAAAAGGCAAAGCTGCAAACTGAAATATATGCAGGTACTTTTAGAGTCGCAAAAAACTTCGTAATGCCTAAGTATTTATTGCTAAATGATGCTGATAAATTGGATGGTATTGGGGTTCAGTATACTGCACCATGTTATATACAAGAAGCTCAGCTTAAATTTCCGGAATATAAAATTATGCATACCGAAGGCAATTGTTTTGGAGGTAAGAATGCTGTGAAAGAAGCTGAGAGCCGGTTAAAGGAAATAAGTGACAATATTAATGCTAATTGTACCAACTTTTGCTACTGGAATATGATCTTAAATGAAACCACAAAAAGTGGATGGGACTGGAACCAAAATTCATTAATTAATATTGACCGTACTCATAAAACCATTCAATATAATCCGGATTACAATGTGATGTACCTGGTAAGTAAATTTGTAAAACCCGGTGATGTGCGCGTTGGTTCAATGGCATCAGGACGTCCTATTATTTCGGTAAAGGATGAAAAAGGTGCTATTAAAATTATCATTCAAAATACATCAGAACAAGAAGAGGCTTATATGCTTAAATTGAATGGAAAGAAGACTAAGTTTTTAGCTCCGGCCAGAGCTATTATGGCCATTGTGGTTAATAATACCAATAATACCATGAAGTGAGCGCTATAATTTCATTCTTTTGAGCTTATTCTGAGTTATAAAAACTCAACAGAACTTAGGCTCCCGCTTTGGCGGGACAGGTTATGCCTTATTTTTATGCCTTGTATAAACTCAAAATCTCTAAAATTATTTAACGCTAACTTCATAGTACAATTGGTATTAGATGTATTTACAAGAAACGAATACAAAGATATACTTATAGATAGTTTGCAATTTTGCCAAAAGGAAAAGGGCATGGAAATTTTTGCATGGTGCATCATGACTAATCATGTTCATTTAATTTTTAGAAGTTCAAGTGGTCAAACACCGGAACAGCTATTAGGGGATTTTAAGAGGTTTACTAGCAAAAAGATTGTTAAGGCAATACTTGATAATCAGAGAGAAAGTAGGAAAGATTGGGGTCACACGATGAAATCGTGCGACGGCTTTGTGCTTGTTAGTTTAACTGTTTGTTTGTCCTTTCAACATGATTAAAACCGTGAGGCTTTAATTACCAATAAAATAAATATCTTTATAACGGAATAGCCTGTCCCGCAAAAGGCGGGTAACT
>JBFHEL010000176.1:0-8348 GCA_041584155.1 Saccharicrinis sp.
CAACAATGGCTGCCACTTGTGTCTGAATATCTAGGCTGGAAAAATATGGAATCGGCTGTTTGGTGGTTACATGCACATTCCAGTGAGCACATAAGTGAACAAACCGAATCGGAAATAAGTAAATATACCGCGGTAGAACAAAGTGCTTTTAAAGATGGTGCTGTTGATGTAGATTGGTTTAAAACAAGCTATATATCATTGGGTGCCGATAAATGGAAGATGTTGTACGATTCGGCCAAATATATTTCAGATGGTGTTGGTTACAATCGCAGTAAATTATATGCTGATATCATTCTTAAAAAGATTAAAATTAAGGAAGTAACGAAACGCATTGTGGATAAAAGGAATCAGGATTATCTCCGTGTATACGGGTTGATTCCTTTAAGCAAGTCAACTCCTGAAAAGGATTTGCTAAAACGCTATCAATTTCTTCAACAATTCATAAAAGAGAGCAAGCAATTTGGTTCCCAACGTCAGACTAGCGAAGCCACTGCGGTTAAGATAGCTATGGAAAACCTGGCCAGAACAGCAGGTTACCCCGATCCTATTCGTTTACAATGGTCCATGGAAACCAAAGAGGCTCAGGAAATTGTAGCCAATGCGCAAAATATTGATTTAGGAGATATCATTATTTTTCTGGAGATAGATAAAAACGGAAGTGCTGATGTTAAAGCCATTAAAGAGGGAAAACCTTTAAAATCCATACCGGCTAAGTACCGAAAAAACAAGGAAGTTCTTAAACTGAAAGAATACAGTAAAACCCTTAAAGAGCAATTCAAAAGAATTCGAAAGAGTTTAGAACTGGCCATGGTGAATGGAGATGTATTCTCTAAACAGGAAATTGAAAATCTGATAACCCATCCCGTAGTTTCGCCCATGCTTAAAAAGCTGGTATTGACTTGCGAGAATGGAATAGGGTTTTATGAGAATGACAAGCTTGTGGCACCTACAGGTCAGGAAACAAGTTTAGGCGAAGAAATACGAATTGCGCATTGTGTTGATTTGTATGAAGATAAAAATTGGTCGGCTTACCAGGCACATTGTTTTGCACAAAAAGTGAAACAACCATTCAAACAAATCTTCCGGGAACTGTATTTACCTACAGCTGATGAACTAAACGAAAATACTATTTCTCGCAGATATGCAGGTCATCAAATTCAGGTTAAAAAAACACTGGCTTTGCTTAAAAGCAGAGGCTGGACGGTTGATTATGAAGATGGCCTGAAAAAAGTAAATCACAAGCAAAATGTCATCTCTTACATGTTTGCTTTGGCCGATTGGTTTTCTCCTGCCGACGTGGAAGCACCTACCATTGAAACCGTAGAGTTTTTTAATAGAACTAACAATAAGCGCCTTGCTTTTGAGGACATTGATAAGCGCCTGTTTTCTGAAACCATGCGAGATATTGATTTGGTGGTTAGTGTGGCTCATGTAGGAGAGGTAGATCCGGAAGCCAGCCAATCTTCCATCGAATTGAGAACTTCCATTGCTCAGGAAACATGCCGCCTATTCAAACTTAAAAATGTAAGCTTTAGCGAACGACATGCTAAAATCAAAGGAGATATGGGAGAATATTCAGTGCACATGGGAAGTGGCGTATGTCACAAAGTAGCCAGCTCATCGCTATCAATAATTCCGGTGCATTCACAACACAGGGGTCGCATGTTCCTTCCTTTTATGGATGAGGATCCAAAAACGGCAGAGATTATCTCTAAAATTTTGCTTCTGGCAAAGGACAAGGAAATTTTAGATCCTACAATATTGCAACAAATACAGTAAGTGAAAATTAACAATCAAGCTTAATAAGTAAGAATTATCTTTTAACAGATTCTACTTGCTAAGTTTGATTATTTTGTACTTAAAAATGCAGTAATAAATACAAATGTTAGTCATTTATAAAAAGAAATACTGCATTTATAAAACGTATTCCTGAAAACAAACAATTATTAACACCTTTAGCTTGAAATTAAGCATAGGATAATAGATTTGTTCGTGTTTTGAAGCTTGCAGAAATATGAATTTTAGTTCCGATATACAATAGCCATAAAAATGAATAAACTCAGCATTGGATTAAAGATAGCTCCAAACAAACATTACGTGCCCGATTTGGCTTTTACCCTCAGCACAACCCATATTGAATATTGGCTGTACAGTAAAAATAAACTGAAGGATGAGGATCTCCGATTGGACTTTACTCTTTTTGATAATGGATCTTGGTTGGTGCACTTGGAGCGTAAAGACCGATTGTTTGTGGTGCAATGGCGACCCAATGATCATTTTCACATCAATACTCAACTATTAAAGTACAGAAGCTTTATTCAATGGCCGGCATTCAATCATCCCGAAGAGTTTCCTTTGTTCGTAAAACAATTGGAACAAGTCCTGAAAATTACTTTTGTTCCCCATGTGAATGTGAGCGGTTTACCCGATGATAAAACCCGAATCGAGAATCATGAGCAGATTAAAGACTGGTTAAAATCTTGCGTGATTAGTAGTGGTGAAAATATGAGCGGAGATGCTATTGATTCTGAGGAGGAAGAAGAGGAAGAGGCGAGTCCTCGAAAATGGGTGGAGCCTGAAAAATACCTTATTCCTCAGGTCGAAGAAGAAATTATTGAGTTTAAAGATTTCAACTTTAAGCTATCCATCATTCAGGAGTTAATGTATAATAGAAGCTTATTAAAGCCAAAATTTGATGCCAGTGAATTTGCAGATTGGTATTCTGAAAGAAGAATTAATTTAGAAAAAGAGGGCTATGATTTCATACCCGAGATCACACAGTATTTTCAAGACTTACCCATCCCCCGCTCTCTGGCCAACAACATTACTGAAATTAACCAGGATGGAGCCAATGATATTTATTCCAGTATGCTTTATTTTTTCGATGGAGAAGGAGATGATTTTGACATCCAATTTACCGAAGATATCAAACATTTCCCCCATCTAAAAAAAGCAGATCTTTGCTATGCTACCGATCAGGTTTTTGAAGCTTTTGTAAAAAATGGAATTGATACCTCCTGGATATGAAACAGAGCATCACCCTATTATTACTATTCATATCATTTAGTTTATCTGCTCAACAAGCAGATATTACACAACAAAAACAACAAGAAGCAATGGAATCATTTTTTTTTGAATTAGATAAATCGAGTTTCAATAAAGGCGAATTTCATTCTAACTTAGGTAAAGATTATGTCCTGCCTTGGAAAATAGAAATAGACTGTAAGGAATTACAGAATAGTTTAGACAGTCTAATTCATAACTCGTCCATTGAAATAACACATAATGAGGAAGGAGGATCGAATTTGTCTTTGGTGCCAGTTAAAGGTTCATTCCCAACAGAGATTTCGGGTAGTTCTTTAATTGTCAACCTTAAAGAATGTCATTTGCTAAATGGGAATAAGGATTCGATAGAGGTGAATGAGGAAGGGAATATCAACTATAGAACCAGACTTCATGATAGGGAAGCAAATTTGGATTTTTCAATTCAGACAGAAGATATTGAGGGTGTAAATGGAGAAGTGACTTTTGAGGGAAAAACATTTTCTCACTACGAGTACCAAGCCATTACCAAGCTCGATATAGATAAGCTTATAGAATTAGATGGCATAGAATTTAAAGTAGTTGATGTCTATGAGAACAAAATTTTAGTCGCTAATCATGACGGAAATGAGGATGAACTTTTTAGCAAGCTTAAATTGGTAAATACCGATAGTAATGGCTATCGTATTGAGCAAATTGCCTATTTTTCTTTCGAAGCTATGAAAGAAAAAGATCCTTCCATAACGGGTATTTCCCGTGGTGAATCAAAACAGACCATAAACCCAGTTAGTTATCTTATTCTAAAAAATAATCCGTCTATTTCCTTCGAAGAATACAGTAAGCTGATCAATGATGATGAGAAGATTCTGAAAATGTTGGCTGCCGCAAATATAAAACTAGATGAAGAAGGTTATTTTGAGGATGACTATATTTTATTCTGCACTTCTGGTAATATTGAAAATGCGTATTTCTATCTTCCTGTGTATACAACAAAAGAATTCTGTTTAAAATTAAACATGAATAATTAAGAGATAGAAAAAAATGTTATGAGAAAAATCGTATCCTTTTTAATGATAACCTTTGCCTTTATAAACGCATCTGCTCAATCCAATTTTTTGGCTGAGCAAAAAAAGTACAAACGCGTTAGGGTTGCCATTAATGAGAAAGAAAAATTACTTGTTGATGGCTTAATAAAACACAATATAAAAAGCAATGAACTCAATATTTTATTGGTGGCGTATAAAGCAGAAGGAGAAGTAGAGCTCTATGCCAAAAGACAAAAAGATGAAAGTTATTGCAAACTGCGAACTTATGCTATTTGTTATAGCTCCGGGAAGTTAGGACCCAAAAGAAGACAGGGTGACTATCAGGTTCCGGAAGGGTTTTATTTTATCGACAGGTATAATCCGGCAAGCAACTTCTACCTGTCCTTAGGTCTGAATTATCCAAATACATCGGATAAAATGAAAAGTAAGGCCAGCAATTTAGGTGGAGATATATTTATACATGGTAACTGCGTAAGCATAGGCTGTTTGCCGATGACCAATGATAAAATAAAGGAGATTTATTGGTATGCCATCCAGGCTAGAAATAATGGACAACGAAAAATTCCTGTGTATATATTTCCTTTTAAAATGACAGATAAAAATTTTCAGAAATACACCGTGAGATATCTGAATAACAGTAAACTTATTGACTTTTGGATGAACCTTAAAGCAGGTTACAATCTGTTTAATAAGGACAAAAGAGAATTAAAAATATCCTATACTAGACAAGGAGATTATTGGTTCAAATAAAACTTCAACGTTAATAAACGAGCTTAAAAACAGTAATCAAAAACTTTAAATGAATTAAACTTCAACTCTTATCATAAAAACTACGAATCTGCACGAGTAATAAAATGACCCTTCACACACTTTAACCGTAAAATGGTTCCTATTCGTGTCTATTCGTGCGATTCGTGGTTTTAACAACATCAACAACACCATCCTAATCAACAAACAAGCCTCCAAATACAACTGTATTTAAAATAATAAAACAGTAACCGAGATACTTATACAAACCACTAATAACACAAATAATATTTAACTTATACATAACCCAACCACGGAGCCATTCCTACTCGCATCTATTTATGTAATTCCTGGCTTTAAAAGGTTTGATTAGCTAAATGTTAACAAGCCTAAAATGAATGACACCCAATTAAAGAAATATTTCTTTATAACATCCATTATGTCAACACATAACATGACAAATTACAGTTTTAAGAAAATGTAAAAAAAAATTAAACCCTTATTTTTAAAATTGCAATCTCCACTTTACACTATCCATCAGGGTTTTGCAATGTCTATGTTACAGTTTTGTTTATTTATACCAATTACAAATAGCAAAACAGCCTTTTCTATACTTTCATAATAATTACATTTGTTCTGAATTTTCCCTTAATTATCATGTCAGAAGATAGATTAGTAGAGCATACAGGATTCATAGAAGAAATAAATTCAAGTCAGGTTAAAGTACGCATAACCAGTGAGTCAGCCTGTGCATCATGTCACGCCAAAGGCGCATGTACCGCTGCAGATATGCAGGAAAAAATCATTGAAGCATTTGCTACAAATACTTCGGATTTAAAGGCAGGGCAAAGAGTTATTATTCAGGGCAAGCAATCCCTTGGACTGAAAGCCTCATTATGGGCTTATATCTACCCTTTTTTTCTTGTGTTTATAGTTCTTTTTGTCAGTTATGGCATTACAAAGAACGAAGGTATTTCCGGAATCATATCCTTACTCATTCTGGTACCCTACTATATCTTTATCAAGCTGATTACTCCGAAACTGCAAAAAACCTTTACGTTTACCATTAAAGAATAGTATAAAATCATATAAAATGAATGTAGTTATAATAACAGTTTTAACACTTACCATTCTGGGCACTATAGCGGCCCTGGTGCTTTATTTTATAGCACAAAAGTTTAAAGTGTTCGAAGATCCAAGAATTGATCAGGTTGAGGAGGTATTACCTGCAGCCAACTGTGGTGGATGTGGTTTCCCCGGATGTAGAGCTTTTGCCGAAGCTTTGGTAAAGAGTGATGATATATCTGAGCTTAATTGCCCCGTTGGTGGTGCTGAAACAATGAAAGCTGCTGCCAGTATTTTAGGAAAAGAAGTAGTGGCTTCTGACCCAATGATTGCTGTGGTAAGGTGTAACGGTACCTGTGATAACCGTCCCAAAACCAACCTGTATGATGGTGCGATCTCTTGTACTGTAGCAGCATCGCTTTATGGTGGCGATACAGCTTGTAGTTACGGCTGCTTAGGCTGTGGCGACTGTGTGGAAGCCTGTGATTTTGATGCCATTTATATGGATGAAAAAACAGGGCTACCGGTAGTTAAAGATAATTGTGTAGCTTGTGGTGCCTGTGTGGATGCTTGTCCTAAAAACATTATTGAGTTAAGAAAGAAAGGACCTAAAGATCGCAGAATTTTTGTATCGTGTGTGAACAAAGACAAAGGGGCTATTGCTAAAAAAGCCTGCTCTGTCGCTTGTATTGGTTGTAAGAAATGTCAAAAAGAATGTCCTTTCGATGCCATTACCGTTGAAAACAATATCGCTTACATCGATTACAACAAATGTAAACTTTGTCGCAAATGTGTTGCTGTATGCCCAACCGGAGCGATACACGAGATGAACTTCCCTGCCAAAAAGGCAAAGCCTGCGGTTGATAAAGCTGCAGCCCCCAAAAAGGAAGCCCCAAAATCAGATGCAACAACTAGTGAAAACAATACATCTTCGGATATAAAAAATAAGGAGGAATAATCGTGCTTAAAACATTTTCACTTGGAGGTATTCATCCTCCTGAAAACAAATTTTCGGCCGGCAAAAAAATTGAAACTTTGCCGGTTCCAACACAGGTAGCTATTCCTATTGCTCAACATATCGGAGCACCTGCTACTCCTGTAGTAAAAAAAGGTGATACAGTAAAAGTAGGTACATTAATTGCCAAATCATCCGGTTTTGTATCTGCCAATATTCACTCTTCGGTATCAGGTACGGTACTTAAAATTGATGATATTATCGATGCCAGTGGCTACCGTAAGCCCGCAATTATTATTCAGGTTGAAGGTGATAAATGGGAAGAATCCATTGTTCGCTCACCTGAACTAATAAAAGAAATATCGGCTTCCCCTGAAGAAATTATTAAAAAGATAGCCGAGGCCGGCATCGTTGGTTTAGGAGGTGCAACTTTCCCTTCTCATGTTAAATTATCCGTTCCTCCGGGAAAAACCTGTGATGTGCTGATATTAAATGCAGTTGAGTGTGAGCCTTATCTTACTGCCGACCATCAGCTGATGATGGAGAAAGGCGAAGAAGTAATGGTAGGTACACAGATATTAATGAAGGCTTTAAAAGTAGATAAAGCAATCATTGGTATTGAAAACAATAAGCCTGATGCCATTAAACATCTGACAAAATTATCCGCATCTTATCCCGGAATTATCGTTGAACCATTAAAAGTTCAATATCCACAAGGAGGTGAAAAACAGCTGATTGATGCTTGTATCAAACGTCAGATTCCCTCAGGCAAATTACCTATTGAAGTAGGTGCAGTGGTTCAGAATGTAGGAACAACAGTAGCTGTTTACGAGGCTGTTCAGAAAAATAAGCCTTTAATTGAGCGCGTGGTTACCGTTACCGGAAAATCAGTAAACAAACCCTCGAACTTCTTAACAAGAATCGGTACTTCTATCGATACCTTAATTGAAGCAGCTGGTGGTTTACCTGTAGACAGCGGTAAAATTATAGGTGGAGGCCCTATGATGGGTAAAGCATTAACCACCACCCAAGTTCCTGTCACCAAAGGAAGTTCTGGTGTTTTAATCATTAAAGAAGAAGAGGCTAAACGAAAGAAAATGCAAAACTGCATTAAGTGTAGTAAATGTATTTCGGTCTGCCCAATGGGATTAGAGCCTTACTTGCTTATGACCGTTTCAGAAAAAGGGATCTGGGACAGAGCGGAAGCAGAAAAAATCATGGATTGTATCGAGTGTGGATCATGTAGTTATACCTGTCCTTCACAACGTCCTCTTCTAGATTACATCCGCCTGGGAAAAGGAAAAGTAGGACAAATCATGCGCAGTCGCACTAAATAAATAATTTAAGAATTCAGACAAACATATAAGATATGAGCACATTAACTATTTCACCTTCACCGCACCTACACAGTGGCGACAGCGTGAAAAAAAATATGTACGGAGTCATCGTTGCCCTGATACCGGCATTGTTGATTTCCATTTACAATTTTGGTG
>JBFHEL010000177.1:0-8337 GCA_041584155.1 Saccharicrinis sp.
ATTTGGATCAATATCCAATATTTTAAGATAACTCTCTTCTGCTTTATCAAGCTCTTTATTGAAAGCATAAACATCACCTAAAAATCCATAATAACGTGGTTCATAAGGATTATCTTTAATTAATAATTCAATTTCCTTATAGGCCAAAGACTTTTTACCCAATTGAAGGTAAATTTTCTCTTTTTCCAAAGAAATAGCCTCATTAATACCAATATTTTCTTCCAACATATTATAGGCATCAATGGCATTATCCCATTGTTTATTTTGCGTATATAACTGAGCCAGAATATATATATATTCATCATTATTAGGATATTGATCCACTAAAGACTTATAAATAGAAGTGGCACCTGCAATATCCTTATTCTCCTGGTACAAATCACCCAATAACATTTTATACCATTTATTGGAAGGATTTATAGCAACTGCCTTCTCCAATAAACCTTGAGCTACCTTATAGTTGGCCTTAGTAATCTCAATATTTGCCAATTCGAAATAGCAGGTACTACTTAACGAATCAATTTTAAGACATTCCACAAAACACATTTTTGCCTTTTCTGATTGGCCCTGCATTTTATAACGTTGTCCTTCGAAGAAAAAATAATCGAAATTTCTTTTCTGAGAAGGGCTTATCACTGAAATTTTTTCAGGTTTTATTGATTTTAATTCTGTTGTTTCTTTAGTTGATTTACAGCTAAAGAAAACAAACACTAATGTAATCCAAAAAATATTCCTCATGCACAATTAATTTTTGCCTGTATGACCAAAACCTCCTTCACCCCGATCGGTAGCCTCTAATTCCTCCACTGTAATGAATTCAGCGGTTTCGTGTTTAGCAATCACCATCTGGCATATTCTTTCCCCACTCTTGATAACAAAATCTTCATTACTAAGATTAACAAGAATAACTTTAATCTCACCTCTATAATCGGCATCAATAGTTCCAGGAGAATTAAGTACAGAGATACCATACTTAAAAGCTAAACCACTCCTTGGCCTGATTTGAGCCTCATATCCAACCGGTAATTCAATAAATAAACCTGTAGGAACGAGAATGCGCTGAAGTGGTTTTAACACAGTATCCTTATCCAAAAAGGCACGTAAATCTAATCCTGCTGATAATAAAGTACTATAAGCAGGTAATTCATTATTACTTTTATTTATGATTTTAACTTTTACTGCCATTTAAATTTAATCTTATATTCTGAAATTCATATTTATAAACAAAGCCTAAAAATACAATTATTAAGCCAATACGCATCAAATTATTTACAATAGTCAACCAAACGCCTTCAAAAGTAATGAAATGCTCAAAAACAAATGGAAAAATAAATATACCTGAAACATAAAGTATCAAAACAAGCAAACAATACGCAAATATCTTCTTCCAATTGTAATAAATATAAAAGTGCTTTTTACCCCAAATAACACTTAAAACGACCATAGAACCAAAACAAAGGATACCACTTAAAGCGCAACCTACATAGCCCAAATAAGGTATTAAAATAAAATTGGATAGTAGAGTAACAATAGTACCAATGATACCCATATACGCACCATAAATAGTTTTATCGGAAACTTTATACCAAACTGAAAGAGTAAAATAAATACCACTTAACAACTGGGATAATAAAACGATAGGGATAACAATATTACCTTGTTCATACTCAGGGGTTAAAACTATATTAATTACATCAATAAAGAATGTAACACCTATAAAAATCAAAAGTCCAAAAAGTACAAAATAATTCAAAATACTGGTATAAATGGAGGTATTACTACTGGTCTCCATCTCTTTAAAAAAGAAAGGTTCGAAAGCTAACCTGAAGGATTGGGTAAACATAGCCATAAGAATTCCAATTTTAAAATTTGCACCGTATATAGCCACCATAACACGCCCCTCATCACCACCTATTAACCAAGGTAATAAACTCTTATCTATATTTTGATTAACCATACCTGTTATACCCACTATCAAAATAGGAAAAGAATAGGCAAACATCTTTTTTAACAATGTCCAATCCGGCTTAAACATACAACCTTTCAATTCCTTCAGAAGGATGAAAAGCAAGACCAGGGAAGCTATTAAATTAGATATTAAAACATAAAAAGCTTCGAATCCCGGCTTATAAACCAAATCAATAAAGTTTAAAACATAAAGATTAGTTACAACACCTGAATCCTTAATAAAAGGGCAAAACAATAAGAAGAAGATATTGAAGAAAATTAAAACAAGCACATTTACCAGCTTTAAAAGAGCAAAGCGTACACTTTTACCTTCATAGCGAAGTTTAGCAAAAATAAGGGCCGTAAAAGCATCTAAAGACACTATCACAGCAGCTACTTTAAGCAGGTCAATAAAAGATTGATTATTTTCGCCGGAGAAGGAGAAAGTAGTAAAAACGAAAACTAAACAAATAAACAGTAAACTCGTTACTCCAATACTGGACAAACCGACCGAAAATACAGATTTATAACTATCCTTATTTGAATAACGAAAAAAAGTAGTCTCGAAACCATAGGTTAAAATAACCAGAAAAATAGCTATATAGCTATATACTTCGGTTATATAACCATATTGTAAACTCGACATGGTACGAATATAATAAGGCATTAAAAACCAATTAAGTAGCCTGACTAATATCGTACCTCCACCATAAATGATGGTATCCCCTGCTAAAGATTTAAAGCTCGCCACAATTTAAAAATTAAAATAAAGAAAATTGCTCTGAATTTGTGTTATCAATACCTAAATGACTATAGGCCAAAGGTGTAACCATACGTCCACGGGGAGTTCTTTTAATAAAACCTTCCTTAATTAAAAAGGGCTCATAAACTTCTTCAATAGTACCCGCATCTTCTCCAATAGCTGTAGCAATGGTCGACAAACCCACAGGTCCACCCTGGAACTTATGGATCAGAGTGAGTAATATTTTATGATCCATTTCATCTAAACCATGCTGATCAATATTTAAAGCAGTCAATGACGATTTAGAAATATGAATATCAATTTTACCATTTCCTTTCACCTGTGCAAAATCCCTGACTCTACGAAGTAAAGCATTGGCAATTCTAGGTGTACCCCGGCTTCTGCCTGCTATTTCATAACTGGCTTCTTCGGTAATAGGCGTATTCATAATGTGCGAAGAACGCTGTACAATACCCGATAAAATATCCGTATCGTAATACTCTAAATGAAAATTTATACCAAACCTTGCTCTTAACGGACTAGTTAATAAACCACTACGAGTAGTTGCCCCAACAAGGGTAAAAGGATTTAAATCGATTTGTATACTTCTGGCCCCTGGTCCTTTATCAATGACTATATCTATTCTGTAATCCTCCATTGCAGAATACAAATATTCTTCAACCACAGGACTTAAGCGATGAATTTCATCAATAAAAAGAACATCATTAGGTTCAAGATTGGTCAGTATACCAGCCAAATCTCCGGGTTTATCAAGAACAGGTCCACTGGTAATTTTAAAACCTACATGCAGCTCATTAGCAATAATATTCGATAATGTAGTTTTACCTAGCCCCGGAGGTCCGTGTAATAACACATGATCCAGTGCTTCTTTACGCATAGAGGCAGCCTGAACAAATATTTTTAAATTATCAACTATCTTACTTTGGCCCTGAAAATCTTCAAAATTTAATGGTCGTAGTTTGTTTTCTACTTCATTTTCAACAGAGTGGTACCCTTCTTCACGTATATCAAAACTATCTTCCATTAAAAAAAACTAAATTATTGCTAACTGTTTAAGTAAATCATTAAATAAATCTAAATCGAAAGGTTTGGCCATATACTCATCCATACCACAAGCCAGACATTTATCCCTGTCAGCATCAAAAGTATTAGCCGTTAAACCAATAATAGGCGTACGAACAGAAGATACAGCTTCATGATTACGAATAGTTTTAGTAGC
This sequence comes from Saccharicrinis sp., assembly GCA_041584155.1. Lineage (GTDB taxonomy): Bacteria > Bacteroidota > Bacteroidia > Bacteroidales > Marinilabiliaceae > Saccharicrinis. The sequence continues at coordinate 3,930 of JBFHEL010000177.1, forward strand.
CTGAAACCCATCCATAACAGGCATCATCAGATCCATAATGATTAAATCATACTTTTTATGTTTCACCATATCCACCGCTTCCTGACCATTATTGGCCACTTCGATATCATGCCTGAATTTACTTAGATTTAAAAAAATAAGTTTCTGATTTAAAACATTATCCTCAACTAATAAAATATTAAGAGGCCCACTATTTTCCATTTAAAACATTTAATATTAGCAATTACAAAAGAAACAAATTAATCAGACAATAATAAATCACTTATCAAATAATTTATAAAAAGTGCATACACTAACTCATACTAAAGACTTTAGTATGTAAATCGAATAAATAAGAAACCCGTTTTATAAACCCAAAGACTTGGATAAACTAAGCATTCTTTCAATAGGTTTTACGGCTTTTACACGAATATCCTCTTTGATTTCAATGGCAGGCCAATTATACTTAAGTGCATTATAAAGCTTATTCATGGTATTTAAACGCATAAATTCGCAATCGTTGCATGCACAGGTAGAATCATTAGGTGGAGCAGGTATAAATACCTTATTGGGGCTTTTTAATTTCATTTGGTGTAAAATTCCAGACTCAGTAGCCACAATATATTTTTGAGTACTATCTGTTTGTGAAAATTTTAATAAGGAGGCTGTAGAACCAACATGATCAGCAACCAATAACAAAGGCTTTTTACATTCAGGATGAGCTAAAATTTTAGCATCAGGATTATCTTTTTTAAGATCAATAATTTTTTCCAATGAAAATTTTTCATGAACATGACAAGCTCCGTCCCACAATACCATTTCACGACCTGTAATGCCATTAATGTAATTCCCTAAATTTCTATCAGGACCAAATATTAATTTTTGATTCTGAGGAAAACTATCCACTATAGCTTTAGCATTTGTTGATGTAACCACAATATCGGATAGAGCTTTAATTTCAGCGGTAGTATTAACATAGGTAACAACCTTATGATCAGGATACTGTTTCAGAAAAGCTTCAAACTCATCCGTCGGACAACTATCGGCCAAACTACAACCAGCATTTAAATCAGGAACCAGTACTGTTTTATCAGGAGAAAGTATTTTAGCTGTTTCACCCATAAAATGTACACCTGCAACCATAATAATATCGGCATCTGTTTCACTGGCATACTGAGCCAATGCCAGGCTATCTCCAACAAAATCGGCTATATCCTGGATTTCATCATTTTGATAATAATGTGCCATTAAAACAGCATTCTTTTCTTTTTTTAATTGATTGAATGCTTCGTAAATATTTTCTATATTCTTTGTCGTTTCATCAACGAACCCCTTTTTTATCCAACTTTCTTTTACTTCCATTATTATAAATATATAAATAGAGATTTTTAAATAAAATATAATGATTATAATATCCTGTTAATACCGTTTATAAGTATTCTTGAAAACTCTTGTGGTTTACTTTGTAAACATTTACTCAGGAGTAATTAATGTTTAATTAACAATTTATTTAGATTGTTTTATCTTAAAAATGAGCTTATTAAATGATGTTATTAACAAGTTGTTCATAGTGTGCAAATTTAATAAGAATATTGGTTGAAAGCTTCATTTAGCTGTTAAATTACTGTTTGAAATTGATGTCAAAAAAACGCAAACTTTTCTTGATAATGAAAAAAATAAGCTCGCTACATTATTTGTTATTCTTTTACAAATTTATTTTCATCTTTTTTTTACGCCTTGTTTCACACTTTATTAACATTAATTAAAACGTTATCAACAGATAAAAGTTTTCCTTATTCTAAGTTTTGTAAAGCCTTTAAATGTTCTGATTTCCTTTTTTAAAGTAAGCCATTAAAAACTTTATAATCTTTATATCTTTGCAAGAAAAAAATGAAATATAAAAAAGTAGCAATGGCTGCGGATCACGCTGGTTATGAATTAAAAGAGTCATTAAAAGCATACCTGAAAGATTTAGGATTCACCGTCACTGATTTTGGCACTCATTCAACAGAGAGTACTGATTATCCCGATTACGCCCATCCTATGGCTTTAGCTGTTGAAAAAGGGGAAGCTGATTTTGGAATATCAGTTTGTGGTAGTGGAAATGGTATTAATATGACTGTTAATAAACACCAGGGCATACGAGCTGCTTTGTGTTGGAATAAGGAAATTTCAGAATTAGCCAGACTTCATAATAATGCAAATGTGTGTTCTTTACCTGCTCGTTTTATCTCTGAAAATGAAGCACTTGATATTGTATCGGCATTTATCAACACTGATTTTGAAGGGGGTAGACATATTAGAAGAGTAGAAAAGATACCTTGTTAATAAGGTCATTCAATTTTATTTTTCTGCTTGATATTTAAGTAATGTAAGGAGTTGGAAGTATAACTTTACTTATATTTGTATAATTTCGCATTTAAAAATCTTTAAATATGCTTTCTAATACATGTAAATATGCTGTCAGGTCTGTTATCTATTTAGCTTTAAATGATGAAGAAGGAAAAAAAATAGGTATTAAACAGATTTCTAATGATTTAAATATACCAACTCCTTTTTTAGGTAAGATATTGCAATCCTTGGCAAAGCAAAAAATGTTACTTTCCAATAAAGGTCCCCATGGAGGATTTTCCTTAGCTAAAGATCCGCATGAAATAACTTTATTGGATATCGTTTCTATTGTAGACGGAATGGATATTTTTGAATTATGTATGATAGGGATGAATACTTGTAAATCGGCTCATGAAAATGAATTACCTTGCCCTGTTCATGAAAAATTCTGTTCGGTAAGAAAACAGATGTTTGATTTGTTTAAAGAAGAAACAATTGGAAATATTATTGAACGTATTGATAAAAAAGAACAATATTATCTTTTATAGGATTCTTTATACAGCATGATTTTATAAATAAAGGGAAAATCTTTTAATAGGATAAATAAAACACTTCCTACAGTTACTCCTAAAGTATTAAATATAGCATCATAAAAATTACCACTACGGTAGTTTGTAACCAAAAACTGAAGAAATTCTATGGCTATGCCGATGGTAATGGTGTCAAAAATAACCCATATTTTACGAATTGAATTTTCATTCTTATAATTTTCAATAAAGAAGACAAAACTTAGTGTGAAGTACATCATAAAATGTACAAATTTATCAAAGTGACGATGAAAATGAATTTCCCTGGGAATCATATTCCCTATATTTAATAAACTTAAAAATAATATAGTAGTTAAGATCAATAATGTACGCCAATATATTTTTAACAATCTCATATACAGTTTTTTATAATTTTAAAAAAGCAAAATAATTATAAATACTTTTCAACAAAAATACCATACTTAAACTATAAAACAAATGTTTCACGTGAAACGTTCATGTTAAAAATAAATAAAGTTTTTAGCTCTAATTAAAAGGATGGAATAGCAGATAAATTTATGGCCGGAATATATATACATGTACCCTTTTGTACACAAAAATGTGGATATTGTGATTTTTATAGTATTACTCAGCTACAGCTAAAAGAAAAGTATGTAGATGCTTTACTTGCGGAATTTACTCTTCGTTCCAATGAACTTAAACAGGAGTCTTTTGAAACCATTTATTTTGGAGGAGGAACTCCCAGTTTATTGAATAAGCAGGATTGGAGAAAAATTTTTGATGCCTTAAAATCGGTTGTCGATTTTAAAAGTTTCTCAGAAGTGACCATCGAAGTTAACCCCGATGATCTTTCATTGTCCTACCTGAATCACTTAATAGAAATAGGATTTAATAGATTAAGTATAGGTATTCAGAGTTTTAATAATGAAATACTGCGTTTTATGAATCGGCGTCATACTGCCGGGCAAGCTATTGAAGGTGTTAGTTTAGCTAAACAAGCAGGTTTTACTAATATTAGTATTGATTTAATTTATGGTATTCCCGGAATGAGTCTTCAGTGCTGGATGGATACTGTAGATCAGGCCTTGGCTTTGCAGGTGCAACATATTTCGGCTTACCATTTGACTTTTGAACCTAATACACCTTTTTTTACTCTTTTAAAGGCAGGAAATTTTAAAGAACTACCTGATGAAGATAGTATTAGTCAATTTCAAACTTTAAAAAATAAATTAAAAGCAAAGGGTTTTATTGATTATGAAATTTCAAATTTTTGTTTACCGGGTTTAGAATCGCGTCATAACTCCAATTATTGGACAGGAAAAACCTATGTGGGTTTTGGTCCTTCTGCCCATTCATATGTATCAAAAACGCGCAGATGGAATGTATCTGACTTGCATAAATACATTAAAGGAATTGAAGATAAAGGAGAGTTTTTTGGTAGGGAATATCTTACAGAGAAAGATCGTTACAACGAAACTATTATGTTAGGATTACGAACAAAGAGAGGAATAGACCTTGTGCTAATGAAACAGAATTTTTCAGTAGAAACG
>JBFHEL010000178.1:0-8301 GCA_041584155.1 Saccharicrinis sp.
GAAACGTAAGATTTTTATTTTGGATACAAATGTGATTCTTCACGACCACAAATGTATATACAACTTTGAAAATAACGACGTAATTCTTCCTATTGTTGTTCTTGAAGAGTTGGATAAATTTAAAAAAGGGAACGATCAAATTAACTATCAAGCCAGAGAGTTTGTAAGAGATTTAAACCAGATTTCTGGCGAAAAATTATTTAAAGAAGGTGTATCGTTAGGGCCCAAGCAAGGAAAATTATTTGTTGCTACTGGAAAACCCTTTACCCAGACCATGCAAGATTCATTTTTTGAGAAATCACCTGACCATCGCATATTAGCCATCGCTTTGCATGTGAAAGAAACGTTTAAAACCCGCATTGTTACATTAGTTACCAAGGACATTAATCTGCGAATGAAAGCTAAATCCCTTGGTTTGAATAGTGAGGATTACGAAACCGATAAGGTAAAAGATATTGACGTTCTTGAAAAAGGTGTACGTATCTATGAAGATTTCGATCCTAAATCCATCGAAGCTCTTTACAACACCGATGGCATTCCGAAAGATGAATTCCCTATAAAAGACATCCCTGCCAATCAATATTTTGTATTGAGAAATGCCAACAAAAGCGTATTAGCGCATTACAATCCTTTTAGTCAGTTAATACGACGTGTTGAAAAACAAAACTCCTTTGGTATAGAACCTCGAAATGCAGAACAAACCTTTTCAATAGATTCTCTAATCAATCCCGATATTAAACTGGTATCTCTAACAGGAAAAGCAGGAACTGGGAAAACATTATTAGCTTTGGCTGCTGCACTTCAACAGAATAAAAATTTTAAACAAATATTACTGGCTCGACCTATAGTTCCTTTAGCCAACCGTGATTTAGGATTTTTACCTGGCGATGTAAACGACAAGATAGGTCCTTATATGCAGCCTTTATTTGATAATTTAAGTGTAATCAAAGGCAGTCATGGTATTAAGAGCAAGGAGAATGTTTTAATTGACGAGATGCAGCGAGATAATCGTTTAATCATAACCCCTTTAGCCTATATAAGAGGAAGAAGCCTATCGGATGTGTTTTTTATTGTTGATGAAGCGCAAAACCTAACTCCTCACGAAGTTAAAACTATTATTACCCGTGCAGGCGCAGGTACTAAGATCATATTCACAGGTGACATTGAGCAGATTGACTCACCTTATCTCGATAAAACATCCAATGGATTAGCATATCTTACCGAGAAAATGAAAGGACAAGATATCTTTGCACATGTTAATCTGATAAAAGGAGAAAGGAGCTATCTGGCTGAATTGGCCAGTGATCTACTATAAACACAAGATTCTTTTTTTTTAAATTTCAGGGCCGAAATAATATACTTCGGCCTTTTTTTATACCAATCCTACATCAGGCTATTCTCCCCATTAAATCCTTTTAATTATCTTTGTGCCCTTAAAACAAACAACAAGCATTACCCCGGCACACACAATTAAAATAATTAGAGATGATTGATAAGTCATTGTTTTTGGAGAAGAAGGTTGCCTTTCATACTTTAGGATGCAAGTTAAACTTTAGTGAAACATCCACCATAGCCAGAGCACTGGTAGATGAAGGATTCATTAAAGTAAGCTATAGTGATTTTGCTGATGTATATGTGATCAACACCTGTTCTGTAACCGAAATAGCCGATAAAAAATGCCGTCAGGCCATCAATAAGGCCATTAAGCAAAATCCCAACGCCTTTGTTGTTGTGACGGGATGTTTTGCACAGCTCAAACCCCAGACAATATCGGAAATGCCGGGTGTTGATTTGGTTTTAGGTTCCAATGAGAAATTTAAAATATCTCAATACCTTGGGGATCTGCAAAAAAAAGCTTCAGGTGAAATTCACACCAGTAAGATAACCAACAACAAAGAGTTCTTTCCCTCCTACTCTATTGGAGATAGAACGCGAACTTTTTTAAAAATTCAGGATGGATGCGATTACTACTGCTCCTATTGCACCATTCCTTTGGCACGGGGTAAAAGCAGAAATGCAGATATAAAAACAACAGTTGAGTTAGCCCAAAAAGCCATTAGTGAAGGTGCTCAGGAAATCATTCTTACCGGTGTAAATATTGGTGATTTTGGGAAGAGCACCAACGAAAACTTTTTTCAGCTCATTCAGCAACTTGATAAAATTGAAGAGCTTAAGCGTCTACGGATATCCAGCATTGAACCTAATTTATTAAGTAATGAAATCATTGAGTTTGTAGCTCAATCAAAAAAAATTATGCCTCATTTTCATATCCCTTTACAGTCGGGTTCAAACAAAGTACTGGCGTTAATGAAGCGTAAATACAACCGTGAGCTTTTTGCACAAAGGGTAGAAAAAATCAAATCCTTACTCCCTCATGCCTTTATTGGTGTTGATGTGATTGTAGGTGTAAGAGGAGAAACAGAAGATCATTTTAACGATGCCGTTCATTTCATTAACAACCTGAACATATCGCAACTACATGTATTCACATACTCCGAAAGACCTAACACAAAGGCTCTTACAATAGAACACATCGTACCCATAGAGGAACGCAAGTTACGAAGCCAGATTCTTCACCAGGTATCGGATAAGAAAACCAGGGATTTTTACCTGGGATTTGAAGGACAGACAGCTAAGGTACTCATTGAAGGTCATAACCACGAAGGCTGGATGAATGGATTTACCGAAAATTACCTGAAGGTTAAAATACCTTATTGCGAAAATTTAACAAACCAAATCAAAGAAGTTAAGCTTACCTCCTTCTGTCACGATGAAATGCTTTTTGAGGCAAAATTAACCAATTAAGGCTTAAGCTTAATACAAAACCAACAACTATGCAATTATCAGAACTATGCCAGCAGGTTATTGAATTAACCAAAAACACAGCTCAATACATTAAAGATGAGTCTGCTCATACAAAAAAAATTGAAGTCAAAGGCAAGAATGATTTTGTTACACACATCGACAAAGGCAGTGAGCAAAGACTGGTAAAAAGACTATCTGAGCTATTACCCGAGGCAGGATTTATTGCTGAAGAAGGGACTTCTACCAGAAAAGGAGAACGTTTTAACTGGATTATAGACCCTATTGACGGAACAACAAATTTCATTCATGGTCTCTGCCCTTACGCAATCAGTATTGCCCTTGAAGACAATAAGGAGATTGTGATGGGCATTGTATACGAAATAGGACTCGATGAATGTTTTTACTCCTGGAAAGGCGCTCCTGCTTATTTAAATGGCAAAGAAATTTCAGTCTCAAGAGCATCTACCCTGGCAGATAGTTTGCTGGCAACAGGTTTTCCATACTCCAACTACAGCAAGATGGATGGTTTCATGAAATCGCTTACTTATTTTATGAAAAACTCTCATGGTCTGCGCCGGCTGGGTTCTGCAGCAACTGACCTGGCCTATGTAGCATGTGGCCGATTCGAAGGTTTTTACGAATATGATTTAAAACCCTATGATGTTGCGGCTGGAGCTTTTCTGGTAAAACAGGCAGGAGGCAACAACTGCGACTTTAGCGGAGGAAGCAACTATATCTATGGAAAAGAAATTGTTTCGAGCAATGCCTTAATCTTTGATGAATTTAAAACCGTCGTAAATAAACTGATGAGTACGAATAATGAATAATCCTGTTGTACATATAGGCATATTTTTAATTAAACTCATAGGGTATCTCCCCTTTGGAATTTTATATCTCCTTTCTGATATTTTTTATGTTTTCGTGTTATTATTCGGGTACCGTAAAAAATTAGTTTACACCAACCTAAAAAATGCTTTCCCTGAAAAATCAAATCGGGAGATCAAAGACATAGCTCATAAGTTCTATCATCACTTTTGCGATATCTTCTTTGAAACCTTTAAGATACAGAGCATGACAGAGATGCAGATCAGAAAGAGAGTAACTATTTCAAATGCGGAACTACTGGATAAATACTACGATCAGGGAAAAGATGTTATCGCAGTTCTTGGTCATTACGGAAATTGGGAATGGATTCCTGCTATCAACCTTTTTATTAAAGCCCAGGGATGCGAAGTTTATCATCCCTTAAAAAGCAAACCCTACGATAGGTATATGTTTAAATTAAGATCGAAATGGGGAACACTGAACTTTCCAATGAAATTGGCATTCCGATCTATGCTTCAATTAAAAAATAATGGCACCAGGTATATCATAGGGATGATTTCAGACCAATCTCCGACAAAGAATAAAATCCAATATCAAACACCCTTTCTCAACCAACTAACACCGGTACATATTGGAACCGAAAAAATGGCTGTTAAAACCAATAATCCAGTTGTTTTTGTTCGTTTCGATAAAATAAAAAGAGGCTATTATCATATGACCATTGAACCTTTGATTGAAAACCCAAAGCAATATAAGCCCTATGAAATAACCCAAATACACACACAACACCTGGAAAATATTATTCGCGATAAACCGGAATACTGGCTTTGGTCACATAACAGATGGAAGCATGCACAAACCAACAAAACAAATTAACATGACCAAAGTTGCTATTGTTATATTAAACTGGAATGGAGAAAAGTTACTTCCTGAATTTTTACCCACGGTAATTGAAAACTCCACGATTCCCGATGTTGATATTATTGTTGCCGACAATGCATCAACAGATCATTCGGTTGATCTTTTAAAACGTGAATTTCCATCAGTAAAAATCATTCAGCTAGATAAAAACTATGGTTTTACAGGAGGATATAACCGTGCTTTAAAACAGGTAAAAGCAAGCTATTTTGTACTTCTCAACTCCGACATTGCCCCGGGGAAGGACTGGCTTGGTCCTTTAACAGAGGAACTGGACAATAACCAAAACACCGCCATCTGTGTACCCAAAATAAAGAGTTACCGTAATCCTGGCTATTTTGAATATGCCGGTGCTGCAGGTGGCTACATAGACAAATATGGTTTTACATTTTGCAAAGGCAGAATATTTGATCAGATTGAGAAAGACAAAGGTCAATACAATCAGTCTGCCAATATCTTTTGGGCAAGCGGTGCAGCCCTAATGGTACGTGCTAATCTCTACCTCGAAAATGGCGGATTAGACGAAGACTTTTTTGCTCATATGGAGGAGATAGATTTCTGCTGGCGACTAAAGAACAGAGGATGGAATATCCGATACATTGCCAACAGCGAAGTATTTCATTTAGGAGGTGCAACACTGGATTACAACAATCCTCAAAAAACATACCTTAATTTTCGGAATAATCTTTACTTATTGGTCAAAAACCATCCTAAACGCTATTTCTTCTTCAGACTCGTTCAACGTATGCTTATTGATGGAATAGCTGGCATGAAATTTTTAGTATCAGGAGAACTGCATAATTTCATTTCGGTTATCCATGCGCACATAAGTTTTTATGGTAAATTTAAAACCATGTACCAAAAGCGTAAAGATAACTTAAAACAAACCATTCAAAATCATCACCAGGAAATGTACCCTCACTCAATAGCCATTCAGTTTTTTATTCACAAAAAACATAAATTCAAAGATTTAAAATCTTTCAATAAATATAAGTAAAAAAAACTACAATACTTCCTTCAGTTTTTCCAGCTTATTGGTACGGGATCCTTTCACCAGTATAAAACAATATTGAAGTGGATCTTTCTGTAAAGCATCTATCAACATTTCTACATTATCGTAATATAAAAATGAATGATGACGCTGCATAAATGGTTTATAGCTCTCGCCTACCAAAATTACTTTATAAAGACCTGCAGATTGCAAAAAACGAATGATTGAAGCATGCTCATTAAAGCTATCTTCGCCCAGCTCTCTCATCTCGCCAAGGATAACCACCTTGTTGCTTTTATTGATCTGAACAAAATTATCGAGAGCAGCCTGCATACTTGTAGGATTAGCATTATAAGCATCAAAAAGCACTTTATTGCTTTTGGTTTCCACCAGCTGAGATCTGTTATTTTGTGGTATATAATTGGCAATAGCACTTAAAATAGCACTATTCTCCACCTCAAAACAGTTTCCTACAGCCACTGCAGCCAAAATATTTTCGAGATTATAGGCTCCTACTAAATTACTTTTCAAAATAATTTCCTGACCCTTCACCACACATACTGCTCCTAAAAAATCACCAGCTAAAAATTTCTTAAAGAACACCTTAAATGAGTCATCTTTACCATAACGATAAAGATCGGCTCCTTCTCCCAACATGGATAGCAAATAATCGTTACTGGCATTGACAAAAAGAGTACCCCGTTTAGCTTCAATATGACGGTATAACTCTGCTTTGGTTTTCATTACACCTTCAAAAGAGCCAAAACCTTCAAGATGAGCCTTACCTACATTAGTTATCAAGCCATAATCAGGTTGTGCAATATGACATAGCTGCTCAATCTCTCCCTGATGATTAGCTCCCATTTCAACAATACCCATTTCAATATCCCCATTCATAGCCAAAAGGGTTAACGGAACACCTATATGATTATTGAAATTACCCACTGTGGCAAACACCTTGTATTTGGTCTCTAAAACAGCTTTTATCAGTTCTTTTGTAGTGGTTTTTCCATTGGTGCCAGTAATCCCTATAATAGGAATTCCAAGTTGTTTACGGTGATATCCTGCGAGCTTTTGTAAAGCATCAAGCACTTCATCAACCAATATAAAGCGATGGTCTTTGACTACTTCAGGCTCATCAACTACCACAAACATTGCTCCGGAATCAAGGGCTTGTCCGGCAAACTGATTTCCATTAAAAGAAGCTCCTTTTAACGCAAAAAACATACTTCCTTCTTTTATATCACGGGTATCGGTAGATACCCCCTTAGACTGAAGGAACAACTGATGTAACTCGGCTATTTTTAACATAGAACAAAAATAAAAAAAAGGCTGACTCTATGAGTCAGCCTTTACAAAATATATTGTTTCGCTATTATTTTTTTCCGGCAGATACAGGACTGCCCACACGGGTCATTGCACATCTAAAACCAAGATCATCTCTTGCTTCATCTTCATCAAGATATCTGCGTGCTCCAGGACTTAACCAGTAAGCTCTGTCTCTCCAAGAGCCACCCTTATATACACGGCTTTTATCTGAAATTAAAGATCCCATTTTACCGGTATGCTTGCCGTACATATCTTTAGTAGCCTGCTCAGCATCTAACCACTCATTAGATGGATTAATGTTCGATTGAGCATCTCCATCCTGAAAGTTTCTATTATCAGCAGTACGATAATTTTTTCTATTAAGAATATCTTTATCTTCTTCAAGACGATATCTGATTCTACCTAAACTATCTTTCTCAACTACATATCCTTCTTCATCCAATACCTTTGTTTTGAATTCATTTCCACGGAAAGGACTAAACTCATCAACTTCATCAAAAGAAAGAGGACGATATACATCAGCTACCCACTCATTTACGTTACCAGCCATACAATACAAGCCATAATCGTTAGGGAAATATGAATGTACATCCACAGTAATATCACCACCGTCGTTCAAATCTCCGGCCATACCCATATAGTCACCACGGCTTCTAACAAAGTTAGCCATCATTACTCCACGGTCTTTTTTACTGGCATTTCTGGTGATATGACCATCCCAAGGATAAATTCTTCTGTTTGTTAAACGTTCTTCCTGAGAGTTACCAATCAAACCTAATGCAGCGTATTCCCACTCAGCTTCTGTAGGCAGGCGATAGCGTGGTAATAGAATACCATCTTCCCATCGAACACGACGGCTATCTTTATTTGGATCCAGATCTTCCATTGGCTTTTTACCTGCAATACCATCGTATTGTCCTAGAAGATAAGCATCAGTATTAAAGTTATTTTCTCCTACTTGATTCACATCCATTTCCAAAACACCCATTTCCACGAGCACTTTTTCATTTACCCTATCGGTTCTCCACTGACAGAAATCAGCTGCCTGCAACCAGGTAACACCTACAACAGGATACTCACTATAAGCCGTGTGACGTAAATAATTTTCTACCATAGGTTCATTATAAGCCAATGGTCTACGCCATACCAATGTATCAGGAAGTGCTTTACGGTAAACTTCAGGATAATCAACAAATACTCTGTTTATCCAATATAAATACTCTCTGTAATCAACATTTCTAACTTCAGTTTCATCCATATAAAACGAAGGCACAGTCACTCTTCTTGGAACATTATTCCAATCATAGAGCACATCTTGTTCAACTCTACCCATAATAAAGGTACCACCTTCAATGAACCTCAAACCGGGTCCTACTCCTTGTTCATAGCCGGAATAATACTCAAATCCTCCATTATCAGGAGTATTGTATTCC
>JBFHEL010000179.1:0-8258 GCA_041584155.1 Saccharicrinis sp.
ATTTATACCGATGATCAATTAAACAGGAAAAAAGTGGGAGAGCTGGTGTTTGTGAATAAGAAGCTGTTGAATTCTTTAAACCAGATCATTCATCCTGTTGTTGCTCAGCATTTTGAAAATTGGTTAAAGATAAATGCAAAGGCCCCTTATATAATGAAGGAAGCAGCTATTTTGTTCGAGAGTGGTGCGTATAAACAAGTGGATAAGATTATTACGGTATCCTCGCCTAAAGAATTACGCTTAACAAGAGTGATGGAGCGTGATCGACTCAGTAAGGAAGAGGTGGAGCGACGAATGCTGAACCAGATGGATGAAGCAGAAAAAATAAAAAAATCAGATTTTGTGATTAATAATAATGATATAGACCTGGTGGTTACTCAGGTGTTACTGGTGCATAAAGCGTTGTTGAGATGAAGAAATGACCATGTAAATTCAATCCATTCATTTGCACACAGGCCAATGATATATATAGTATGCATGAATGCCTTTGAATATGAAATTTAGTGAATTGTGAATTTATGCCCATTGGTTAATGACCTGTGTGTTATATATGCTTCGGAATAATGCTGTCATTAATCCTTCGGCATAATACGAAGTGCTCACTTTATTATAAAAATGGTATTATTTTGGAGTTGTCCCGTATTTCGCGCGACAGGCTATCTGACAATTAAAAAATAAATTTAAACAGATGAAGAATATGAAGATACTTGGTTCCTCGTTGTTGGGTGCAAGTATAGGATGGTGGATTTTAGGTCCCGTAGGCGCCTTATTGGGAATTGTATTAGGAGCTTTGGTTGAAGGTGTATCTGATGAAATGGATAGCCAACAAAAAGGAAACCCGCGTGATGGTTTTGTGGCTTCTTTATTGGTACTTATTGCCGCTGTGATGAAGGCTGATGGTAAAATTGTACGAGCAGAGTTAGATTATGTGAAGGGGTATCTGCGTCGTTCTTTAAATGAGGAAATGTCAGCCCAGGCTTTATTGTTACTTCGTGATATATTAAAAAAAGATATTCCACTAAATGACGTGTGTTTTCAGATCAGGAAAAATGTGGATTATAGTTCACGTATTGAATTAGTGCATATGCTCTTTGGTATTGCCAATGCCGATGGTAGTTTGCCTGATGAGGAAATCAATGTGTTAAAACAAATTGCAAGGGGCCTGGGTGTTTCACGCCCTGATTTTGAGGCTTTGTTAAATATGTATGTTAAAAATACAGAGTCGGCCTTTAAGATTTTAGAGATCAGTTCATCAGCTACTGACGATGAAGTTAAAAAAGCTTATCGTAAAATGGCTATTAAGTTTCATCCCGACAAGGTGGCTCATTTGGGTGAGGAATTTCAGGATAGAGCCAAAGAGAAATTTCAGAAGGTAAGCGAAGCGTATGAGGCTATTAAAAAGGAGAGGGGTTTTGTGTAGAAAGTAATTTATTTTGTATGGTTTTTAGGACTAGTGCAATATGTATAGTAGTATTGACCTTTGTTGTATTAGTTTATACACGCGCAGGTAGGTAATGTATTTATAATGCTTTAATAAGGTTATTTATACAATTATGATGGGTTGTGGCTTATGGGTTTGACGGTGTAATTGAACTTTTGTGTAAAATCTGACATTCTTTAGTATTAAGTTAATTCTATTCTGTTATTTTTGCAGAGAATTTTGAAAGAAGATTGCCTAAGGCAATCAGCATTTAGTAACCAGGGAAAAATCAATAGTAATGAGTGATATGTTAAAAGGAATATTAGCTGTTTCAGGTCAGGGTGGATTATTTAAAATGGTTTCACAGGCTAAAAATAGTATTATAGTTGAGTCATTGTTAGATGGGAAAAGAATGCCCGCCTATGCCACTTCACGAATCAGTGCTTTGGAAGATATTTCTATTTTCACTGAAGAAGGAGACGTGAAATTGATAGATGTTTTTAAAAATATCTTCGAAAAAGAGGAGGGAGCCCAGGCAATTAGTCATAAGGCCTCTGCCAATGATTTAAAAAAATATTTTGCCGAAGTATTGCCTGAGTTTGATAGAGACAGAGTTTATGTTTCAGATATTAAAAAGGTAATTATGTGGTATAATTTGCTGCAGGATAAAGATATTTTTAAGTTTGGAGAAGAAGAAGTTGCCGAAACTTCATCTGACCAAACAGCAGCTTCAGAAGAGTAAAAATACATCAGGATATCCTGAATAAAAAAGGTGAACCAAATTTGGTTCACCTTTTTTGCGATATATGTTAGTGTTTAAAACTATTATTTTAAAAGTTCTAGTACTTTATTTGCTGAAATAATCTTAAAATTCTGGTTCATATCAGTTTCTCCATCTGTATTAAAACCATCCTGTACTACTAAAATACCAGCTGGAAATTCGTCTCCCATCGGAGTAGAGCAGATATCTAAGCCATCTGTTTCTTCAACACTATCGTATTTTCCTTGTTTAACAATAAAACTGGTGATATAGTTGTAAGGTTCGTTGATATCAAAAACAGCATACGAAAAGTTTCCTTGTATTGACGCAATTAAATAACCTTCTTTGGCTGATTTTCGATAGATAGATAAGCCTTCAATATCGTAATTAATGTTTTTATTGGTTGCATCCGACTGCCTTAGTTTTATAGAGATAGTATCCGTAGGAAGCGCATTAAACTGATAAATCGCATCTTCTTCAACTCCAACGTAAAGCTTATTGGTAACAACATCAACAACCATTCCTTCTGGTTGATTGTTGACCCAAAATGAGCGGGCTAATTCAGCTGTTAAGCTGTCGGTATCGTTCTTAAGTAACCATTGTTCAATTTTACCATTTTTACCATTCACAAAAACATAATGTTGGTTCGTTTTTGTGTTATGGTACATGCATAAGCCATATACATCATCTACACCAGAAGGAATTTTAATTAGTGTTTTTTCAACTAGTTTGCGATTTTTTTTATCAATTTCCAGTATGTCTATAGTTTGTGATGTGCGGTTACTCCCTGCTACAAGATCAATAGTCCGGCTTCGGTATGTGAAGTCGTAACAAACATCTGCATTGTTTATTTTTCCTATAGGTAAAAATTGTAATTCTTTGCCTTGTAAATTGTAAAGGTTTAATCCTGCTTTTTTATTTGTTCCAATGATGATGCTTTTCTCAGGATTACTTCTGTTAATCCAGATAGCAGGGTCATCAGCAGCATCATCTCCTAACTCAGATAAAACAGGAGTAGTTTCGTAATCGGCTTCTATGATATTGGTGAATTTAGCCTGCAAAGCAAGTGCCTCAGCCATTTTTAATGAATCTTCGCGTGCTTCTTTATTGCATTCTTTACTTTTCAAAGAGTCATCAATTGACGGTTTTATATCATCAACTTGTTTTTTGTCCTTGCTTACATTACAGGCTGTAAATAGAACTATTACCAAAATAATAGCCATGTTTTTTATGTGATTCATTTTTATTTTGAGTTTTACATTTATGAATAAAAAACAGAACACTAAGAGCCACTAGATATACCTTAGGTGATACTGAGTGTTCAAGATATCAATTAGTCGCTGTTGTTAAAAGTTGATTTTAACACCTACTTTAGCAGTTCTATCATAATATTCCATTTGGTAAGTTCTGTCGCTTTGACCCTGATAATATCTTAATGGCTGATTTAAGATGTTGTTTAAGTCGGCAAAAATCAGATAGTTTTTATTAACGTTATAGGTAAGGTTTAAATCTAAATAAGTAACCTCGTCATAATAAATATCTTCAAAAGCAGTATCACTAAATTCGTCAATAAAATCACTGGCGTAGTTGAACGAAAGACGACCCGTGAATTTATTTGTACTATAGGATAAAGACAAGTTTAAGGTGCTCTCAGGAGATCCTGGCATAGCAAGATCCTCATTGTCTCTATCCTCAATATTAAAATTAGTAATTTTCGAGTGAGTGTAAGTATAGTTAGCATAGATACCTAATCCTTTAAAAATTCCAGGTAAGAAGTCTAACTGACGTTGAGTGGCAAACTCCAATCCCCAAAGGCTAGCATCTCCGCCGTTGATTGGTTGTGTAAATTTATCCCAGATAGTTCCATCATAAGTGTAATCTTCATGAATCTCGTCAACAATAAAATCATTAATGTTTTTGTAAAAGAAACCTGCAGATAAAATACCGATTGATTTAAAGTAGTGCTCCACCATAAGATCAATATTAGTAGAGGAGGTAGGCTTCAGGTCTGCGTTGCCAAGAGAAATTTCGGTTCCATCTTCAATTTCCTGATAGGGCACTAAATCATAGTAGTCTGGACGAGCAATAGTGCTTGTATATGCAAATCGAACAATGCTGTTATTGTTAATGTCGTATTTTAAGTGAACATTAGGAAGAACATTAGTATATGAGCTTTCTTTTTTTTCCGAGTTAGATAATGTTTCTTCGTCATCATCCCAAATCTTACCTTCGCCTTCTGTAGAAGTATTCTCTATTCTTAAACCAAAAATGGCCGAAAGTTTAGGGCCTAATTTTTGATCTAACATGATGTAACCAGCGGTTACTGTTTCGCTTGCTTTAAAGTTGCCTGCATATTCAGCGTAATCGGCTTCCATTTCAAAGTTGTCAGTATTGCTGAAGTCTAATCCACTTAAATATTCTTTCGTGACAAAAGAACCAATGTCGTATTTATCTCCGGGAAGAAAATCATCTTTACTCCAGTCTTTGGTATGTGAATATACACCAGATAAGAAAGAGTCTTCGTAAGAATCGCTTGCTGATACTTCAAACCAATTATTATCACGTTTCTTGGATTTAGATTTATATTTACCGCCAAATTTTAATGTGTTTTTAAAATCACCTTGCGCCAAAGGAATTGCGAAGTTCAATTTAGTCACTACATCAATATCTTCGGTATATTGATTTTCTTCCGATATTTCATCAAGTTCCCAATTGGTACTTAAATCACGTAAGGAGGGATTTGTAATTTCCATATAAGGCTTTTGGGGATTTGAGATATCGCTTTGCATATCTTCTCCTTCAATTATCATGGTAAGGTAGCGCTCTTGAGGTCTGTCTTCGGATGCTTTTGAATAAGAAAGACCCCAGTCTATTTTTACTTTTCCAAAGATATGGTCACCGTTTAAAGAGAATTGCATCATTTGCTGGTCTTCTAAACGGCCATCTTTTTTGTTAGCCCCTGCTTTGGTTTCTTTTTCCACGGCATTTTCGTCGTTAATGTAGTCTCCATTGGTATCTGGTTCTTCTTCAGGTTTAAAAACATTGCGGTAACGGTTTTCCCAGTCCTTACGTCGGTTGTTCATGCCTTTTAAATAAAGAGTGTGGTTCTCGTGTAGTTTAAAGTCCAAAGCACCAGAATAACTCATACGTAAACGCTCCAGGTAATACTGACGGACCTGTAATTCAGAAAGGTAGTAATTGTCATCGTTGCCACTCCATTCGGCTTCCACGTTATCAGATCCTAATAGGTTATCGTTGACAGAAGCACTGATACTCATACCTATTTTATCCTGAACAAATCTATTCCCATAAATAAGGTTGGCCGCATAGTTCATTTTTTCAGCTAAAAAGTTATAGCCACCGCTAAAAGCTCCCGTTATACGTTCTCCGGCAGGTTCAGATAAGGTTACCAGATTAACAGAAGCGCCAATGGCATCTCCATCCATATCGGGCGTAACTGCCTTGTTTACTTCAATCGCCTGAATCATATCTGACGGTATAAGGTCTAACTGGATGGTACGGTTTTCTGCTTCGGCAGAAGGGATGCGTTCACCGTTAATGGTTATTGAGTTGTATTGAGGTGCAGTTCCTCGTATGTTACCAAAACGAGCTTCTCCCTGGTCGTATTGCACATTAATACCAGGGATTCGCTTCAGCGCATCACCAATGTTTGCATCAGGAAACTTACCAACCTGGTCCGATGCAATAATGTTTGTAATGTTAGTGCTGGTTTTTTGTTGGTTCAGGGCTTTTGACTGGCCTTGCAAACCACCATTTACTCTTACTTCTTCGATGCCGATACCTGGTTCTAATTTAAAATCGATTATCATTGTTTTTCCTGAGGTAATAGTCACCTTTTGTTCTGTAGGTTGAAAACCAATGTAGGATACTTTAATGCTATATTCTCCGGGTGCTATACCGGTAATGTTGTACTTACCATTCGCATCGGTTACCGTACCAATTAAAAAATCTTCTGAGTAAACGCTTGCTCCAGGTAAAGATAATTTGTTGTTGTCAAGTACCCTTCCTATGATGTTTCCTGTTTGAGCTGATACAGAAAAATAAATTAGCATAAAGAATACTATCGCACTGAATTGCTTTTTCATTTGGATAATAAAATTTTAGGTTTTTATTGTTACAATTTCCAGGTGCAATATTAGATGGGATTGCTCGAGCAGGCAATAGTATGATTGTTCGTGTAGTCATAGTAATTTTTACTATGACATATTTACATTATAGCTATTTGCTTAGAATAGAGGCTTGTGTGTTTGTGGTGTGTCATAATTACACAGTATTTAGGGATGGATTAATAATAATTAATTAACTATTGCGATGAAAATTAATGATATGTTAATGTATATGGAGGAACTTAAGCAAATAGATACAGTTAAATTTGCTATATACTTATTATTCTATTATGATATCTGTTGTTATTGCTGATGATCATGCCGTTGTGAGAACGGGGCTAAGTTTAATCTTTCAGGAAAGTGCTGTTATTTCTGTTGAAGAAGAGGTAGAGAATGGTGATGCATTATTAACTGTTTTAAAACAAAGGCAATTTGATGTGGCTATTATTGATGTGAATATGCCCGGGAAAAGTTCATTTGACTTAATCACAGAGTTACAAGTGCAATGTCCTAAGATGAAGTTGGTGGTGTTTAGTATGAATACCGATGAACAGTTGGCTATAAGGATGTTTAAAAATGGAGTGTTGTCATATATTAATAAGGAAGAAAATCCGGCGGAATTAATTAATGCTGTTGTTCATGCCGCAGAGAATAAACGTTACCTTACGCAGCAGCAGAAATATTATTTTGCCAATCAATTTATCAAGGGCCAAGACGATGTTTGTGATCATCAGAGTCTTACAGATAGGGAATATCAAATTATGTGTTTGTTGGTTTCGGGTATATCAAAGGGCGAAATAGCGAAGAAATTAGATATTAGTAAAAATACCTTAAGTAACCATCGCAATAACCTATTAAAAAAGTTAAACCTTTCGAATAATGTTGAGCTCACAAAATATGCCTTGCATCACAATCTTACCCAGTATTAAACTAGGAGAATGTTAAGGTTGCAGATTATTTTATTACTTGTTTTTTATAGTGTAAGCATTTGTTGTACAAAACATTTGAATACCAGAAATAAGGTGGTTGATTACTTGACTGGGTTGGAGGTTTGTTTATTTAATAATCCGGATAGTTGTGATTATTATCTGAATTTGTTACATCGTAAATTGGCTGTAAACGAAAACGATACATTGTATGCTGCCTATTTAAATTTAGAAGGAATCAGGTTTTCTTTGAATGGGAATAATATTGCAGCCTTCGAAAAATTTGAGAAATCCAATTCTATATACAAAATGTATACTAATCCGAATGGTTACGTACGAACGCTGCTTAATAAAGGAGAGGTGTTGTATAATTGGGGAGAGTATCAGAAAGCCCTTGATTGTTTTAAAGAGGGGTTGCAATTTTCAATAGCGCATGATTTAAAAAAACAAGAAGTGCGTAGTTTAAATTATATTGGTAAATATTATCACTCTAAAGGTGAATTTGAACTATCCTTCAGTTATTATATGCAGTGCTTACTACTCGCTCAGCAGATTAAAGACACTTTGGGTGTTGTTTCCATTCAGAATAAAATTGGTAAACATTACGAAACGCTAGGGAATTATCCTAAATCTTTGGAGTATTATTTATTGTCAGAGAAGCTGGTGCGCCACACTCAGAATTATATCGAAATGGCATCCACATTTAATAGCTTGGGCAATTTGTATCATATCCTAAAAGATTATTCTAAGTCGTTTCACTTTCATAATATGGCATTGGAAACTCGTAGTCATATGAATTATTCAGAAGGAGTGGCTAAATCACTTAATAACTTAGGAGAAGTGTTAATTGATATGGAAAAGGTGGATAGTGCTATGATGTATTTTAATCATTCATATGAAATATGCGAGGATATTGAATATGCCAAAGGGTGTGTAAAGAGTGTTCATAATCAGGGGATTGTTTATCAAAAACGCTTGGATGATGCTCAAGCCATTGCAAAATTTAAGGAAGCATTGCTATTATC
>JBFHEL010000180.1:0-8249 GCA_041584155.1 Saccharicrinis sp.
ACACCGCAACCTCTACCGATAGCCTGATGGCTTGTATCTCCGTATCACTCAAACTGAATAGTTCCGTCATTATACTTTATATTTTTACTTATTTCTCAAACCCGTATTTTGTCCAAATAGCTTTGGTGTCGGCGGAATTCACATAATTGAAAAAGGCCTTAGCTGTGCTATTATCCTTACATACGCCTCCCACATATACAATAGGCTTATGGGAATATACCGGAAAAGTATTTAAGATTTTTACCTTCGCTGATTTCAGGGCATCTGTGCGATAAACGATCCCCAATGGAACCTCTCCCATCTCTACCACCATTAAAGCTGACCTAACATCTTTAGCCGGCAGGACTTTACCCTGAAGTGAACTATACCATCCAAAATATTCAAGCGACTGTCTGGCATATTTGCCGGCAGGGACATGTGCCGGATCGCCCATGGACAATCTTTCGCTTCCAAGTAAAGACATAAAATCAAATGTGCTGTCAATTTCACTCACCTCTAAACTGCTGTTCAGGGGAGCTATTAAAACCAGTTCATTTTCTGCAATGGCTGATTTTGTTCCAGCTAACAAATACCCTAAACTATCCACATAATCAGCCCATTTCTTACTCGCCGAAATATAAATATCAGGTGCTGCTCCTTGTTCTATCTGACGAGCTAATGTACCGCTTGATGCCATATTCATTTGTACCTTTATCTGATATTTTACTTCAAACGAATCAATAATCTCCGATAACACATCAGTTAAACTGGCACCAGCAAAAACCATAATAGACTGATGTCCATTGGAATTGGGCAGGTTATCCTGTTGATGACCTGTTCTGCAAGAGAACGCAAGAAAGACATAGGCAAATGCCATTGATAAACTTAATAACTGTACAAAATTCTTCTTCATGTGTTTAAAATTTTAGTTCCAATAGTCCTATTTTTTCTCCCGCAAAATGCGGGACTGGTTGTGTTGGAAAGTGTTCATATGACTTGGTTTATACACTAAAAATCAATGTCTCAGCATTACCATATACATAATAACCCATAATTTAAAATTCTAAGATGCATCAATACTTATCCTCAATAAATAATGGCACACAATGACTATTTGGATATAATATATGATCCGGTTTTATAATCTTACCTGACAGCACAGTCCAACATAGTCCCCAGTGTTCGATGAAGCGCTTCCTTCTTGCATAACATAATGTATGGACAGTTTTAATTTTTCTTTATTCACATACCAGTTGACACCAACGTCAAAAGTATCGTCATCTCCGATATACGAATAGAGTGTAGCGTTTCCCTCTCCTTCAAACTGACTATAAGCCACTACCGGTTCAATATATTTTTCATTCATAATAAAAGAATAACCCAGGCGGATATGATATGCGGTACCGTCAAAATCGGCCATATTATCAGCATTACGATTGAGTAAAAAATATTCCCCATCAATACGCAGGCCTTTATAATTAATCAGGATATCAGCACCATAGGCTGAAGAATGATCAAAATAAGTAGAATCGGTAAGGGCGCCATTGGCCTGAGTTGAAGCGCCTAAACCCAGTGTTACACCATTTCTATTTCGCCATTGATTACCACTAAGCATATATTTATAGCTTGTTTGTTCAGGATCTCCGAAGGAAAACATAATACGCCCGGTATATAAACGGTTACCATATTTTGCACTCTGATATAATGCCGGTTCATAGGTTCCCACACGATAACTGATTCCAAAGTGATCGAAGTTTTTCAAACCTCCCAGTGCAACACCACTTTCAATACCATTACCCTTACCCGTTACAAAATTACGTATATACCAAACCGAACGCATCTTATCGAATGAACCAATAGTCCAGGAACTGGTATTAAACTCACGACTTATAGCCGCCCAAAAATAACCTGCTTCAAGGTGCAACAGCTCGCTGTTTTGAATCAATTTGAGCGTAACATTAGCATTCCAAATTCCAAAGCCACTATATGAACCTTTGGTGGAAGCATAAGGATCTTCTCCCAGACGATCAAGATTAAACTGAAAATAATATTTTAACCAGGAATACGGTTCGCCACTGGCACCAAAACGAAACCTACGAAATGACACATCACCCCGGTTAGCATACTCCGTACCATTATTGTCTTCACCCATACTATAGGTCGCCCATGTTTCTAAACCTACAACAGGTTTAAACATCTTTTCTTTATTCACCTCCAGAAAGGGTGACTTAACAGTAAACGAATTATTATCTGCTTCCTGCGCATTTAATGTTAGGGTCACTAAAATCAGTGATACAAATATCCCCCCAACAACAATTGATTTTATTAATGTTTTATTCATTTTATTTTGCGGGTATTAAGTGATATATACATTTATTTTTCGCCATTATTTAGTTGTTCTATAATATTCAGCTTATACAAGTAAAAAGGGCATTTTTAGGAAATCAAAGCGGGTAATTTTCATTGTCTTTTTTGAGATAACGATAGGCAAAAAAATATTAAAAGTTAATTTCCCTATTTAATTTTTCCTTAAACAACTTCACTACCTTTTCTATTTGTTCATATTCTTTCAAAATAAGTTTACCATACTCCGTAAGGACGGCTCCTCCTCCTCCTTTTCCTCCACGCACCTTTTCAAGCACAGGAGATGCAGAAACCTTATTAACAGCATCCAACATATTCCAGGCTTTATTGTATGACATGTCCATTTTTTCAGAAGCTTTTAACAAACTACCTGTTGAAGCAACCAACCTCAAAAGCCTTACCCTTTCGGGATTAACAAGCAATTTATCATCGTTACTGATATGGATATGTAAATCAACATTTGTCATTATTGACTTAATTATTCGTTAACACCTATAATCACCTCAGTCGATTTTACAATAGCATAAGCTTCTTTACCTACTTCCAAATCAAGATCTGCAATGGCATCTTTTGAAATAATGGAAACTACCTGATTTCCGTTACCCAGATCAATAACTACTTTAGATGTGATAAGTCCTTCTTCTATAGACTTCACAACTCCTTTTAAATTATTACGTGCGCTTAATTTCATATTTATTAATTTTTAAGTCTGTAAATTTATAAATATTAATTCCTTTGGGAAACCATATGATAAACAGGATACATTCTTTAGTATGAAAGTGCTGATCAGACAACTTACAAATACATCCTATTTCAATTGGACTTTCCTGATAAAAGAGTATCTATCTACTGATTTTAACAAACCAAATCAGGCAGATGGGCTGATATACCAACATGTTAAATAAAAATTATGCCACAATTCACATCATCCTGTATATCTTGAACATAACAATATAACCAGGTAAATCGCCTCACATTAATGTAAGATATCGGCAAAACTATATACATGAATGTCGGAAAATAGAGTTCCTATATTAATGCTTAAAAAGGTAAAATGATTTTTAATGCACGTGAAATAAATATATTCCCGGATTACCTTCAGGTTATATTAAAAAATCCATTTTGTCTTTAGTCATTTTTCAAAGAATTTCATGCACTGACTGGCCATTTGAACGTCATATTTTTATAAACATATTGAACTATATATCACACAATCCTTATCGTCAGCCAATACAAATCAGCAGAAATACGTAGAGATAATAGCTAACATATACACTATCAACATATTCTATAATATCTTAATTTTTTATCAAAATTATACCAATACAACTCTTCAAAGTGTATAAAATTTTGATTATTTTAACATAGTTAAAAAGATAACTATTTAAACAATAGAAGTTAAGTTTTATGGCAAAACTATCAAATGTTAATTCAATAGTTAAATCGGCATTAAATTATTTTATTCTAACTACAAGCAAATGAAGTATTTCTCTGAACAAATTAAGATAAACAAGGGCGATAACGGTGACAACACCTGTATTCACTTTGAATTCAATGGTCACTTTACACAGCAAGCAAGTGAAGAAAGCACACGAATATGGTGTGCTGAATTAGAATCAAATCCTGCTAAAAAATACAATTTTATCTGGGATTGTACTCATATGACAGGTTTTGAGCCGGGAGCACGCAGAGAATGGTACAATGGATTGAGTACTCACAAAGCATCGATTTCAAAAGTCACCGTTATTGCAAACCACATTATTATAAGAGCTGCCGCTAAAGTTATGCTTAGTTTTTTTGGTATTCCTGCTGAGATCAATAGAAGCTAGATAGGCAGCAAATCTTAAAACGCCAATTTATAAACCTAACCTAATCCTACAATATTATCTATACCCAAAAAATATACAGTACGAAAAGATATTGGTTTGAATGGCTCAGAAATTGCCAAAACACTATGTTTATGGCTTAAGCATGGTTAAAAAACCATTGATCACTACCCCATCAATATGCATGTTTTGTGCAGATTGCAGCGCATTTTCTGCAGTATGTACAATGGGTTCGCCCCTTTTATTAAAAGAAGTATTGATTAATGCCCTGATAGCATACTGATGATGCAGAGTGGTTAACAAGGCATACATAAAAGGATTTTGTTTTTCTTCTCTAATAGTCTGAATTCTGGCCGTACCATCCACATGCACCACCCCTTCAATTTCTTTTCTCTTTTCATCTTCTATTTTAAAATCGAGAAGCATCAGGTCACTTAAATGATGTATTTCTTTCATTCCTGTGAAATAGCTCGCATTTTCTTCGAGCATAACAGGGGCAACAGGTCTGTACCACTCACGTCCTTTATGCTCCATACTCACTTTTTTAGCTAACTCCGGGCTATCAGCTCTGGCAATAATACTGCGGTTACCCAAAGCACGTGGACCTATTTCGGCCTCACCATTACAAACACCAATTACCTTACCTTCGTATATAGCTTTGGCAACTTGCTTTATTTGTGCATTATTTATAGTGCACACACCATCTAATTTCCAGTTATTTAAGTATGGAGAATGTATTTGAACTTTTCCATGTTTCTTCCACTCCATAAAGGCGGCTGCTCCAAGAGATAAACCGCTATCCTCAGGACATGGGGGAATGAATACATCTTCAAATAATCCGGATTCCACAACAGCCTTATTGGCAACAATATTTAAAGCCGATCCTCCTGTATAATACAAATATTTAGTTTGGGTTTGAATTTGTAATCTTTTTAATACAGCCAGCAAATCCCGAATAAAAATATGCTGTAAAGTAGCCACAATATCCTGTAAAAAAGGATCTTCGGCAGATAGTTTCCCTTTTGTCCAGCCAAAATCTGTTTGGGCCCTTTGAATAAAACTACTCTTTTTACCCCAGATATCAGCAAAGTAGTTATTCTCCACCAGCCATACTTCCAGTTGTTTCGAATAGGATCCAAACGAGGCCAGTCCCATCATCTTGCCAGGAACAGCATTTTGCTCCCTGAACCCGGCTCCTATGATGCCAAAAACAAGTGCATTGGCATTAAAAAAAGAAGATAAATATTTATAGTCCCAATGGAAAGTGATGTTTTTGAGCGTTTTATTTTTATACTGCCAGGCCGAAAAGTTTGACAGGCTTCCTCCCCCATCAAAATGTATAAGAAGACTATCTTCCTGAAAGCCTCCATAAAAAGGCAAACAACTACTTATATGAGCCAGTTCATGATTAATGGCAAAGGCCTTTCTTTCATGATCAAGCCACCAGCAGCGCCCCTCTTCCATTGTTGGTAACAAAGTATGATTTAAGGGAGCTTCAAATCTTAATTTCCCACAGGATGAAATAACCGATCGGCCAACTACATTGTCGACAAATAGCAGATCAAAATGATCAGGAGCCAACAGATGCTCCTCTTTTAAGATTTGATAGATGATCTGATGCAATTTATTATCGTGCTTTTGCCGGGATATTCTCTCCAGGGTAAGATGCTTCATAACCTTACCCATATGCATCAGACTTATACCATGATCGTGCACATAATAAGGCGTATGGCTATCGTTACGATCCTGGATAGCATATATGGCCAATGTTGGCTTAGCCTGTTCCATACCTTAGATTAAAAACAACTTTCCTATCACTAAACTAACCACCAAACAAATCAAAGTAATATTTTGCCAAAGCCATGAGGAAATATTGTCGATAAAATGAGCAATAATGATGGCAAATGGAATGGCCAGTAAAGGTATCAACTCCATATTTGAGCCAGTAAGTGCCATTAAAATAACCAGATAGATACCTGTAAAAACAAAAACCTGATACTGCTTACGCGTAAATATTTTCTTTTTACCATAGGTATTGAGAATGGAGAAAAGCGAAAGCACAAATAGCAGAACTAATTCAACAATTAATACTATTGAAACAGTTGAATGGGTATATCCTTTCAATATTTTTTCGGCAGAAGGCTGTAGGTAAACAAGTATATTAGCGGTATCTCCCAAGGCCAATTCATATCCCAACAAATACACCCAGGGCAATAAAACACCTATAACACTTGCTAAAAACGATTTAAAAGTAAGCAGCCTAAGCAACATCATGGCAACGAATAACAAGGGAATTAACAAGAGTGTTTGATACGAAAACAAGGATGCTAACGAAAGGGTAAAAGACGCTATGAAGCAATCCTTCATGGTTTTTCGAATGTTATACGCCGAGAATAAATACTCAATACTAATGATAAACAATATGGCCACTAACCATATAGGATTAAAACTTTGATGATTCGGGAAAATGCCTATCAGAATAATATAGATAAAGCCCGGCAATACCGATTGTTTACTTAACAAGCCATACTTACCATTAAAGCGTGTAAGACTAAGAGTTATAATAATAGCTGATACAAAACCTAGGAGCAATGATAACCAGGTATAATTACCGGTAAAGGAAAATACTTTCCACAAAGGCATCATTGATACACGCTCTGAAATAATAACCGGGGAAATGACCATCGGTATAATCCAAAGAATGATTAAAATAAGGAGCATAAATCCGTATGCTCCTGTTTTATTTGTATGTATCAGCTTTACTAACATGTTAACTATTCAATAAAAGCATTAGCAAAATAAGCGATTGATTGTATATAAGCAACTACAAGTCAAAGCCAATATCCTTTCTAAAATACTTTCCTTCATATTCAATAGCATCGGCATTTTTGTAACTTTTTTCCAAAGCCTCCTGCATATTATCACCATAGGAACTAAGCGCAATAACACGACCTCCATTGGTCAATACCTTACCGTCCTCTAATTTTGTTCCGGCATGAAAGGCAATTCCATCGTTCACCTTATCCAGACCAGTCATGACTTTACCATTTTCATAGGCTTCGGGATAACCACCTGAGACCATCATCACAGTAGTCATTACCTGATCATCAATCTCAATAACATGATCCTTTAATTGTTTAGCACTGGTTGCAATAAACAGTTCCAATAAATCATTTTTTATACGAGGGATAACCACTTCTGTTTCAGGATCACCCATTCGCACATTATATTCAATTACATAAGGCTCTTCTCCAACTTTAATTAATCCAATAAAGACAAACCCTTTGTAAGGTATCTCTTCGGAAATAAGTCCCTGAATGGTTGGGAAAACAATTTTCTTATGAACCTTTTTCATAAATTTTTTATCGGCAAAGGGAACAGGACTCACGGCGCCCATTCCTCCTGTATTCAGTCCTGTATCACCCTCTCCTATTCTCTTGTAATCCTTCGCAGTAGGAAGCACAACATAAGCAGAACCATCGGTTAATACAAACACTGAAAGTTCAATGCCGCTTAAAAACTCTTCTATAACCACTTTCTTACTGGCATCGCCAAACTTACCCTCCAACATGGTTTTCAGTTCTTTCTTAGCCTGATCCAGATTATCGAGGATCAACACCCCTTTACCAGCTGCTAAGCCATCGGCCTTTAATACATAAGGCGCCTTTAATTCCTCTAAAAAAGACAATCCTTCCTGCAGATTATCAGGAGTAATAGATTTATATTTGGCGGTAGGGATACCATAAGTAGCCATAAAGTTTTTAGCATATTCCTTACTGCCTTCCAAGCGAGCGCCTCTTTTACCCGGACCAATAACAGGTATAGCAGCTAAGGCGGGATCATTCAAAAAGAAGTCCTTAATTCCTCTTACCAAAGGTTCCTCCGGTCCAACCACTACCATGTCAATATGATTATTGATAGTTGCTTTTTTTACCGCAGCAAAATCATTAGGATCAAGTGCTATATTAGTTCCCAAACTGGCAGTTCCGGCATTACCCGGAGCGATAAACAATTCTGATAATTTAGGGCTTTGCTTTAGTTTCCAGGCCAGCGCATGCTCTCTGCCGCCAGAGCCTAAAA
>JBFHEL010000181.1:0-8241 GCA_041584155.1 Saccharicrinis sp.
AGTCAAGTGGACCTTTTAGCCACTTTTGCAGAAATTACTAATCAATCTTTAACAAAGGAAGAATGCCCCGATGGCATTAATCAATTACCAGAATTGTTAGGAGAGACGAAAGATCCCTTACGTGATGTTTTAATCGTATCTCCCAACTGTCCGAGTCATCTCACCGTGCGAAAAGGCGACTGGGTGTATATTGCGGCACAGAATGAAGGTGGATTTCAGGACACATTAGTGGGTTCACATACCTTAGGTGGCGCTGCAGCAACCAAACTAACTAAGCAAGTCAATAGCGATATTGAGGCCGGGAAGATACGATCTGATGCTCCACTTAAACAGTTGTATAACATTAGGAAAGATCCTTACCAAACAGTTAATGTATATGGCCAATACCCTGAGATAGAAAAAGAATTGGACGAAATCTTACAAAGTTACAGAGCAGAAATAGGTCCTTATCCTGAGTTGGGGTGGATACATAAGAAGGTGCTGGAAGCAAGGAAAAGAAAAAATAAAAAGAAGAATAGTTAATAATCACTATAAATATTTCCGGTTTAAATGCTTATTTTTTTATAGTCAATAAATGCTTATTCGTGAAACAGGAAAAATTATTAAAATGAGAAAAACACTAGTTATTATTGCATTAGGTTTTGTTTTATTAACGTCGTGCACAGTGCGACCTAAAATGGTGGCCTGTGTGGGCGATAGCATAACTGAAGGATCCAAACATAAGTGGCAAAGTAAAACGGCTTATCCTAAAGTCTTAGATGATCTTTTAGGTAAAGATTACAGCGTGGTTAATTGTGGCCGGAGCGGTACAACAGCTATGAGGGAAAGTAATTTTACCTACTGGAAATGTAATGAATTTTCCAATGTTTTTGCTGTACAACCGGATATTATCACCATAAAGTTAGGAACAAATGATTCAAAACCCGGTAATTGGAATCCTGAAAGATTTAAAAATGATTATCAGAGTTTGATAGACACTTTTATGACCATTCAGCCACAGCCACAGATATTTCTTTGTTTACCTGTTCCTGTTTATAAACACAGTAAGTTTAGAATTGATGGAGAGGTAGTGAGTCAGGAGATTCTTCCTATCATAAAAAGGTTGGCTCAGGAAAATGATTTGCCAGTGATTGATTTATATACGCCATTCATTGGGAAAGATAATTTGGTACCCGATGGCGTACATCCTGAAGCTGAAGGTGCAGCTATAATCGCTGAAATATTGGCACAAAACATCAAACAATAACTTATGAAGCTATTCAAAATCATCGCTATTATATTCATTGCTTCCAACCATCTTAATGCGCAAGAAGTAAACTCCGATTGGCCTGTACTCAAAACCTACGACCAAGAGCATTTACAAAAAATAAAAATGCCCGTTGGCGGTATTGGCACCGGAACCATCTCGTTAACCGGAAGAGGTTCTTTGGAGGATTGGGAAATCATGAACCGTCCGGCCAAAGGATTTAACCCAACGCTTGAAAACTGGGGCCCGGTAAAAGAAAAGGGGCCATTCTTTGCCATTTTCATCGAGGATGGCGAGGGAAATACACACACACGACTGCTTGAAGGTTTGCCCGATGAGTCTGATTACGAAGCTGCGAATGGAGCGATAGCTAATCAGATTGGACTGCCGCGTTTTGGCCACACTCAGTTTAAAACCGCTTATCCGTTTGGTCAGGCAGTATTAAGTGACGAAGCACTTCCGGTTGAAGTTGTTGTTGGTGCTTTTAATCCACTTATTCCCGGCGATGTAGATAATAGCAGTATTCCGATGATGATTCTGAATTACACCGTGAAAAATACCAGTTCAAAAGAGATCAATATCTCCCTTGCAGGTACGATTCAGAACTTTATAGGTTTTGATGGAACAAGAGGAAAGGCTATTAAGAATGTGAACAATATCCGTGAAAAAGATGGGCTGAAAGGCATTCACTATACATCTAATGGTGTAGATTCAACGAGCGAGCAATGGGGAACCATGAGCTTTGTTTCGTTAAGCAAAGGCCAAACAACCTATCGTACGGCATGGCAAAAGAAAACGGGTCGTTGGGACAAAAAACGACTGGATTTTTGGGACGATTTTAGTGACGATGGTGTTCTGGAACCACGCGAGAACAACGAAGCCAATGCGCCCATGGGCTCTATGGCCGTAAAAACAACTTTGAAAGCCGGTGAAGAAAAGAGTTTTCGTTTTTTAATTACATGGCATTTTCCTAACCGCCAAACCTGGGATAAGCCTGGTTTTCAGAAAATGATGAAAGCGACAATGGGGAATTATTATACCACAAAGTATAAAGATTCCTGGGATGTGATAACCCAAACACTTCCTCACCTTGATGATTTGGAGCAAAAGACAAAACTATTTGTTAATTCTTTGATAGAGAGCGATGTCCCGGAAGAGGTAAAGGAGGCTGCCTTGTTTAATGTTGCACATCTGCGCACTCAGCTGGCATTTCGAATAAGAAGTGGACAATTACTCGGTTGGGAAGGAATTTTTGACGATAGGGGTAGTTGTTTTGGTTCTTGTACCCACGTCTGGAATTATGAACAAACCACAGCTTTCCTATTTGGCGAGCTGGCCAAAACCATGCGCGAAGTGGAGTATAAATACGCTACTGACGAGAACGGTTTAATGAGTTTCAGAGCATATTTACCTTTAGATTCGGCACAGGTGTGGGGTAAAGCCGCCGCTGATGGGCAAATGGGCTGTGTGATGAAGTTTTACCGCGATTGGCAACTTTCCGGTGATGATGCATTTCTAAAAGAACACTGGGCTAAGGTGAAAAAATCATTGGAGTTTTGCTGGATTCCCGGAGGATGGGATGCCGATAAAAATGGAGTGATGGAAGGCTCTCAACACAACACCATGGATGTGGAATATTTTGGCCCTAACCCGCAAATGGGTTTCTGGTACCTGGGTGCTCTTAAGTCGGCCGCTATTATGGCTAATTATGTTGGTGATAAGAAATTTGCAAAGACCTGTAACACTCTTTTTGCCGAAGGTTCGGAATGGATGGATGCAAACTTGTTTAATGGCGAATACTACGTACAGCATATACAGCCACCAATGTCAGCTGATAATGTAGCGCCATCTCTTATGGGGGTAACCACCGGAGTCAAAGCAACCGATTTTACATCACCCGACTATCAGTTAGGCGAAGGTGTTTTGGTGGATCAGTTGGTTGGGCAGGTATTTGCACATCTTATAGGTTTGGGATATTTGGGTAACGAAAATAATATTAAGCAGACCACGGTATCTATCATGAAATACAATTATGTGGATAAAATGTACTCTCATGCCAACTTTCATAGGTCATATGCTTTAGGTGACGAATCGGCTTTGATCATGGCCGCTTACCCAGGTGAACGTCCCGAAAAACCTTTCCCTTACTTTACCGAGGTAATGACGGGTTTTGAATACACGGCCGCCATAGGTATGTTGCAGGAAGGATTAACAGAAGATGGTTTAAAATGCATCCGTAATATACGTGACCGCTACGATGGTAAAAAGCGCAGTCCGTTTAACGAAGCAGAGTGTGGTCATCATTATTCTCGCAGCATGATTGCATGGGCAGGTGTTTTGGCAACTTCAAACTTTCATTATTCAGCCATTGATAAATCCATGTCGTTTACTTCTAAGCCTGGAACTTATTTCTGGAGTAATGGATACAGCTGGGGTACGTGCGAGGTGAAAGAAAAGGAAGCTGTTTTAACGGTGCTTTCCGGTTCAATAGAGCTTGAGGGCTTTTCTCTGGACGGAGTAGGCTCAAAAAAATTAAAGGGAGAAACACTTCATGTATCAGATGTGTTGAATGTTGAATTGTAAATTATCAGTTATGAGTAAAATGGAAACGCAGGTAATATTGCTTTTATTTACTTTTTTTGTTAGTCATTTATATGCTCAGCAGCCAGATTCTGATTGGCCTGTGTTGACTTCATACGACCAGAATCATATTGCCAGAATCGCGATGCCGATTGGGGGTATTGGTACAGGTACGGTGTCTCTTGGTGGGCGTGGTGATTTGCGTGATTGGGAAGTCATGAACACCCCTGCCAAAGGTTATATCCCAACCAGTGAAGACCGTAGATACATAGGGCCATTTTTTGCTTTATTCACCCGTACTGCCGATGGCAAACGTGTGACACGTGTGCTTGAGGGGCCGTTGGATGTATCTTATTGTGAAGGGGCGTTTGGCAGTCCGGTTCCGAATCATGGTTTTCCCCGTTTTGAATCTTGTGTTTTTAAAGCAGCTTATCCTTTTGGTCAGGTGTTGCTTTCCGACACTGATGTGCCTCTTGATGTGCGCATGAAAGCATTTAACCCATTAATACCCGGAGATGCGGATGCCAGTGGTATTCCCATTGCTGTGATTACATACGAATTGACCAATTCTACTGATCAAGAGGTGTTTGCCTCGGTTTGTGGAAGTATGCCAAATTTTATTGGAATGGATGGGTCTGATCTGGAATCCAAAGGAAGAGGAGGCGCCTTTGTTGCTGTTGGAGCAAAGGAGAATCAAAATGAATTTAGAAAAGGAAAATATGTGCAGGGTATTTTCATGACTTCGGATGGTGTCGAAAGGGGTTCTGATAGCTATGGAACTATTGCCATGTCCGCTTCAAATGATGAAAATATTAGCTATCGTACCGCTTGGAGCAAAGACGAGTGGGGCAACTCGCGTTTAGATTTCTGGGATGATTTTAGTGCCGATGGACAACTCGAAAGCCGGGATCCTAACAATGAAGATCGGCCTATGTCCTCTCTGGCGGTAGAAGTAAGTCTTCCTCCTAATAGTAGTCGTGAAGTTACATTCTTCCTCACTTGGCATTTCCCAAACCGTAAAAGCTGGACACCTGCTGATGACGGATTCAACAACACGCTTACAAATTATTATGCTACAATGTATGTAGATGCATGGGATGTGGCCGAAAAGACTAACCCTGAATTATTAAATCTGGAAAATAAAACGAAAACATTTGTTAATGCTTTTGTAAATAGTTCGTTGCCCACTGTTGTAAAAGAAGCAGCCTTGAACAACACGTCTACCCTACGTACTCAGACCTGTTTTCGTACGGCTGATGGTAAATTCTATGGCTGGGAGGGCACCGGTCCTTATACAGGGGTCTGTTACGGAAATTGCACCCATGTGTGGAATTACGAGCAGGCAACTCCATTCCTGTTTGGAGATTTGGCTTGTTCCATGCGTGAGGTTGAATTTGGTTATGCCACCAATCCGATTAATGGACTTATGAGTTTTCGTGTGGGATTGCCCCTTGAACGTGCAAAAGTGTTTAATAGGCCTGCTGCCGACGGGCAGATGGGCAGTGTGATGAGAATGTATCGGGACTGGCAGCTGAGTGGTGACGATACCTTACTAAAAAAACTCTGGCCAAATATTAAAAAGTCGATGGAATTTTGTTGGATTAAAGGTGGCTGGGACGAAAATAAAGACGGAGTGATGGATGGTTGTCAGCACAACACCATGGATGTTCAGTATTTTGGACCTAATCCTCAAATGGGAATTTGGTACCTCGGTGCACTCAGGGCTGCAGAGGAGATGGCACGTTATACGGGCGATGTTGCATTTGCAAAAATCTGTCGCAGCCTGTTTGACAGAGGGAGCAAATGGACAGACGAAAATCTGTTCAACGGTGAATATTATATCCACCTAATTCAGCCACCTAAAAGCCGTGATCATATTGCTGCTTCATTAATAAAAGGTCTGGAATCGAAAGATTTGGGAAGTCCTGCCTATCAGCTTGGTGAGGGCTGTTTGGTCGATCAGTTGGTAGGGCAATTTCTGGCACATATTTCCGGACTTGGCTACCTTGTTAATGAAACAAACATAAAGATTACACTAAACAGCATTATGAAATATAACCTCCGCGAGGACAGCAACTCAGATTTTAACTGCATGCGATCCTTTGTGTTGGCCGACGAAAAATCACTTGTTATGGCCAGTTATCCTGGAAAACGTCCGGCACATCCTTTTCCTTACTTTACCGAAGCCATGACCGGTTTTGAATATACGGCGGCTATTGGAATGTTCTATGAAGGGTTGCTGGATAACGGTTTAACCTGCATTAAAAATATTAGAAACAGGTATGACGGACTAAAACGCAATCCTTTCAATGAGGCGGAATGCGGTAATAATTATGTTCGTGCAATGTCCAGCTGGGGGGCAGTCCCTGCGCTGTCCGGATTTCATTATTCAGCTGTAAATAAAACTATGTCATTCACCTCAATACCGGGAACCTACTTCTGGAGCAATGGATACGCATGGGGAACCTGCAAGGTAAAAGATCAAAGTGCTGAACTTATGGTTTTGTCAGGTCAAGTGGAGTTGAATAGCTTTTCACTGAACGGAGTTGGGACAAAGAAACTGAAGGGGGTAACGATTGAAGAGGCTCAATCGTTTGAGATTAAACTATGATATTATAAATACTGAATCAATTTTAAGAACTAAAAATGAGAAGGCTTACGATTCTGTTGGGATGCATTTTTTTATTGAATGTATGTAACGCACAAAATAATACGAAACCCAATCTGATTATTATTTTTACTGATGATCAGGGGTATGGAGATTTGAGTTGTTTTGGCGGTGCGCAGGTTTATACCCCACATATTGATAAAATGGCTGAGGAAGGTGCAAAACTTACAAGTTTTTATGTGGCAGCACCTTTGTGTACACCGTCGCGTGCGGCATTAATGACAGGGTGTTATCCCCGGCGGGTAAGCATGGAGCCTCCTTCTAGCTTGACAGTGAAGTTGCCTAATGTTCCTTCAGCTAAACGTTTCCCGGTTTGCTTGGCCGCAGATGGTAACGGCTTGAACCCTGATGAGGTAACTATTGCTGAAGTGGCCCAGTCAGTGGGTTATCGTACCGGGATGTTTGGCAAGTGGCACTTGGGCGATCAGCCCCAATTTTTGCCAACCAATCAAGGTTTTGAAGTGTATTTTGGATTGCCTTACAGTCACGATATTACCCCGAGGCATCCAAGAAATGAATATTTTAACTTTCCGCCCCTGCCCCTGCTTGAAATGGATGAGGTTATTGAACTGGATCCTGATAAGGATTATTTGACCCGAAGGATTACCCAACGTGCTGTAAAATTTATCAAAGATCATAAAGAAGAAAACTTCTTCCTCTATGTAGCTCACCCTGTTCCTCATGGTCCTTTAGCTGCTTCGGCAGAGATTAAAGAAAAATATCAACAAGTATTAACTGATGGGGTTAAAGCAGCATCAGACTTATACGCTACGGCTATATATGAGATCGACTGGTCTGTAGGGGAAATACTTGCAGCACTAAAAGAACAAGGTATTGATGACAATACTATTGTGCTGTTTACTAGCGATAACGGGTCTGTTAATAAAAGAGGTTCAACTAAACCTTTAAGAGGTCATAAGGGGCAAACCTTGGAAGGAGGAATGCGCATGCCTACTGTGATTCGCTGGCCACGGAAGATAGAGGCAGGTACTGTGAATGACCAATTGATGACAACCATGGACGTGTTGCCGACGTTTGCAAAACTGATAGGGGTAAATATGCCTGATGATCGTATCATCGATGGAAAAGACATCATGCCGGTGCTAATAGATGGTGCTGCAAGTCCATACGAGTACTTTTTCTATTCGCATTGGGGAACATTGGAAGCAGTGAGATGGAAAGATTGGAAACTTCGCATGGTAAATGGCGAAGAAACGCTATACAACTTAAAGACCGACATTGCCGAGGAAACGAATCTAAAGGATCAATATCCGGAGATTGTTGCTCAACTGAAAGAGGCCATGCAGAATTTTGATGCAGAAGTGACAAAGAATGCTCGCCCGGTAGGGCACGTTGAGAACCCTGTACCGCTTACTATAATAAATGAAAATTGA
Organism: Saccharicrinis sp.; assembly: GCA_041584155.1. GTDB lineage: Bacteria > Bacteroidota > Bacteroidia > Bacteroidales > Marinilabiliaceae > Saccharicrinis. Next base: position 7,889 of record JBFHEL010000181.1, read on the forward strand.
ATGTAATAAATTAAGAAAGAATGAATGTTGAATATTCAATACAGAACATTCAGTGATCAAGTTTAACAGCTCAGAGCAATGAATAAAAAAATGAAAATTGAATGTTGCGTGTTGATTATTGATAAAATGGGAATGTTCAATATTCAATACAGAACGCTCAAGGTTCAAGTGTAGAACATAGTAACACAGGATAAAATGAAAATTGAATATTCCATGCTGAATGTTGAATATTTTAAATTAAGAAAGAATGAATGTTGAATATTCAATACAGAACATTCAACGCTCAAGTTAACAGCACAAAGCATTGAATAAAAAAATGAAAATTGAATGTTGGGTGTTGATTATTGATAAAA
>JBFHEL010000182.1:0-8163 GCA_041584155.1 Saccharicrinis sp.
GGCATGAATCTGACTCAAGTAATTGCCACATCGCAGAGTGCATTTTTAGAAACAGCTTTATCGGTAGTAACTGTTATGGGTGCTGGCATATTATTAACCCGGCTTTTCAAAATAGAAGCCAAAACAGGCTTATTAATATCAGCGGGCACAGCTATCTGTGGCGGCAGTGCAATAGCAGCTATTGCAAATGTTCTGAACGCAAAAAATAATCAGGTATCATTTTCTTTAATAGTTGTTTTTGTCTTGAATGCCGTTGCTCTGCTTATCTTTCCCCACATTGGGCATTATTTTAATATGAGTCAGGAAACCTTTGGTCACTGGGCAGCTATTGCCATTCATGATACCAGTTCTGTTGTGGGAGCCGGAGCTATTTATGGTAAACAAGCTCTTGAAATAGCCACTACAGTTAAACTTATCAGAGCTCTATGGATCATCCCTTTAGCTTTAATCATTGCATTTACACAAAGAAATAATGACAAAAAAGCTTTCAAATTCCCTATTTTTATAGGGTTATTTGTAGTAGCCATCGTATTTGCTCATTTTCTGCCAGAATGGCAATCAACGTTTGGACAATTTAAATGGCTGGGCAAAAGAGGAATGGTGATTGCTCTGTTTTTAATTGGTTCTGAAATGTCTATTAAAGACGCAAAACAGGCCGGCTTAAAGAGTTTTATTTTTGGCATATTACTATGGGCAATTATTGGAGGATCATCTCTTATTTACTTAACATCAATTTATTGATAAAATGACAATATTCTGGATTATATCAATTGTTTCTATCGCCAGTCTGATAAAAGGAATTTCCGGATTTGGGTTTGCACTGGTAAGTTTACCTCCATTATTATTATGGTATTCTCCCAGCGAAATTATTCCGGTGCTTGTTATGTGTAACTTTATTTCATCAACTATAATTATTCTTCAAAAAAAGGATATAAACTTAGTCCCTTCTCAAGCTAAATCCTTAATAGTAACCGGATGTTTATTTACTATACTGGGAGTCCTTATTTTAAAACATGTTACCGAAGATAATTTAACCCATACCATTAGCCTGATATTCCTTACACTAACCGGCCTCTCCTTTTTTAAATTAAAATCTTCGATAAAAATACCGGACATAAGCTATCCTATTATTGGTGCAGTCATCGGATTTTTAAATGGTGCCACTTCGGTAAGCGGACCTCCTTTAGCTATATTTTTAAATGCTGCTAAAGTAAACAATCAACAATTCAGAGAGATTTTTTCCTGGTTTAGCGTATTTACTGCTGCAGTAGCCATTGTTGGTTATGCTTTAACAGGCTTAATCACATCGGAAAGTCTAAGATTAGTAGCTCTTTTCTCACCCATCCTCTATCTGGGGTCATTTATAGGGAAGAGATTAAACTCAAAAATACCTTCTAAAATATTCAAAAATTCTACGCTCGTTATAACTCTGATATCATGCTTGATATTACTGTTTAAATAATTGGCTTAATACATTACATTGTAAGTAAGTCTTATTAAATTTGTGGCTGATAAAAAATAAAACGCAATGAAGATATCAGCACTGATTATTACTTTAATTTTTTCTATCACGATCATTCATGCACAGGTAACTGATGTTTTTGGCAATGTTATACCCTCAAAAAAGACAGCTCCAGACACAACCATTTCCAGTCAGCTTAATCAGAAAGATGCACAAGGAAGGAAACAAGGTTATTGGGAAAAACGATATAACAATGGGAAATTAGCCTATAGCGTTACTTTTAAAGACGATAAGCCGGTTGGAGAGCTGAAGCGTTTTCATCTCAACGGCAACCCCAAAGTGATAATTAATTACGATGAAAATGGCGAATATGGTGAAGCAGAAACCTATTCTGAAGATGGTAAATTAACGGCCAAAGGCAAATACCTGAAAACAGAAAAGGATGGTAAATGGGAATTCTTCTCTCCTGAGGGCTATTTGTACACCAGTGAATATTATTCCAATGGTTTAAAAAATGGAATCTCTACCTATTACTATAAAAATGGCAAAAAAGCCGAAGAAATAGAATGGAAAGAAAATATTAAAGATGGGATCTGGTACAAATACCATGAATCGGGAAATATAAAACTCAGAGCTGCTCATGCCAACGGAAAAACAGAAGGTCCTTATTCCTTATATTTTGAAAACGGTAAACCCGAAATACAGGGACAGTTTTTAAATGGTGTTGAAGAGGGAGTATGGTATGTTTTTACTGCCAACGGGTTATTATCGTACAAAATTGAATATAAAGAAGGTAAAATTTTAAACGAAGATACCTTTGATGAGAACCAAAAAAAGCTATTCGAAGAATTTGAGAAAAACAAAGGACATCTGAAAGATCCTGAAGAATACCGTCACAACCCGGGCGAGTACATACGGGGTATGTAAATCCATAAATCCTGTGGTAGATACTACCTGGGTATTCCTGAATTTTAGGATCTCTTTAGGTCAGTAAACGGCAGATAAACGAATACCTGAGTATAATGGAAGTTCTATTAAAAAATGGCGATTGACGAACTTTAAAATACATATCACCTTCATTATTTTAATTGCATTTTCAACCCTGAGCGATGCACAAAAATACTTTGTGACATTTACAGATAAAGCAAATAACGAATATTCAATTTCTCATCCGGAAGAATTCCTGTCGCAAAGAGCCATAGAAAGAAGGCTAAAACAATCTATTGAAATTATTGAGCAAGACCTACCAGTAAGTGCATCCTATCTCGATAGCCTAAAAAAAATGGACCTGACAATATATTGGGCATCCAAATGGTTAAATGGGTGTATAGTGGAATGCGCCAATTCATCACTGATTGATACCATTTCAAGGGTGTCTTTTATTTCAGATGCTGTTATCATCTGGGAATCCTCATCTACGGCATCTACCATTAAAAAATATATCGAACCCGGGGCTATCCCCAAGTTTACCAGTGAAACATATGACAGCTATGGAGCAAGCTATACTCAAACACAAACAGTCAACGGACAGTATCTTCACCAGGCAGGGTACGAAGGCCATGGCATGCTCATTGCTGTTTTGGATAACGGCTTCGGCTCTGTAGATGAATGGTCATCTTTCGATCACCTATGGCAAAACAATCAAATACTGGGCGCTGTCAATTTTGTTTCTCCAAACGAAAGCGTTTATAAAGTAGAAGCCACCCATGGTTCCAATGTTTTATCTATTATGGGAGGGTTTATTGATGGTGAATTTAAAGGTTCTGCTCCCCAAGCCACCTATCTTCTGCTGCGAACCGAAGACCCCAACAGCGAATACCCCATAGAAGAATACAACTGGGTGGTGGCGGCAGAATATGCCGATAGTATTGGAGTTGATGTGATTAATTCTTCGCTGGGATATTACCTTTTTGATGATCCTTCAATGGATTATTCATATGAGGATATGGATGGAGAAACAACTATTTGTGTACAAGGTGCCCAAATTGCCTTTTCAAAAGGGATGCTTATTGTTAATAGTGCGGGAAACGAAGGCTATTCGGACTGGAAATATATTATTTCACCGGCCGATGGAGAAAACATTCTGGGAGTAGCAGCTATGCAAAGCGATAGCACCAGAGCCGGCTTTAGCAGCTATGGCCCCTCTTACGATGGTCGTATAAAACCCGATATCGCGGCATTAGGCGACGATACCGCTCTGCAGAGTAGCACAGGCATAACCACCGGAGATGGCACCAGCTTTTCTGCTCCTGTTATCACCGGTTTTATAAGCTGTTTATGGCAAGCTGCCCCAAACCTAACCAATGTAGAAATACTAGAGTTAGTAAAAAGTCAGAGTAACCAATATGATAAGCCTGATGACAGCTTTGGGTATGGCATTCCTGATTTTTCAAAAGCTCTAAGTAACAGCGGCATTGCATACGATATGGAGATAGAAACACAATATCAACTATCCCCAAATCCTTTTAGTGACTATATCACCATTACCAATGACACAAATAGCATAACTACTTGTACCATTTCTATTTTCGATATAACCGGTAACATTGTTTATATGCATAACTTCCCCACTCAAAACTACATTCGCATCAACAACCTTAACTACCTATCGGCAGGTATATATATTTTTCAGTTAAAGCAAAAGCAATACACTCAAACTTTTAAAATCCTCAAACAATAAGCTATGAGCGAAACTTCAATTTCTCTTTTCCAATTAAACACACAAATAAAAGACTCCATACATAGCTCCTTTGCTGATACTTATTGGGTGGTGGCTGAAATAAGTGAAATAAGAGAGGTAAGAAACGGTCATTGCTATCTGGAGCTGATAGAGAAAGATAATAACACAGAACAAATAATAGCTAAGTCTCGCGCTAACATTTGGGCCTATTCCTATCGAATGATTAAACCTTATTTTGTTAGAGCAACAGGGCAAAACCTGGCTGCCGGGCTTAAAGTGATGGTCCGTGTAAGCATCGATTTTCAGGAGGTATATGGTTTTAGTCTGAACATAAGAGATATTGACCCCAATTATACGCTGGGAGATATGGCACAAAAAAAACAGGCCATATTAAATCAATTAAGTGAAGAAGGTGTTATCAATATGAACAAGGATCTGCAAGTACCTCTTGTTCCTCAGAAAATTGCTGTAATCTCCTCTCCTACAGCTGCCGGGTACGAAGACTTCTGTAATCAACTCAACAACAACAGCCAGGAATATAAATTCTACATCAAACTATTCCCGGCTATTATGCAAGGCGAAAAAACAGAAGCTTCGGTCACTGCAGCCCTCGACCGTATATATGAATACGAGGATTTTTTCGATGTAGTAGTTATTATCCGCGGTGGCGGATCCTCTTCTGATTTAATGTGTTTCGATAATTACTGGATTGCCTATAATATTGCCCAATTTCCTCTACCCGTTTTTTCAGGTATAGGTCATGAACGCGATGAGACGGTTGTGGATTATGTAGCCCATACCCGACTAAAAACACCCACTGCCGTTGCCGAACACCTGCTGGAATTAATTTCAGACTTCGACAACCAATTAGATTCCATGAAAGATAATATCGTATCTGCCACACGCGAAATCATTTCAAAAAGCAGCATTCTATTTGACAGATCCTCAAGCCGACTTAAACCATTGGTTATGAATAGTATAACATCCCAAAACAATCATCTCAATCACATAATGCATCTAATTGGGGCAGTTTCTGTAAAATTTATCAATGGTAATAAAAACAATTTGACCCTATCAACGCAAAGAATTAAATCGGCCACTACAAATAAGATGAACACTGAGCAGTTAAAACTAACCCAACTTCCTCCCCGGTTATCTGCACGCCTCAAATTCTTTATCAATAATAAAAATTCCAACTTATTGCTTTTGGAGAAAACCAACAACCTGCTCGATCCTCAAAACGTATTAAAAAAAGGATATTCAATTACTTACCTGAATGGTAAAGCAGTAAAAAATGCAAAAGATTTAAAAAGTGGCGATATCATTACTACCCGATTAAGTAATGGCAAATCAGAAAGTAAAGTATTGTAATACCAATACCTGTTTCTCTGCCTTACTGAAATAGTTAGGTCTTATTAATGATCAAAAAGGTATAATTTAAAACCCCCATTTCATCACGATTGCCTAGACGAGGAAGACTATTTAATCACGATAGCCTTATTTTTCAATTAAATTTATGACCTTTGCACAAAACTTAAAGGAATAAGTGTAAAAAGCATAAGATGAGCGAAAAAAGTTTTAAAGGACATCGAAAAGGTCCTTCCAAGAAGAAAAATAAACCTGAGATAACATCCCTAAACCCAACACCGCCACGAAATAATCCTACATCGGCTGATGCAGAAGAGATTAGACTGAATAAATTTATTGCCAATGCGGGAGTATGCAGCCGTCGCGAGGCAGACAGACTTATTAGCGAAGGATTAATTCAGGTAAATGGTCAGGTAATCTCTACCATAGGCACTATGGTTAAGAAGTCGGATACCGTTATCTACGAAGGAAAAGAATTAAATCCCGAAAAATTAGTTTATGTCCTTTTAAATAAGCCCAAGGATTGTGTAACAACACTGAGCGACCCTCATGCCAAGCGCACGGTTATAGATATTGTTAAAAACGCCTGCACCGAACGCATCTATCCTGTAGGGAGACTGGATAAAATGACCACTGGCGTTTTACTACTGACCAACGATGGTGATTTAGCTAAAAGACTAACGCATCCAAGCCATGAGCACCGTAAGATATACCACGCCTTCCTTGATAAGCCTATTACTAAGGAAGACTTAGATAAAATTGAAAACGGTTTTGAATTGGAAGATGGCTTTATTCAGTCCGATAAACTTAGTCTGGTAAAGGGAAACAGCTACGAAGTAGGCATTGAAATTCATTCGGGAAAGAACCGTATTGTACGACGCATTTTTAAACATCTAGGCTATGAAGTTATTAAGCTCGATAGGGTGTATTTTTCTGGTTTAACAAAAAAAGATATTCCCCGCGGAAAATGGCGTTTTTTAACACAAAAAGAAATCACCTTTCTCAAAGCAGGTATTATGAAATAGGCTTATGACCCATAGCTGTTGGTTTTCTAATCCTAAATTATTTCTTCATCTTTACAATACTAAACAAACAAATAATATATAGTATTATGACATTAATCAAATCTATTTCCGGCATAAGAGGAACCATAGGTGGTAAACCGGGTGAAGGTCTTAGTCCGCTTGATGTGGTAAAATTTACTGCTGCCTATGCTACCTGGGCCAAAGAAAAAATACACAAAAACAAAATTACCATAGTGGTAGGACGTGATGCCAGAATATCTGGACCAATGGTTGATAAAATAGTTGTCGGAACACTAATGGGCTGTGGTGTGAATGTGATTAATCTGGGCTTATCTACTACCCCAACAACCGAACTGGCTGTAACTATGGAAAAAGCCGATGGAGGTATTATTTTAACTGCCAGTCATAATCCCAAACAATGGAATGCTTTAAAGTTACTCAATAACCAGGGGGAGTTTTTAAGTGCTGCAGATGGAGAAAAAATATTATCTATTGCTGAGAGCGAATCTTTTCTGTTTACCGAAGTTGATGACCTGGGTTCTGTTACCGACGATGACACTTATATTCAAAAGCATGTTGATCACGTTTGCAATCTTGACTTAGTAGATACTCAGCTTATTAAAGCAGCTAATTTTACAGTAGCCATCGACTGCGTTAACTCCGTTGGCGGAACCTATATACCCCCCTTATTAAAGGCACTGGGAGTTAAAAAAATTATTGAATTATACTGCGAGCCCAATGGGCAGTTCCCGCATAACCCAGAGCCTCTACCTGAGAATCTGACAGAAATTTCAGCTTTAATAAAAGAAAAAAAAGCCGATATTGGTTTTGTGGTTGACCCCGATGTTGATCGTCTGGCCATTGTTAATGAAGATGGTACTATGTTTGGAGAAGAATATACTCTGGTAGCTGTTTCCGACTATATTTTAAGCCAGCAAGCAGGAAATACCGTATCAAACCTGTCTTCTACCCGAGCTTTGCGCGATGTAACAGAAAAACACGGAGGATTATACACTGCCGCTGCCGTTGGCGAAGTTAATGTGGTTAGCAAAATGAAAGAAACCCAGGCCATAATTGGTGGCGAAGGTAACGGAGGAATAATATACCCTGCCTCTCATTATGGTCGTGACGCTCTGGTCGGCATCGGATTATTCCTGACGCATCTGGCTAAGTCAAGGAAAAAATGCTCTGAATTAAGAGCTTCATACCCTGAATATTACATCTCTAAAAACAAAATTCAACTAACTCCGGAACTGGATGTGGATAAGATTTTAGAAGAGATGAAAGTAAAATACAGTAAAGAGCAGATAAATGATATTGATGGTGTAAAAATTGATTTCCCTAACCAATGGGTACATCTTCGTAAATCAAATACGGAACCTATCATTAGAATATACTCTGAAGCCGCCAACAAGGAAGAAGCCGATAGTTTGGCCAATAAAATAATTGATGATATAAAGGCAATAGCCGGATTATAATCCCAATTGTGGATCACCCGAAATTTTTGGGTTTAGATAAAAAGTTATGTTAGCTTTGGGGGTAAACAAAACAAGATAAAGAAGTGTCGCCAACAAAAGATTTGAACCAGCAGCTGATAGAGCTGATATTACCAGAAGGAATTTTAAAAC
>JBFHEL010000183.1:0-8122 GCA_041584155.1 Saccharicrinis sp.
GTTCAGTATACAAATAGATCTGTTTTTTTAACAGGTAAAGCAGGTACTGGTAAGAGTACTTTTTTAAAGTATATTTGTGCCAATACGCATAAAAAATTCATAGTGGTCGCGCCTACAGGTATTGCTGCTATTAATGCGGGTGGGCAAACCTTACATTCTTTTTTTAAAATTCCCTTTCGCCCCATATTACCCGACGATCCGGATCTGAGTACCAAAGATGGGCGTATTTACGATTTCCTCAAATACAGAAAAAATCATCAAAAGTTAATTAAAGAACTGGATCTGTTAATTATCGATGAGGTATCTATGTTAAGGGTTGATATTCTAGACTTTATCGACAGGGTATTACGAGTTTACTCAGGTCACATGCATATGCCTTTTGGAGGTAAACAATTGCTTATGGTAGGCGATGTGTTTCAGCTCGAACCTGTTGTAAAAAGAGAGGAATGGGGAATATTACGGCGCTTTTATCAGACTCCTTTTTTCTTCTCAGCAAGGGTATTTCGAAACCTTCCTATGGTACAAATAGAATTGAAAAAAGTGTATCGTCAGAGTAATCCTGAGTTTGTGAATTTATTGGATCGGGTTAGGGTAAATATGGTAAAACCCGATGATATAAAAACGGTTAATCAGCGTTATAATCCTACTTTTAATGCTCCTTTAGATGAGCTGTTTATTACTCTGGCTACCAGGAGAGATACTGTAGATTTTATTAATGATCATAAGCTTGCAGAACTTGAAGGAGAGGAGCTTTGTTTTGAAGGTGCTATATCGGGTGAATTCCCCGAATCAGCCTTACCTACGCCCCGTAGCCTTATTTTAAAGGAAAATGCTCAGGTTATGTTCATTAAAAATGATGCAGAGAGAAGGTGGTTTAATGGTAGCCTAGGGAGGATTGATGAAGTGAATGAAAGTGGTATTTACGTGCGTATGGAGAATGAAGAGGTTTATTTGGTGGAGAAAGAGGTTTGGAGAAATGTACGCTATAAATATGATGAAAAAAATAACAGGGTAATTGAGGAAGAGATTGGGTCTTATCAACAATATCCCTTAAAATTGGCCTGGGCCATTACAGTGCACAAAAGTCAGGGCTTAACCTTTGATAAGGTGATGATCGATTTTTCGGGAGGTGCCTTTGCCGGAGGACAACTATATGTGGCCCTGAGCCGTTGTCGATCGCTCGAAGGTATTATCATGAAATCCAATATCTCTTCTCGCGATGTCATTGTAAAAAGAGAATGTGTTGATTTCTCCAGGAAATCAAATAATAAAATGCAGATAAAAGAAAGTCTGGATTCTGCACAGGCCGATGATAGTTATGTCAAAGCATTAAAAGCTTTTAAGAAGAATGATTTCAGAACCTCGATGCTGGAGCTTGGCAATGCTATTGCTAAACGAAATGATCTGACTAAACCTGCCGTATTACGCTTCATAGCACGTCAATTGCAAGTTATTCATAAACTACGCAAAAAGGTTCAAGAGCTTGAGAAAAAGGAGAAAAAACGCTCAGATCAGCTCGAAGAATTTGCACGTGAATATTTTTTAATGGCCAACGAATGTTTACTAAAGGCCAGAGATAAAAATGCGGCTATAGCTAATTTAAATAAGGCTATATTAATTAATCCTTTGTTTTTTGATGCCCTGTTTAAACGCGCAGGTTTAAAAGTAGAGTTAAATGACCTGGAAGGGGCGGATAAGGATTATTCATTGGCCAGAAAATTAAAACCCAGAACCTTTAAGGTATACTATAACCGTGGACGTACACGACTCTTATTGCGTAATTTAAATGGAGCTTACAACGATTTTAAACAAGCCGTTAAATTAAAAGATGATCATGCCGATTCCTATTATTACCTGGCCCAGGTGTGCGAAAAACTGGGAGAAAATGAAGAGGCTGAACGTTATAGAAATATTTCAGGTAACCTGGGCTTTGAGGACGAGGATTGATCTATATGATTTTTTTATGTGTATGTATGGAATCACATTGAGAGTTTTAGCCGATGCACTTAATTTGTAAATTAGTTTAGGAAATCACTATTTCTAGCTCATTTAGCTATGGTGAATAATTAATTAGTTCATTTATTTGTAACGAAATATCAGGCTTTGATAGATAGATCAACCTGTTATTCTTTTTTATGAATGTGTAGGAATAGCGTATTTTGTTTTATGAATTAACCATGCTGAGATATCCGAACCAGCGTTTCATGCGATACAATTTCTATCAGTTTGCCGTAAATTTTAATGATGCCATCCTTTCTAAACTCAGTAAGAGCTCGAATAACATTTTCGGTAGTCATACCAATATATTCCGCAATTTCTTTTCTGCTCACAGGTAATTCAAATTCTTGTTTGTGGTATATGTCATCGGCAAAATGCAGCAAAACATAGGCTATTCGGCCACGAAGATTACGTTTTCTTATTTCCAGTGCTTCATGAATAATGGCATCGCTAACATGGTTCATCTTTTCAATTATACTCATGGCAAAAGTGCCGTTTTTTAAGATCAGATGCTTCACCTTTTCAATGGGTATATTACAGGTTACCGATTTTTCAATGGCCATAACAGAATAGCTGTAATCCGGATTGGAGAATAAACTGAGCAGACTTACAAAATCAAAGGGTTTGGCAAATGAAAGTATCTGTTCCTTACCATCTGATTTGGAGAGATACAGCTTAACTAATCCACTTTTTAAGTAGATGAATTCTTTTATCTGCTGGCCTTCTTCCATGATATAATCTCCTTTGCTATAGTTCCTTTCGATTTTGTTGTCGCAAAGATCTGATAACTGATCTGAAGGTACATTCTTAAAAAACAATTCCTTTAATTCACAAATTTCACAACTGCATTTTTGATTCATATAATTGATTTATAAGCCATTATTTATTGTTTCGGATTGATATATATCATAAACTGATATGTATTAGCTCCATTTTGTTTAACAATGTAATTCATAACAGATAACTTACTTATATCCTTAATATTTAAAGTTGCAAAGCAAAATCAAAAACAAGGAAACTATTCTAAAGTACACAAAATAAAGAAGATAAAAAAGAGCCGGCTTTTTGAATAGTATATAGGTATATGTTTCTGATCATCATAATATAATAGGAATGTAATAAGTAAAAATTAACTGATATGAAGAAAATAGTAATACTAGGTGGGGGAACAGCAGGTACAATGATGGCCAATAGATTACGCAATTCATTGGCAAGGGATCAATGGGATATTACCGTTGTAGATAAGCACCGGACCCATTATTATCAACCTGGATTTTTATTTATTCCCTTTGGGATTTATAATGAGAGGGATGTGAAAAAGCCTAAAAGTACCTTTTTTCCTCCTGGGGTAAAAGTAATTTACACTCAGATCGATAGGGTAGATGCAGAGAATAATAAGGTGTTGCTTGATGGTGGTAAAATTTTGCAATATGACTTTCTAATCATGGCTACGGGTACTCAGATGCGTCCGGATGAAACCCCGGGCTTAAAAGACAAATTATGGTATAAGGATATCTATGATTTTTATACCATTGAAGGTGCGCTGGCCTTACAAAAACATTTCAAGGCTTGGCAAGGAGGTAAATTGGTAATGGCAATTACTGAGATACCTTATAAATGCCCCGTTGCTCCATTGGAATTTGTGTTTTTAGCAGAAGAGTTTTTTACTAAAAAAGGCATGCGTGATAAAGTGGATATCACCATCGTTACTCCTATGTCCGGTGTATTTACCAAACCTATTGCTACTCAAATGCTTTCGGAATTGCTGAATGAGAAAAATATTAATGTGGTGGCCGATTTTTATATCGAACGAATAGATAATGATAAAAAGGCACTGGTATCATATGACAATAGAGAGGTGCTTTTTGATACACTCACTATTGTACCGGTAAATATGGGCGATGAAATGGTGGCAAGAAGTGGTTTAGGTGATGATCTGAACTTTATATTTACAGATAAACATACCCTGCGACAAAGGGACTTTGAAAATATCTTTGTGTTAGGAGATGCGGCGAATATACCTACATCCAAAGCTGGTTCTGTGGCTCATTTTGCTTCAGAAATACTTTTTGATAACCTGATGAATGCAATTGATGGCAGATTATTGACAGCGCATTTTGATGGGCATGCTAACTGTTATATAGAAACAGGTTATGGTAAGGGGGCTTTGATTGATTTTAACTATGAAACAGAACCTCTTCCCGGAACCTATCCCTTGCCTGGTATTGGTCCCTTTGGCTTGCTTAAAAATACCAAGGTAAACCATTATGGGAAAATCATGTTTCGATGGATTTATTGGCATTTGTTGTTAAAAGGTAAAGAATTACCGGTAGAATCAGATATGACTATGGCTGGTAAAAAACGTGTAACATTTTAAAGCCCCTAAAAAATGAGTGATCAAAATATACAAGAGCAAATAAACCTGCTCAATCTTAAAATGGACCTGGTGCTTGATTCACTTAATCAGCAAAACAGAAAAGCAGAAAGTGTTGAAGATTTGCTTGCTGACCTGCAAATTGTAGGCAAAGATTTTTACGATACTGCCGTTGTTGAATTGGAAGATCAACAAGTGGAAGTGGATATGGATCAGGTGAAAAACTTGGGTATCAAACTATTACTTAATATTAATAATATCGCCGATATTCTTTCGCTATTTGAGAGCTCTGTTGATTTTGTCAAAGATGCTGCGCCTCTGGTACGGGAATCTTTCATCGATTTTACTCATAAGTTAAATGAAATAGAGCAAAAGGGGTATTTCGAGTTCTTTACGGAGCTCAGCCGAATAATCGACAATGTAGTTACTCATTTTACTGCCGAAGATGTTCGTTTACTGGCCGATAATATAAATACTATTATTGATACTTTTAAGAATCTTACGCAACCCGATGTGATGTATTCGGTGCAAAATGCAATGAAGGTGTACCAAAGCATAGATATCAAGAATGCACCGGAATATTCCATATTTAAATTAATCCGTGAATTTAATAAGCCTGAAATGAAAAAGGCGATGGGGATTATGGTACTGTTTATGAAAAATATGACTAAAGAATAAATCATTTTTAATATTTCTAAATTATACTACGATGGCACAAAAAGAATATGCAAGCAAAATGGTGGATGTTAACGAGGAAGGTTATATGACTAACCCTGCGCAATGGGATAAGGAAATTGCCCGCGCCATTGCTAAAGAAATAGGAATTGAACTCAGCGATAAGCATTTTGAAGTTTTGACTTATTTAAGAGATAAGTATCAAAGTGGCGAGATGCTTACCATTCGTCAGGTTGGTAAATCGGGTATTACAGATATTAAAGGTTTATACCAACTATTTCCTGGCGGACCTTTAAAGTATGCCTCTAAAATTGCGGGTATTCCAAAGCCGGCAAGCTGTGTATAATTAAGTTCTCACTAAAAACTAAAAAAAATGAATAAGGAAGATAATCCATTAAAGAAAGTGTGCATTATATGCGCAAAGGGATCTGTTGAGGATGTATATGCCACTCTTGTGTTGGCTAACGGGGCTGTTATGGAAGGTATAGAGGCTAAAGTGTTTTTTACTTTTTTTGGTTTGGATGCTATCACTAAGAAAAGAATGAATAAATTACATACAGCAACTACAGGTAATCCTGCTATGCGAATGCCGGGAGGATTGCCTTTTCCCAGTTTACTTGGTATATTGCCAGGAGTAGAAGCAGGGGTGTCAGCCATGATGAAAAAACAAATGGAAGATTTGGATATTCCTCCTGTTGAAGAATTTTTTGAAATGATTACAGCAGGAGGAGGTGAGATTTATGCCTGTAAACTGGCTATGGATATGTTCAAATTAACCAAAGACGACCTTTATGAAGATGTTTCTGCTATTTTAACGGTAGGCGATTTTTATGCCATGTGCGGAGGAGAAAACACACAAATTATTTTTACCTGATAATAGCTTGTTTTCCCATCCCCCTGGCAGATATTTGTAACTTCATATTTGCGCTGTAGAGGGCTTTTTATATTGTTGTATTCAAGATAAATAGCCCTTTGTTTATTCAAATAAACACAAAATTTCAGTCAGTAAAATATTCTGTTGTTATGGTATAATACAACCGGCTTATTTCAAACTCTCAATATAAGCTGCAACAGCATCATGTCCGTTCGATTTGGCAAAATCTAAAGAGGACTCCTGATCAATATCAACCATATTGATATCAGCTCCATGAGCTATCAGTGTTTTTAATACCTCTAGTTGTCCTTCTGAAGCTGCCATCATGACTGCGGTCCATTTTTCTTCGTTATCAACTAAATTAGGATCTGCACCAGCTTCAAGCAAAGAAACAACCGTTTCAACAAATGGACCGGTAGATGCATACATAAGAGCTGTTCGATGAATCGTATCGGTGAGATTTACATCGGCTCCTTTTTTAATTAATAATTTAACCAACTCAGTATGGCCATTAAAAGCAGCAAGCATCAGGGCTGTTCTTTTATTTGCATCAGTTGTATTCGGTGTAAAACCATTATTTAAGGGTTCTTTTAGTATTTGTATGTCGCCATTTAAGGCTGATTCCATAATAAAATCAGTGTTAAGAGGCTGAATTGGTTCTTCTGCATTAATCTCTTCTTCACTTTGACTGATATTGCCCGGCTTTATATTTGAAACATTGTTACAAGAGCTAATCAATAGAATAAGGCATAAAACTAAACCCAATTTTTTTAATGTATTCATACGATGTCTTTTAATAAATAGATTGCTTAATGATAAATAGCTCGTGAAATTAATTTAATTATTTATTATCTGATAAAAATGGAATGAATTATTGGTGAAAAATGAAAAACCCATCCAATATCCTGCTGTATGAACCTACACAATAAGATGAAGGATGTGTTTTTTGATTAATACGAAATAATCAATGATTAAAGTTTAATGTAATTTTAGTTAAATAACCAGATAATGATAATTTTGTAATAACCCAATAAGATAAAATAATCAAACTCTATTAAAGATGAAGGATTTACTGCTGTTTTTCTCAATAATTACTTTATTATTTTTTACAGGATATTATTTTTTGCATCTTTTTTTTAAAAGATCATCGCTATTCATAGTATCATTACTTAATATAACCATAGCTTATTGTTCATTAGTGTTAGGTTATATAGTGGGTAAATATGGTCTTCTTCAGCTTGTATGGACTCTTCCTCTGTTGTCGTTAGGTATATTTTTTATATATCTTGTGATCAGAAAGAAGATTCAATATCCCTTAATCGAAGCATTAAGTCAATTAAATAATATTGCAGAAGGGGATTTGAGTATAACTAATGTAAATAAACTAAAAAAAGAGGGAGAAGGGGAGGTGAATTTTCTGGTTGATAATCTTCAGAAATTAGTTTTTGTACTCAAATTTTTAGTGAAAGAAATAAAAAGAAGTTCCAGGCAACTTGCTAAATCAAGTTCGTACTTAAATGAGAGTATTCAGGATTTGGCCCATGGTTCTAATGAGCAGACAGAATCGGGTCAGGAACTTACTTCAATTATGGAACAAATGTCTGAGAGGGTAGGAGAGAATGCACTAAATGCTGCACAAAGCAAAGAATTAGCTGATAATAACCAGGATAATCTTCAAAACCTTTTTGTTTTTTCGGAGAAGATAACGACTGCTGTTGAAAATATATCAGAAAAAGCTAAAATAATTAATAGTTTGGCTGAGCATACCAATATTTTAGCATTAAATGCAGCTGTTGAGGCTGCAAGAGCAGGGAGCACAGGGAAAGGTTTTAGTGTAGTTGCTAAGGAAGTGAAGTTACTGGCCGAAAGAAGCCGTAAAGCTGCCGATGAAATTAATTCTTTTGCAGCAAACAGCATGGACCTGGTTAAACAATCATCTTTATTATTTGAAAAAATGTTGCCGCAGATACAGCAATCTTCAAAAATGATTGCCGATATTTCTACTGCCAGTATTGAGCAGAAACTTGGCATTGAACAGGTAAATATTGCACTGAAAGAATTAAATAGCGTGGCCCGTAAAAATGCTTCACGATCAGAAGGAATGGCTTCTACTGCATTTCAACTTCAAGAGCTATCAGATAGCTTAACCGAATCCTTGAAATTCTTTAAACTTACAGATAGTAAAAAAACTATAGCAAAGA
>JBFHEL010000184.1:0-8082 GCA_041584155.1 Saccharicrinis sp.
ATATTTTTCAAGAGGTAAGTTACAGATAACTTATTTGTTACATTGCTATTTGCCATAATTCCTCACCATTCTCAAAAACAGCTTATCAAAACCCTTGTCACTCAATAACTTTCTGCCAAGCAATGATTGTTTTGCCATTTTACCTGCGGCATATCGCGTCTTTGGGTTTTTAGTTTTTATCGCTTTACTAATCGTACCGGCTATTACGGTAGGTTCGCTATATTGTCCGGGTTTGCTGATGCTTTGCATCACTTTGGCAATAATTTGTTTTAGCTCTTTGTAAGGACCAATACTATCGTCGAGCTGTTGGTCCATTGCACGGGCAAAACCGGTATTGATTACACCAGGTTCTATAATGACCACATTGATGCCAAATTGATTGACCTCTCAGCGAAGACAATCGCTCCATCCCTCTAAGGCATGCTTGGTTGCATGATACCATGCTCCGAGCGGAGTGTAACCTTTGCCACCAACAGATGATACATTGACGATAGTTCCTTGGCCCTGGCTGCCTATTGTGGGCAAAACTGCTTTGGTGACTTCGTCTAAAACAAATAAGTTGACTTCGAATTGCTGTCTGGCTTTTTCATAAGTGATTTCCTCTATCGGGCCATAAACAGCATAACCTGCATTGTTTACCAGTACATCTATTCTTCCCTCTGTTTTGAAAGTTTTGAACTATAATCCCTGATCTGTTCATCTCCATTTGTAAGAGTCCCATAGTCTATTGAAGTAAACAGGTTCGTTTCATAAGCTCCCGGAGAAACTGCCTTTACTATAATATTGAACGGAGCATATTCAATGGCCAATACTTCGGTCAGACCTTCTAATTCAAATTTGGTTGCTCTGTAAACCGACGAAAATGGTATACCAAAATGCCGGCTACCGCAGAAATATTGATAATAGCACCTTCTCCCTGCTTTCTCATAACGGGAAGAACCTCTTTTGTGATGCGCATGAGGCCAAATACATTCGTTTCGAAAATGGAGTTGATCCTAAATTTGGGAAGATAAGTTATCTATAAATGAAAACTCCCGACTGAACTTAATCAATCGGGAGTTTTTTGTGCCCAGAACAAGACTCGAACTTGCACGCCCTTGCGAGCACCGGCCCCTCAAGCCGGCTTGTCTACCAATTTCAACATCTGGGCATAAAAAGAAAAAGAGCGACAAATATCACTCTTTCTTAATAAAAAATGAGCGAAAAACGGGACTCGAACCCGCGACCCCGACCTTGGCAAGGTCGTGCTCTACCAACTGAGCTATTTTCGCGTTAGCGTGTGCAAAATTAAAAAAATATTTGAAGCTGATACATCTCTTGATAAAAAAAATGAAAAAAAATAAACTATACCTGTGCTAAACGAAACACTAAAGACGGCTTTTTTTTATGACAAACAGCTGAAAAAGAATCAGGTATTTTAACCAAAGCATAAACCATAAATAGGTAGATATTTTATTAAAATGAAAAATATTTAGAAACTAAATACATTTAACAATAACAATTTGTTTGTTTTTGCGTACAACTCCATGACTAAAAAATAATTCTAAACAGGATGGCAAGTATATTAGATATGTTTTTCGGGAATAAATTTCCCAACACAGAGAAATACGAAAACGAAAATAAACATCTCAGGGAAGATTTAATCAGATACCAGAAGCTAGAAAAAGCACAGGATATCATGCGATATCATGAGTTGGATACGCTGGTTCATTCTGGAGAATTTAAACAAAAGGTACTTAAACTAAAAAAAGAAAGATTTAAGGATACTGAAGCCTTTCAGCAATACCGTAAATTCAAACAATACAAACGTTCGGCTAATATAAAGCGTTACAATAAATTTTTACAAAAAGGAAAAACAGAAGAAGCAGAGGAATTACAGTCTACTTCAGAGATACAGACTTACTTAAATTTAAGGAAATACGTTGAATCCATTGAGTTTGCAGAACTCAAAGGCCAAATGAATGACAAAAAGCGTTTTCAAAAATCGAAAGAAAACCAGCTTATTGAAGAATATAAAACATTAAGCAAAAGCGAAGATATCATTTGGTTCCTAAAAACCCAAAAGGGCAATCCTTTTAAGGATATCAACAAATGGAAATTAACATTTGAAGATGACTTTGACACCACTAAACTCGATCAATCAAAATGGATTACCGGATACTACTGGGGTAAAGCGCTACTTAACGACAACTATGTACAGGCAAATGAAAAGCAATTCTTTAAAGCCGAGAATATTGAATTAAGAGATAGTTGTGCCCGTATAGTTTCAAAATACGAAGCATGCCAGGGCAAAATATGGGATCCCCAGTATGGCTTTGTTCCTCAAAAATTTAATTACAGCTCGGGATTAATCAGCACAGGTCAAAGTTTCCGTCAGCTATACGGAAGGTTTGAGGCTAAAATAAAATTTACCCATACAGCTCCTGCTCAACATACTTTTTGGTTATTATCGGAACAAATTGCACCACAAATTAACATTTTAAAAACGCCAGAAAAAGACAAGAATAAGATTGAGGCTGG
Organism: Saccharicrinis sp.; assembly: GCA_041584155.1. Classification (GTDB taxonomy): domain Bacteria; phylum Bacteroidota; class Bacteroidia; order Bacteroidales; family Marinilabiliaceae; genus Saccharicrinis. Next base: position 2,521 of record JBFHEL010000184.1, read on the forward strand.
TAATTTCTGGCAAAATGGAAAAGACATTGCTCAAAATATACAGAGATTAAAAATTCCGGGTTCTTCGGAACAATTTTTTATTTATTCATTGGAATGGTCAAAAAATAAACTGGAATGGAAAATAAACGGGGTTACCGTTCACTCCCAGACCACCCATATTCCTGATATGCCAATGTATTTAACCTTAAGCACTCATTTTACTGAAGATCCTAAAGAAGATAAACTACCCATTTCAATGGATATTGATTGGGTTAGATGCTACGAGTTAAATGAATAACGAGCTTACCAAAGCTATTCAAACACTTTTTCACTATTATTCATAAGGCTGTTCAATAACTTGAAGGGCCTTTTTTTATGTTTGAAAACAAGAGAGAAATTGATGATTCTAAATATTTATCATATAAAACCATTTTTTATGGCTAAAAATCATACTTTAATAAAGCTAACTTTGACAAAAATCACCCTTAAACTTTAATCCGATTAATATATTGCATATCTTAATTCAACGAATTTAAATAAGAGGATATGGCTATAGTAAAACCATTTAAAGGACTTCGTCCCCCAGCACAAATAGCAAAGAATTTAAGTTGTTTACCTTATGATGTAATGAACAGGGAAGAGGCAGCCCAGATGGCCTTAGGGAAACCTGAATCATTATTACATGTAACTCGCAGCGAGATAGATTGCCCCTCTGATACTGATATCCATTCGGAGCAAGTATACAGCAAGTCTGTTGAAAATTTTAAAATGTTCCAGGAAAAAGGATGGCTCATTCAGGACCAGGAAGCAAAGTTTTACATTTATGCGCAAACCATGAATGAAAGAACCCAATATGGTATTGTGGGAGCTGCATCTATTGACGATTACCTGAATGGAATCATCAAAAAACATGAACTCACCCGAAAAGAAAAGGAAAAAGACAGAATGATTCATGTAAGAATCAACAATGCCAATATTGAGCCTGTATTTTTCACCTACCCTGCTCAAAAAGAGATAGATGAGCTCGTAAACAAAATAGTTAATAACCAAACTCCAGAATACACTTTTACTGCGGAAGATGGGTTTGGTCATCAGTTTTGGGTCATCAACAATAGAACCATCAACCTTCAAATCGAAAAATTATTTAAAGAAAAAGTACCTTATACCTATGTGGCCGATGGTCATCACAGAACGGCTGCTGCAGCATTGGTAGGAAAAGAGAAAAGAGAAAAAAATCCTCATCACCGAGGAGATGAAGATTACAATTACTTTTTAGCAGTTCATTTTCCTGATAATCAACTAAAAATTATTGACTACAACAGGCTGGTAAAAGATTTAAACGGATTAAGCGAAGAGGAGTTTATGCATAAAATTGCGCAAAACTTTTCCATTACCGAAGTATCTGATGAGCTTATTAAACCATGTATGCTTCACGAATTTTCCATGTACTTAAATGGTAAATGGTATCGTTTAAAAGCCAATGAAGGCACATACGATGATGAAGACCCCATTGGCGTATTAGATGTAACTATTTTATCAAACCTAATACTGGATAATGTATTAGATATTAAAGACCTAAGAACAGATAAAAGAATTGATTTTGTAGGAGGAATCAGAGGATTGGATGAATTAGCAAAACGTGTTGATAGTGGTGAGATGGCAGTAGCATTTGCAATGTATCCGGTATCAATGCAACAACTAATCAACATTGCCGATTCTGGAAAAATAATGCCTCCTAAAACTACCTGGTTCGAACCCAAACTAAGATCGGGACTTGTTATTCATAAGCTTGATTAGCAAGTTATTTTTTATCCATATTCCTACTTCAACCTTTGTTTGGTACTTATCTGTAGAACAGACAAGTACCAAACAATGCAATTATATAATTCCATCTGCAAACAGCCGTTAATAAATAATCAGCAATAAACTATTAAGGATAGAACAATAGTTAATGATTTAGATGGTTAAATGAACAAAAACTAAAGCAGAAATTATTCAGCACATAAAAGATGAACAAAGAGAATTTTTCATAAGACACTAACCAAAAACGCTCTTATTAAATATTTAAAACAAATTTTCATTCCCTGAGTAAAATTATAAATTTGTACACACAAAACATTTAATACAACCACATGTCCATTTCAGAAAATATTGAATCAATAAAATCTAATATACCACAGCATGTTACCCTGGTTGCTGTATCTAAAACGAAACCCAATAGCAGTATTCAGGAAGCTTATGAAGGCGGACAGCGTATTTTCGGAGAAAACAAAGTACAAGAATTAACCAAGAAATACGAAGAGCTTCCCAAAGACATTGAATGGCATTATATCGGGCACTTACAAAGCAATAAAATAAAATTCATTGCTCCCTTTGTATCTCTTATACATGGTGTAGATTCCGAAAAACTACTTAAAGCCATTAACAAAGAAGGGAGAAAAGTTGATCGTAAAATAAAATGTTTGTTACAGTTTCATATTGCGGAAGAATCAACAAAATTTGGCTTATCAGCAGAAGAAGCGGAAACCCTGTTAAACACTGGTATTTTAAACGAACTTAAAAACATTGAAATATGCGGGGTAATGGGAATGGCTACCTATACTGACGACAAGACACAAGTAGCTAATGAATTTAAAACGCTAAAAAACATTTTCGCCACCCTAAAAATTAAATACTTCGCCAATGACAACAGTTTTTCAGAAATATCTATGGGGATGTCGGGCGATTACCCCATTGCCATTGAACAAGGAAGCACCATGATAAGAGTGGGAAGTTCAATATTTGGTGAGCGAAACTACGCAAAACACTGAGCATATTTAGTTAATAAGTAAAATCAAGTTGGCTATTCTAACATTAATGTTAAAAAATATTATATTTGTTCATTGTTAAAACAAATAAATAAAATGGCAAAATTAAATACTTCTTATTTAGGACTTGATCTTAAGAATCCTATTATCGTTAGTAGTTCCGGTTTAACAAATAGCATTGATAAAATTAAAAAGCTGGTTGATGCAGGTGCAGGAGCTATCGTTTTAAAATCTCTTTTTGAAGAGCAGATTAACCATGAAATAAATAAGCAAATACAAACTGGTGAAGGATACGATTACCCTGAAGCCATGGACTATATAACAGGTTATACCAAAGATAATTCAGTTGGTCAATATCTGCAATTAATTTCTGATGCAAAAGACACTTTCGACATCCCTGTTATCGCAAGTATAAACTGTTTCTCTGCTACGGAATGGATTGATTTTGCAAAAAAAATTGAAAAAGCAGGTGCCGATGCCATTGAACTGAATGTTCATGTGGTTAATACCGATAAAAACATAGAAGCTTCTGTTATAGAGGGCTTATACTATTCTATTGCCGAAAATATAAAAAAGGCAATCACCATTCCCTTTTCCATTAAATTAGGTGATAATTTTGCTAATTTGGTAACCGTTGTTAATAAGTTAAATGCTTTAGGAACAAAAGGCATTGTCCTTTTTAATCGTTTTTACCAACCTGACATTGATATTCATGCATTAAAATTAACCTCTTCATCGGTATTTAGCACCCCCTCTGATATCAGACGGTCATTGAGATGGGTAGCTATTATTTCAGATAAGATTCATCAGATAGATGTATCTGCTTCCACAGGAAACCATGATGGAGAAGCAGTCATTAAACAAATCCTTGCAGGAGCCTCCAGTGTTCAGATTTGTTCAACCATATATAAGAATGGCCCATCAGTTATTTCTGATATATTAAACGAACTTTCGTATTGGATGGAACAAAAAGGATATGATTCTATTGATGCCTTTAAAGGGAAAATGAGTTACCACAAAATTCAGGATCCTGCAATGTATGAAAGAGCACAGTTTATGAAATATTTTTCGTCATTAGAATAAAAAACTGAACCTTATAATTTTATAAAAGCTTTTGAGTATCGTTTCACTCAAAAGCTTTTTTATTGAAAAAAATAACAAATTGTGGCAAAACTCATGTCAATTGAATTATATTTGATATTTTTATAAGAAATAATTAATAAGACCCGTTATAAAAACTTTAACAAATCTCTTTAATTTAAACAAAACCCAGCAATTACAGCTGAATGCAGCAAAACAATTACTGTACATCAGTATTAAATTTAAACAAAATGAGAAAAACTTTTCGTCACGCTTCTAAATTAGTTTTAGTTTTAAGCTTAATTTTATCCTCATTGGTATCTTGCCAATCTGATGGCAAAAAGTCTTCAAAAAGTGAAGAAGAAAAGATTGTTGAGTCAGCTACTCAGGTTGATCAAAAAATGATGGAAGATTTTAATAAATCGAAGCTTATATTTTACTCTTTGCCTTCTCCACTTGAAACAGCAATGCTTATTAAAAGAGCTGGTGCTCGTTACGATGAAGATATATTGAATCCCACAAGCAATGTAAGTAAATACAACACTAACCTTAAAATGGCTTTAAATTTGGGTATTTATAGTGCTGATTTAAGCTACACCAGCTTGTTTGACCAAACACAGAGTTCGATTCAATATATGGGTTGTGCCAAAAAAATGGCTGAAGGACTAAGCATTACCGATGCTATAGATGAAAACACAATCAATATGCTTCAGGATAATATGAATAACAGAGAAGCTGTTATGGAGATTATTTCTGAAACATTTATGAATTCAAATGCTTACCTGAAAGAAAATGACAGACCTGCTATTTCTGTGATGATTTTAGTAGGAGGTTGGGTGGAAGGCTTATACCTGGCAACCTCTTTAACAAATGGCTCAATGGATAATAACCAACGTTTGTTGGACAGGATAATTTATCAAAAACTATCTTTAATCACTGTAATTAACTTGTTAGAATCACACGCTAACAATGAAGATATTAAGTATTTGCAAAGCAAAATTGGGGAGCTGCAAACTATCTTCGAGCAGGTTAAGATCGTAAACACGTCAAAAGTAGAAGCAGAAACTGACGCCGAAAATAAAATTACTACCATTAAAGCCGATTCTGAAACATTTATCTCAGCTGAAGTTTTTGAACAGCTTATTAAGAAGGTAGCAGAAATCAGAAATGAATTTATTTCTTAACTCACACGCACAACAAACACAAAATGACGCACGATGTATTTACCAGGGTAACGAGTACCATTATTTTTATACTTCTACTCGCCTCCATTGGGAATAAAGCAAACGCACAATGCCTTAATTTTGCTAAAAATATAGGCAAACCAAAACTTGAAAATTTTGTACATGATGGTAATTATAATGCTACTATCCTAGGCGCAGGGGAAACCGCCGAATTGTATAAAACTTTTTTTAAGGGACAGAAGTACAGAATAGCCATTAGTAAGATTGACAATCTACCTGATATTCATTTCAGGCTGATTGATGAAAACAACAACATTCTTTTTGATAATAAAAATCACAATTATACTGATGTTTGGGATTTTAGCATAGAGACTACTCAGATGCTAATGATACAACTTAAGGTAATGGATAATTACAACGATTCGGAAATGAATACGACAAAAGGTTGTGTTTCCGTTCTTTTTGGTATAGAAAAAGACAAATGATGATGTACTTAAGAAAAAGGGAATAGG
>JBFHEL010000185.1:0-8047 GCA_041584155.1 Saccharicrinis sp.
AAAAAATATCAGACTATAAATTTGCACTTGATGAATCGAGTATAGTAGCTGTTACAGACAGCAAAGGAGTTATAACCTATGTAAATGATCTTTTTTGCAAAATTTCTAAATATAACAATGAAGAACTGCTAGGAAATACCCATAGTCTGGTAAATTCAGGTTACCACTCAATGGATGTTTTTGTAGATTTATGGAGAACAATTTCTACAGGAAAGGTATGGCGAGGTGAACTCAGGAATAGAGCCAAGGATGGGACCTTTTACTGGGTTGATTCAACCATAGTACCTTTTATGAATGATAATGGTAAACCTTATCAGTTTATTGCCATACGATTTGATATTACAAATAAAAAACAAGCTGAAAAAGCATTGATAGAGGCTAAAGAACTTGCTGATAGCGCAAATCAGGCAAAAAGTGAGTTTTTGGCTAACATGAGCCATGAGATACGCACACCTATGAATTCGGTGATTGGTTTTTCTGAGATATTGTTGCGATCTATTAAAAATGAAAAACAGCTTTCACAGGTTCAATCAATTCGATCAAGCGGCAAAAATCTATTAAAGATAATTGACGATATTTTGGATTTGTCAAAAATAGAAGCCGGTAAAATAGATATAACAACTAGTCCGGTTCACCTTGCGGGATTAATGACTGAAGTAGAAAATATGTTTATTCATAAGGCTGAGGAAAAAGAATTGCATTTTATAGTGGAGTATGAGAGTCAACCACCTGAGATAATATTTATTGATGAGGTCAGGGTAAGGCAAGTGTTATTTAACTTAATAGGCAACGCCATTAAGTTTACTGACAATGGAAATATTATAGTTACTGTGGATACCAGATGGAGTTATGATAAAATAGATAATTTAGATTTAATATTCAGGATTGAAGATACTGGTATTGGTATAGCAGAAGATCAGCAGAAAGTTATTTTTGATCCGTTTACACAACAAAAAAATCAAAGTACCCAATATGGAGGCACAGGTTTAGGCTTGAGTATTACCACAAAACTGATTGAAAAAATGAATGGCCAGATAGAATTAGAAAGTGAGGTAGGTAAGGGTACTAATTTCACGGTTGTTATTCCTGATGTTAAAGCTTCGAGAGAAGATTATGAACAAGTAATTGACGCTTTTAAATATCACGAAACAGAGTTTGAACAAGCAACTATTTTAGTAGTGGATGACAATTCAGAAAATAGAAAGCTCATTAAAGCTTTATTAGATGATTCGCCATTACAAATTTACGAAGCGAAGAATGGGGAAGAAGCAATATCTATAGCCAAAGAAAAGCTTCCCGATCTCATACTTATGGATTTGCGAATGCCTGTAATGGATGGCTATGCGGCATCGGAAATACTTAAAAATAATGAGACAACTCAGTTTATACCCATATTTGCTATTTCAGCCTCATCCAATAAGGTTATTCATCCCGGGCGTACTAAAACTATTTTTGAAGAGTATATAATGAAACCATTTAATACAGATGATTTAGTAGGAAAAATGAAGAAATATATTTCATTTAAGAGTTGTGATAATATAGAATATTCAGAATCTAACGATGAACTTCCTTTTTTTGAAGAAAGTGAAGATCAACTTATTAGTTTGGTTAATAAACTTGAAACAAAGTTTATTCCTATGAATGAAGATGCGCTTAACTCACAAATTATTGATAAGATAACTCATTTTGGGCAACAATTAAAAGTGGTTGCTTTGGAGTATGAAATGAATTACCTTGCAGAATACTCATCCAAGATTTGTCAATATGCAGATAATTTTGATATTGAGAATCTTACAACCCTGATGAGCCGTTTCAAATTACTTGTAGAATATATTAAATCGAGTATAAAAAATAACCAAACATGATGAATCCCGAACAAGAAACAAAAACAAAAATATTAGTAGTAGATGATAACTCTAAAAATATACAAGTAATAGGTAATATACTGCGAGATGAAGGATACACAGTAGGTTATGCATATAATGGAAAACAAGCTCTGGATATACTAAGAGAAACAGGTGGTTTTGATTTGGTATTGTTAGATATTAACATGCCGGTTATGGATGGAATTGAAGCTTGTAAAAGTATTCGTAACGATAAAGTGTTACATGACATACCTGTTATTTTTCTTACTGCACTTAACCGAACGGAAGACTTAGTTGCGGGATTTAAGGCTGGAGGACAAGATTATGTGAGTAAACCATATAACTACGAGGAGATTTTATCAAGAGTGAAAACTCATATTGATCTCAAACAAAGTAAAGATAAGTTGAAAACAGTAAATCAATGGTTAGAAGTAAAAGTGCTTGAGCGTACAAAAGAGTTGAGAAGTTCTCATTTAAGTCTGCAAAAGGCTTATCATAAACTACAAAAACTGGATACTCTAAAGTCTGAGTTCTTAGCAATTATCAGTCATCAGATTAATACGCCATTAAATGGGATACTTGGTTTTATTAATCTACTTAAAGAAGAAATAACAGAACCACATCTGCAAGAAATGTTTAAGTATCTGGAAATTTCCGCTAACAGGTTGGATAGTTTTTCAAAAGTCAGCTTAAAAATCACTCATTTACGAAGTCAAAATATTTCTATTGATAAAAAAGATGTTTTTATAAAAGACATTGTAGAATCAAGTCAAAAAGAACTTGAAGAAAAGATCAAAAATAAAAATATTTTAATAACGAACCTGTACAGTGAAGGTAAAATAAAAGGGGATATTGAGTTAATCACATTTTGTTTTGAGAGTATTTTGGATAATGCGATTAATTATTCTCCTGAACATGGGGTTATTTTAATTAAAGTTGATGTTAATGCTGACAATACGAATATAACTTTTGAGGACAGGGGTGAAGGATTTAATCCGGAAATATTACAAAATATATTTGATCTCTTTATCACGGAGAATAAATATAATGAAGAAAGCAATGGTTTAGACCTAGCTCTGGTAAAACTAATTATGGAAGTACATAACGGCAGTGTTATAGCATCGAATAACGACACAAAAGGAGCAAAAATTACCTTAAGCTTTCCTAATTGACTGCTAGATCTTTACTAATTTGAAGTAAAGGGTTTCAATTATTCGCACAAAAAATCAATAAGGCTATTAAATTTTAAATTTGTAAGTAGGTCTTCTGCTTTCATTCAACCTTAATTTCATCATTTGGTAAGGGGGTTTGGGATAAAACCCGCAATATGCATTAGGAAATCTATTAGGCATCGACATAGCTTCAAAACAAGTCACTACGTTGCTTTATCTCAGCTCACCATAACGATGCTGGCGATAGCAATCGGGACAGGTTATGCCTTGCTTCACTAAAGTCTTGTTTGATGGCATTTTCAATGTTCATGACGAAGTTCTAGCGCATAATCCGGGTTAAAGCGATTAATTTATCACCTAAAATTAATGCGAGTTATATTGCATGTTTACCATTAAATAACATATGTATAATAATAGTTATTAATAGTTTTTTTTAATTATTTAACTCCATTTTTGACTAGAAAATCACTATATTTCATGTCACTCTCCTGTATATGATTTTTTATCCATTCTTTTAGGAATCCTGTTATTTCAAAAGAAATAATTAGTTTTTTACTGTTATATTTTTCTTCAAGAGAAGATACCTTTGCAATAAAACTATCGTGTTCGTTTTTATGAGAAAAATAATCAGGGTAACTGAATTGCTTCATATACTTTTCTTCTAACGTGAAATGCATTTGAGTATAGTTTTTCATTCCACTAATTAATTTTCCAATATTTTCATTATTCGAACGAGATTGAATGTTGTCATAAAAATCGTTGATTAACTCAATAAGTTTTTTGTGCTGTTCATCAATGGAATTAATTTTTACACTTAAATTTTCATTCCAGTTTATAAATGCCATAATAATTGTTTTTTTGTATTAAAGTTATAAATGTACATTACGCATTACCTAAAAATTATATTACTTGACCAGGAGGAGTTGATTATTTAAAAAAGATTGTAATAATACCAATTTTAACAAAAAGAATAACAATAAACTATGTTAGTTAAATCGGCTTTTTAAAAAATAATATATTTATTATAATATGGTTTGGATACTACCCGTATATGTAGTAGAGTTATAGTTAAGGGGTATAAATAGGACTCAATAAATTAGTCTTAGTAACTGAATGCTAAAAAGTGGCCATACTTTGATTAACCATTTACAATAATTGAATAATATAGTATGTATTATTTTTTCAAAGTTGGTAACCGTTATAGGCCACTTTAGCTAGTCAGAATAAAATTATGAGCACATTAAAGGCTTAATTTTTATTAGTTTAACTTACCATTAGTTAATTGAATTTTAAGATTGCCATAACTGGCAGCTTCCATACTATGTGTTACCATAACAATGGTAGTGTTATGATTTTTATTTATTTCACTTAAGATACTTAGTATTTCTTCAGCCAGACCAGGATCTAAATTACCAGTAGGTTCATCGGCAAGCAATAGATCTGGATTATTAGCTAACGCCCTAGCAATTGCCACGCGCTGCTGTTGACCGGCAGACAGTTCTTTGGGATAATGATTTATCCTATCATTTAAACCTACCCATTCAAGTAACTCGATTGCTCTTTTTTCATTGTTTATTTTATTTTTCACATTAAGAGCTATCATAATATTTTCCATTGCAGTTAAGTATGGTACCAACGCAAAGTTTTGCATCACAAAACCAACATGATTGCTACGGAAAGCAGCTAATTCACGTTCACTATTGAGATTTATCTGTTGGTTGTTGTAAACCATATTCCCAGAAGAAGGTTTAAGTAAACCACCTAGAATTAACAGTAATGTTGTTTTACCAGAACCTGAAGCACCTGTAATAGTTACAAATGAGCCTTTGGGTATATTTAAAGAAATACCATCGATGGCATTGATTGCCACATTGTGACGATGATATGTTTTAGTTAGATTATTTATTTGTACTAACATAATTAGTCCTCCTGCATGATTGAAAAAGGTTCGATCTTACCAGCTTTGAAAGCAGGAATGATGGAACCGGTGACTGAAATAATAATGGATATCGCAATTGAAATTGGTAAAAGAATATACAAAGGACTAATTTCTATTTCTGCAAACTGAGGCCCCAGGACCACTGCAGCTAATGTACCAATAAAAAAGCCAAAAACACCACCAGCAAAGCCTAGTATCATAGCTTTAGCAATAAGTATGTTGTATATATGGCGCTTATGATAGCCAATCATACGTAAAATGCCAATTTCTCTTCGTCTTTCATTAACATTTGCCCAAATGTAATTACCAATTGAGATACTGCCGACAAATAAAATGATGATTAAAAACACCAATGATAGTTTATTCATCAATTGATTTGTTTGAATTTGAGTAGAAACAATTTGGCCAATAGTAGTTATGCGAGTATCCGGTAATATATTACGCATTTTCCCCAATAGGCCTTCCGAAATTTCACTACAACAGCCCATTATTTCAATTGCACTAATTTGCTCACCTATGCCTAATAATTCTTGTACTGATTGTAGGTTCGCAAAAACACGGTCATCATCAACAGTTCCAGTTTCCGGTAAAATTTTTTTTACTGTGAAAGTTTTACCCTCAATAACAAGTTTATTACCTTCGTTAAGTTTAAGCCTGGAAGCAATTGCAGAACCAATATAAGTATCGTTAACAGCAAGAGTATCGATACCCTTTCGTTGCAATTTTTCATCGGCATATTTTTTAGGTTCAGATGGAGCACAACTAGCTGAAATCGGCTGACCTACCAATCCACCTTGTTGCCATATTGGTTTAGATGCAATTTCACTTTTAGGTAGAATTCCTGTAAGTACAATTTTACTCCCATTAACCGAAACTCTTCTGGTTAGTTTAGGGGAAAGATTATCGATACCAGGCAATGTTGATGTAAGCAGCTTTTCAACATAGCTCTCAGGGAAAGTAGGGGCATCAATGTCAGCCGCATAATAATTATCAACACTTGCGGCCTGAGGCAGAACCAGAATGTTAGCACCCAGGTTATCCAGATTGATAGCTACTGCTTTTTCAGAAACTACAGAAATAGATCGAATGCCGACTATAACACCTATCCCTAAAGTAATAGCAAGTAAGCCTGAAATGAGTTGCGATTTACGATGCCATAACTCTCTTAAAGTTAAATCAATCAACTTCATATTTTAAAATTTAAATCAATTAATACTTAATTACCACATCCAGCGGGACCACAACCAGAAGCACATCCACTTGCTACAGGAGTATTAGCTGTAGCCACTAATGATGAGGCATCAGTAAGTGTTGATGATTTACCAGCTACTTGTCCTTGCTTATTAATAACCATTGTAATAGAGTTTTTGGCGGAGTTTTTATCTATACGAAGTTGGTTTAAGAATGAAGATTCTTTGGGATCGTCCATGTCTACCTCAACAAAAACTGCCTGATCATTTAATAAAGAAACTGCCTCTCTGGCAATATTTTCGACTTGAGATTTATCAGAAAATGTTTTTTTGGTGAAAACCAGGATGGTATGTTTTTTATCTTCAATAGCATCATATACTGTTTCTAATTTTGGAGAAGGAATCAAGGCAGCAATATTTTCAGCAGTTGCTTGTTCAAGAATATATCCTCCTGAGGGGACTCCTTTTGATGATAAAACCAATATTAAAGGTAAGGGAGCTCCGGTTAATCGCCATTGGGTCACAAATTTAGAATTAGAAGCATCATCGCGGTTCATTTGAACAATTATAGAATTATTATTAATGTTTTTAGCTTCTTTTGCAATTTCTAAAGCTTTGTTGGTATTAACAGATTCGTTTTCTGTTACAACTACAAAAACGGCTTTTCCTTCTTTTTTTGCTTTTTCTAATTCGCCTGCCAATTCAGAATTTACTTGATTAACATCTTGTTGGAGGTTCTTCTGAACTTGCGGAATACTTTGAGATATTGAAGTTTCAGGCTTGGACGATTTGTCAGAGCATGCATTTAGAGTTAATACATTTGTTAATAGAAAGCAAAAAATGTGGTATTTCCTTATTGTCTTCATGTTTTAATTTAAAAAGTTATAGAATTATTATTTTACTTCACAATTCACACAAACATCCTTTATAGGATCAAAAAAATGATTAAACATTGAGTAAAACTTACGTATTTGAGTAGCGCATAAACAATAATTAATTTTAAGGCCATCTATTTCCCCATGTATTAATCCGAGCTCTCTAAGTTCTTTTAAATGTTGAGAAACCGTTGTGCGACTCAAGGGTAGTTTATCTGATATATCACCTGATATACATGTTTTAGTTTCTGCTAAATACTGAAGAATTGCCAATCTTGCCGGATGTGATATCACTTTAGAGAACCTTGCTAATTCTTGCAAAGAATCATCAAATTTTTCCGATTTGTTCATCTGTATCAAATTTATGTGTATAAATAATGTGCCATATCCTGCAGTTGCAGGACAGGAATTTGCATTGATTTTTTTTAATTCCCGAATCAAATTCGGGACAGGCTATCTTTCTGTGTGTACTTTATGATTAATAAAGTTGATGGTTGTTTTATATATCTATTTTTAATGTTGTAAACATACGACATTAAATAATAAAGACAAAATTAGTACTCTTTTTTCTGGGTTACTATTTTAAATATTGACAGAGCTAATGCAATTTGCGCGTAACATAAAGAAGAAAATTAGTATCCAGAGCATAAATATTTTAAGAGGTAACACTTTAATAATAGATTAAATAGTTAGTCTGGATATATTATGATTGATTCACAGGGATATAGGGTATATAGAGTTTAAATGTAGCCCCCTGATTTTTTTTAGATTCAACAGTAAGATCACCACCCAAAAGGATTGCATTTTCTTTTGATATGGCTAAACCAAGCCCTAAACCTCCATTTTTTTGCGATAACTTTTTTTCTTCCTGCACAAAGCGTTTGAATATCCTATTAATATTTTCTTCTGATATGCCAACGCCAGAGTCTTTTACAGAAAATATTACTTGTTTTTGATAAATATCACAATCCAATGAAATAAACCCCTGAGGGGTAAATTTAAGTGC
>JBFHEL010000186.1:0-8046 GCA_041584155.1 Saccharicrinis sp.
CAAGTAAGTAACATTGATGAGCTGTGGATATTATTTTAATAGCCATTCTCCCTGTATAATCTTTTTCAATGGGGGAATAAATTTTTTGTAATTCACTGTTAATAAATTAATTAGTGGATCTGTTTGGGTTATTGCAAGGTAATTTTTTTCGTTAATCTTATATAGTGTGCTCTTCTCATATTTACTGTTGGCAGTTGATAACACCAAATGAGGAAGGATGGTTGAGGTTGCCTGAAGTTTGTATTCATCCTTCTTTATTATTCCTTTGGATAGCAGGATGGGATATATTTCAAAGAAATTATAAGTGCTGTCCCCCAAATACAGATTGAAAGATAATTTTTCAACTAAAGGAATTTGGAAATAAAAATTAAACGTATTGTGATCGTCCTTAATATGCGCTGAAATAAAGTTATTGTGCATATTGTCAGGTGTGTAATGGATCATCCAGTTTAGCGAGGTATACTCTTTAAACTGCTCTTTTATACCGAGCCAAATTAAAATCCGGGGCCATAGAATCAAATTGAAATGATCGCTCCAGTCATTCTGTTGTCTTAATTGATGTAGGTTATTCAGTGTAAAATCAATAATCGGTATTTTCATATTTTGTATACTAATCCCCTTTTGACAGGTTAGGATAAATAAGTTTAATTTTTGTAATTTACAGCTGACTGCAATAGGCCATTTTGTTGGCCTGATTTTTCTGATCAAACAGTATATCTATCCTGCCTAATTTAATGCCACCCCAGCCGGTTTGATTAATATAGACATTTTTGTTTAATTTGTTTTTTATGCAAGTTGGCTCCTCTAAAAAAGTATGGGTATGCCCACCAAGAATTAAGTCGATATTTTGGGTGTTTTTACCAACAACAATATCACTGACTTTATCGTTTTTGTAATGATAACCCAGATGTGATAGTGCAATAACATAGTCGCAATGTTCATTGTTTTTAAGGTGGGCTGCTATCTTGTCACCTTCTGCGATTGGATCAAGGTAATCAACCGATATACAATTTTTAGGTGAAGCCAATCCGTTTAAATCAATACATAAGCCAATAATACCTATTTTAATAGCTCCTTTTTGAATAATTTTATAAGGTTGGGTTAATCCGGAAAGGTTTGTTTTTTCTAAATTATAGTTGCTAACAACAAAGGGAAACTCCGCTTTCTTCATTTGTTTGGCAAGTTCTGTTATTCCATTGTCAAATTCATGATTACCTATGGTTGAAGCATCATAGGCCATGTCGTTCATAAGCTTAATCTCCAGCTCTCCTTTGTAAAAATTAAAGTAGGGGGTGCCTTGAAATATGTCTCCTGAATCCAGTAACAATACATGTTCTTCTGTTTTACGTACCTGCTTAATAAGAGCCGCTCTTCTGGCATATCCTCCCTGTCCGGGGTATTTTGCATGATTCTCAGGAAAAGGATCAATTTGGCTATGTACATCGTTGGTGTGAAGAATAGTGATTTTTGTGGGTCCGTTTTTAGAAATGCAGGATGGAAGAGATATATAACTTGCTGTTGCTCCTGCTGCCAATGTTTTTAAAAAGTGTCGTCTGCTGTTCATTCCGATTTCCTTATTTGATTTTAATCCTTCCATCTACATTAGCAACAACTGGCTGCTTGTTTTGGTTTAAATTTTCAATGTGCTCTATAATGGCTTCACGCACTTTAGTGCCAATGTTCTCTGATTTTAATGGTTTAGTGATCATGGTAAAATAGTCTCCCCCGTTAGCCAGATAATCAGATGTTGCCAATAAGTAATTTTTACTTGTGTCAAGAGGTTTGTTGTTGATCAGGACTTTTTTTAGGGTCTTGTTCTCTCCAACCAATGTAGCCCCGGCAATTCCTTCTCCGTTTGTTTTTGCGATATAGTTAAACAGTGAATAAATACTATCGCCGTTTAGGGCTAAAATCACAATTTCATTTTCAAAAGGCATGATCTCAAAAATATTTCTTATCATTATTTCTCCCTTTGGCAAAGGAGCTCTAAAGCCTTTAATATTCATTAGTGTAAAAAGAGGAAGAGAGTCTGTTTTGTTTTCCTTAAGAAAGGAAGCTGCTTTTGCCTGTATGATATCAGATACCAGATCCGACAAGGGACTTTCAGGAGGATAAGCTGACAATTCTTTTTCGCTGTAGCCAATCACCTTATTCATCTGTTTATCTACGTCGCTTTTATAAGGAATAATTTTGTTTGTCATGGCACTGTCACTAATAATAGTGCTGTCGATGCTAATATTTTCTCCCAATAATGTTTTTACTTCAGTATTTTGTTTACAGCTACTTATCAACAGAGCAACAGTAAGACATGCTAAGGCGCATATATTTCTCTTCATTGTATTTATTTTGGTGTCTTGAGATAGATGCCAAAATAAGAGAATAATATGGTCTTTTGCAAGGAAATATCTATTCATTGGGTTAAATATCCCAGAAAATAAGGCTTAAATATTGTGAGGGATACATATCTTCTTATCAGCTTTATTTTATTTGTTCAAAATATTTTTTCTTAATGGCTAAAAGCATTTCCAAATTTATTTGTGGATGATAGATCCGAACCATATCCTCAATTTCAAAGTTATGATGAAAATGTCCCAATGCTGCATCAAAGAAACTTCCCTCCCAGTTAAATCGTACTTTTCTGTTTAATTCTTGAAATTCAGACCATTTCAAATGTTTGGGAGTGCTTATATATCCATGGTCTTTTTCAATTAAATCCATAAATATTCCTTCTTCAACTTGCTGTAATAGGAAGAATTTTTTTATCCTTATCAGTGCTTCTGTGTTTATCTTTTTTGTTGGTTTCTTTTTGAAAACAAATCCCTGATCTATAAAACAGGATTGTAAGTCCTTTATCTGGTCATATCTTTCTAAATGACGTAAACGAACAACATGGTGCATTTTATTATGTAGGGTAACTGTTCCTGCATCGGCATGAAAATCGGAAGGAAAGTATTTTTTTATGTTCTGACGGGCCCGGGAAACCTCTTCCAGAGTGTATAAGTGGTTAACGACTAAGTAAATGTATAGTGGTTTTGTGTCTTTGGGTGATTCACTATAGTAATTAAAAAAACCAGGGAAGGGCTCGGGTGCTTCCAACACAAATGTGTTTGGCATTATTTTGTCTTCTACACTGATCAATTGCTCTAACTTACGAAGGTTTCCATACCTTTCAAAAATATCTGAATTTGTCATGATAGTTTTTTTTGGTTAATTATTTCCTTAATAAGATACAAAAAAAATCATATACAAATAAAATATCTAACTTTATTATCGTCAATGATCACGGGTAAATACAGGTTTTAATTCTGTTGACAGCCTGTTGTTGTAATAATAGCCTTCCTGATCAAAAGCCTTCAGGTCTTCAGGGTTTTTTAAGGCATGTTTAATGATAAAACGCGACATTAATCCTCTGGCTTTTTTAGCATAAAAACTGATTACCTTGTATTCTCCGTTTTTTAAGTCTTTAAATTCTGGAGTAATAATGGGAACATTAATCTCTTTACTCTTAATTGATTTGAAATATTCGTTGGATGCCAGATTGATCAGTGCTTGATGCTTATTTTCCCTAATATCCTTAATAAGAAGATCTGTTATTTTAGTACCCCAGAATTCATACAGGTTTTTTGTAGAGTTAACAGAAAGTTTAGTCCCCATTTCTAAGCGGTAAGGTAAAACTAAATCAAGGGGGCGAAGTAAGCCATATAAGCCAGAGAGTATTCTCAATTGAAGCTGTGCCGTGTCTATTTCATTTTTATTGAGGGAGTAGGCGTCTAAACCATTATATACTTCTCCGTTAAAGGCAAAAAGAGCCTGTTTTGCTTGCTTTGTTTTAAAAGGGTGTGTCCAGTTTTGATATCTGTTATAGTTAATGTCGGCCAGCTTTGTACTGATCTTCATTAAGGAAGCCAATTGATCCGGAGAAAATGTTTTTAATTGTTGGGCAATAGTTTTTGATTCATCAATAAGTCTGTAATTACTGTGGAGAGGAGTGTTAGCTGCCCTCTCAAAATCAAGATTTTTAGCTGGAGATATTATTATTTGCATAGGTTTATTTTTATGAAAAAAATGGATGCCTCGTTTTTGTAGCAAAACGTAAAAGTATTAAATAGGTTTAAAAAAAACAATGTGCATATTTTGCCTTTGTTTTTAATGGATTATATCTTATTGAAGAGAAAAAAGTATTAGTTTGTTGTAGAGTGCATTATGTATATATAAAATTTTAATACCGTAAATTTATCAGCAGACCAGAAATAGAATGGCTCATTAATAACATATGATCACATAACTGTTTGGGGTAACTAATTTTTAGCATGAAGATCATACTAAAATGTTGCTTGCTTTTCTATTCATATCTCATATAAAAAGCTATAACCCATAAGGTATTGTGGTACCAATCTCTCATTCTCTGAAAATAGTTGTACGGGTCTGTGTGTTTTATTCATTATTTATGTTCTTTTTTCTGAATAAGGGGGAGGTGGTTTTATGCAGCTACTAATATATAATACTTGCTAAGTATTATTCTTTAATTAATAATTGTACTAATGGCTTGATTTGTAATATATTTAGTAAATTAGTGTAATTAATACAATATTTACACCTAACCCTGACTATGGAGAATTTATTGTTACGTAGCAAAATAAAAGAGCTTCAGAATGAGGTTTTTTTGTTAAAAAAAGAGAATGCTTTACTAAAGAATGGATCGATACCAGAAATAAATAGTCAACTAGCCACAGAAACTGATTCAGATCAATTCAAATTTTTGTGTGATCACCTTCATATGCCATTGGTCATTCTCTCCGACATTGAGGGTTCCGGGATAGCGTATTGCAATAATGCCTGGTTGGAAAATACAGGCTGCTCCTTACAGGAATCAAATTTACTTAATCCTCACTGTTTTATTCATCCGGATCATAAGGAGATGATATCGCATCGCATACAGCAGAGATTGGGGGGCGATTATAAAAATTACACCTATCAAATAAAAATTCAAACAAAAAATAATGATATTAAATGGGCATATTTTACTTCTAGCGTTATAAAGTTTAACGGGAAGTTGCGTACCATGATCATCGTTAAAGATATTTCTTATGAAAAGGAATTTAACCTTGGCTCATTAAGGGCAAGGGAAACATTTAAAACAATATTTAATGACAGTTTAATTATTCAATTAATCATTGATGTAAATAGCAATAAGATTGTTGATGTAAATAAAGCAGCCATTTCGTTTTTAATGTATTCAAAAGAAGAGCTTTTGAAAAAAAGTATTTATGATATTATAGAAGATCCATCGGAGGCTTCTAAAACTCTTCATCAGATTCCTGATTCACCAGGAGTGGTGAAGCAAGTGAAATTTGTTACGAAAAATAAGGAAGTGCGTGATGCAGAGGTAAGTATTAGTTGTATTAAAATAGCAGATGAGAGTGTGTATCTATTTTCGTTAAGTGATATAACCCAGAGAAAGGTTATAGAAAAAGAACTTATCGAAAGCGAAGCAAAGTATAAAGCAATTGTAGATAATAATTATGATGGTATCTATATATATAAAAACAATAAGGTTGTATTTGCAAATGAACGTATTTATGAACTGTCAGGTTATTGCGCAGAAGAATTTGCTTCGTTTAATTTTTGGGATATCATCCATCCGGATGATAAAGAAAGGATAAAAAAATTTGCAAATGATAGAGCCAGAGGACTTACTACTATAAATAATTATCAGGGCAGAGTAATTTGTAAAGGAGGAATAGTAAAAGAATGTGAGTTTAATGTAACTGCCATTAAATACTCGGATGATTATGCTGTTTTAGGTGTGGTTAAAGATATTTCAGCAAGGGTGAATGCGGAAAGAGAGATGAAAGAAAAGGAACGCTTTTTATCTACCTTGTTGAGTAATTTAAATGGCGTGGTTTATCGTTGTAAAGATGATAAATCATGGACCATGCTTTACCTGAGTGATGCTATTGTTAGTCTTTCGGGTTATTCTAAAGAAGATTTTTTGGGTAATGCAAAGCTTAGTTTTACAGATATTATACATCCTGACGATAGAGAGGATATTGTAAATTCGGTAAGTGAAACGCTGAGTTTTTCATTAGAATACAGAATTATAAGTAAGGATAAGACCGTAAAATGGGTTTGGGAACAAGGGGAGCGAATTTTTAATGATACAAATGAATGTTACTTTGAAGGGATTATATCTGATATAAGCAATTTTAAAATTGCACAATTTACACTTCTATCCAGTGAGCGGAAATTTAAAAACTTATTTAATAGTATTAAAAACATAGTTGCCATTGTAGGTAAAGATGGAAAGATGCTCGAATTTAACCCAGCCACTTCTGTGCTGTTAAAACAAGATATGGAAGTGTTAAAAGGAATGACGGTAAGGGAATTAGGGTTGATTAATGATGAATTTTCGTTAGAGGAAATATTTGAGGAGATATCAAATAGCAGAGAGGTGTTATTGGAAACTAAAGTTGATTTGGTTGATCTTACCTCTATTGAACTAAACATTCAAATATCTTCTGTTGATTATAGTGGAGAAAATTGTATGCTATTGGTTGCTCAGGATGTAACCGAGCGAAACAGATTTCAAAGATCCATGGAAGAAAGTGCAGTGTTGTATATGGCCATTTTTGGAAACACGGGTACTGCAACTTGCATAACCGATTCTACCGGAGAGATTCTTTTGGTGAATAAAAAATTTAAAGAGCTATGTAATTGCCAGGGAAATAATCAGGAAGGTGAAAAAAATATTTTTAATTTTATTCCTAAGCTCGAATTAAGGGAGTCCAAAGAAAAAGAACAGATGAAGCTGATTGAAGTTAATCAGGAAGAGTTTGTATTTATTGATAAAACTGGCGAGAAAAAAACGGTAGTCTCTACCGTCAAAAACATTGAGGGAAGCGAGAATTTTGTTATCTCACTACTCGATATTTCTAAACAAAAGTCCATTGAGTCGGATCTAACAAAGCTAAATGAAGAATTAGAAAATAGGGTGCATGAACGAACCAAACAATTAAGTATTGTAAATAATTATAAATCGGAGTTTCTGGCTAATATGAGCCATGAAATTAGAACGCCATTGAATGCTATACTTGGATTCTCTCAGCTGTTATCCAATAAAATAGATAATCCGGTGCATAAGAATTATTTGCAATCTATTTTGGTGAGTGGTAAAAATTTGCTTTCTCTGGTTAATGACACCCTGGATTTATCAAAGATTGAAGCCGGAAAGTTAGACATTAGCATAGAGCCAATAAGCATTTGTAGCATACTTGAAAATATCCAGAAAATATTTAGACTAAGAGCGGATGCAAAAGGACTCGATTTTATTATTAACATTCAAAATCATTTTAATAAAGATAATCTGTTAATTCATGTTGATGCAAACAGGTTAAAACAGGTACTTGTCAATTTGGTAGGTAATGCCATTAAATTTACTTCGCAGGGGTTTGTGAAAATAACAATGACTCTTAATCGAGTAGAAAAACAAAATTGTGCCGAAGTCATCTTTCAAGTGGAAGATTCGGGTATTGGTATTGCTAAAGGTTTTTTAGATAAAGTATTTGAACCTTTTACTCAGGAAGAAAGAACATTGGATGATAGTAAGAGTGGCACCGGACTGGGGCTGTCTATTTCTAAAAAACTAATTGAGCTTATGGATGGTCAATTAAATGTTGAAAGTAAGGTGGGTGAGGGAAGTATATTTACGGTTACATTAAGTGAGGTGGCTGTCGATTGGAGTGATGAAAATGAGTCTGCTAGTGATTTAAATAAGGATAATTGGGATAGTATCAGTTTTAAAAATGCAACCATATTAATTGTGGATGATGTACAATTAAACAGAGAATACTTAATTAATGTGTTAAATGATTTGAATGTAAATGTATTGGAGGCTTGTAATGGGCTTGAAGCTTTAATACTGCTGGAAGAAGAAAAGGTAGATTTAGTTATTACGGATATCAAGATGCCGCGAAAGGATGGTATATCTTTATTGCAGGATATGCGTAATTCAGAAAGACTTAAACATATTCCTGTGATTGCAGTAAC
>JBFHEL010000187.1:0-7942 GCA_041584155.1 Saccharicrinis sp.
AAGAGACAAATAAACTACTGCCTCTCATCTCCATATCTGTTTAATTTATATTTTAATTTATTTTGTTATTCCTGGCCTTTACCATGGCATTGCTTAAACTTTTTACCGCTTCCGCAAGGACAAGGATCATTACGTCCCACTTTTTTCTCCACTCTTATAGGCTGAGCTTTTTGCTTCTCTTTCTTAGCTGCTCCATTTCCTGCACCCGGATAGGCATCTTTACTGGCCGTTAATTTACTTAAATCCTGACGCTTACGCTCCTCCTGTTCTTTAATATCCTGCGAATTCTGAACCGGTATACTGGCTTTAACCAAGGTAGAAACAACATCCTTATTACTTTTCTCCATCATTGATTTAAACAGGCCAAAAGATTCGAACTTATAAATTAACAATGGATCTTTTTGCTCATAGGAAGCATTTTGAACCGCAGTACGCAAATCATCCAATTCGCGCAGGTGTTCCTTCCAGGCATTATCGATGGTCATTAAAATAATGGCCTTTTCAAAAGATTTAACCAGCTCTGTACCATTTGAATGGTATGCTTTTTCCAGATTCGTGTTTACCTGGAATATTTTTTGCCCATCGGTAAATGGAACGACAATATTCTTATACTGATGCGATTTTGTTTCATATACATCTTTAATAACCGGCATAGCCTGTGCTGCAATAGCCTGTACTTTTCGCTTATAGGCACTCCATACATCATTATATAAACGCTCGGCTAAATCGGCTGGATTTCCTTTCAAAAATTCCTCCTGATCAAATGGAGAGGCAACAGAGAAAACTCTGATTAACTCCATTTCAAAACCTTCGAAATCAGCATTTTCAAAATGTTCATTCACCATACTATCGCAGGTATCATAAATCATATTGGATAAATCAACCTGAATACGCTCACCATAAAGTGCATGACGACGTTTGGTGTAAATAACCTCACGTTGTGAATTCATTACATCATCATACTCCAATAATCTTTTACGGATACCAAAGTTATTTTCTTCCACTTTTTTCTGAGCGCGCTCAATAGATTTGGTAATCATAGAGTGCTGAATAACTTCACCATCTTCAACGCCTAATCTATCCATATATTTCACAATACGATCAGATCCAAATAAACGCATCAAATTATCTTCCAGCGACACAAAGAATTGAGAACTACCCACATCACCCTGACGACCGGCACGACCACGTAACTGACGGTCAACACGACGAGATTCGTGACGCTCAGTACCCACAATAGCTAAACCACCAGCAGCTTTTACCTCTTCAGACAGCTTAATATCTGTACCACGACCTGCCATATTGGTAGCAATAGTTACCACTCCTTTTTTACCTGCTTCAGCCACAATATCTGCTTCGCGCTGATGCAGTTTAGCATTTAGCACATTATGCTTAATCCCTCTAATTTTCAGCATTCGGCTTAATAACTCCGAAATTTCTACCGAAGTAGTACCAACCAACACCGGTCTACCCTGATTTACCAGATCAGCAATTTCTTCAATAACGGCATTGTATTTTTCACGGTTGGTTTTATAAACCTTATCTTCTCTATCATCACGGGCAATTGGCTTATTAGTAGGGATTACAACTACATCGAGTTTGTAAATATCCCAAAGCTCTCCTGCTTCTGTTTGCGCTGTACCGGTCATCCCTGACAGCTTATTGTACATTCTAAAATAGTTTTGTAGGGTAATTGTAGCATAGGTTTGCGTTGCAGCCTCTACTTTTACCCGCTCCTTAGCCTCAATAGCCTGATGAAGTCCGTCGGAATAGCGACGGCCATCCATAATACGTCCGGTTTGCTCATCAACAATCTTTACTTTATTGTCCATCACCACATACTCGGTATCTTTCTCGAACAAGGTGTAGGCTTTAAGCAACTGATTGATCGTATGAACCCTTTCTGACTTTACACTATAACTTTGCAGCAGTTCATCTTTTTTAGCCAGTCTTTCACTCTCCTCTAAAGCTGATTTTTCCAACTCCGCAATTTCAGAACCAATATCAGGTAAAACAAAAAATTGTGGATCATCAGAGGAACCAGTGATCAGGTCAATACCTTTTTCTGTTAATTCTATGGAATTATGTTTTTCATCGATAACAAAATACAAAGGATCGGTAACTATATGCATATTCTTATTATTCTCCTGCATATAATAGTTCTCCGTTTTTATCATATGGGCTTTCACCCCCGGCTCACTCAAAAATTTAATCAATGGTTTATTACGAGGAAGCCCTTTAAATGCTCTAAGCAATAATAAAGAACCTTCCTCGGCTTCTTTCTTATCGCTTGACTTCATTTTCTTTTTAGCTTCCACCAAAATACCAGAAACCAATTGACGTTGTACCTCTGCCAGTTTCTCAACTTTAGGTTTTAACTCCTCAAAAAGTTGGTCATCGCCCTTTGGCACCGGACCTGAGATAATCAATGGGGTACGGGCATCATCAATTAATACCGAGTCAACCTCATCCACGATGGCATAGTTATGTTTACGTTGTACCAGATCCTCAGGCGATATAGCCATATTATCGCGCAGATAATCAAAACCAAACTCATTATTTGTACCAAATGTAATATCACTATTATATGCTTTACGACGCTCATTAGAATTAGGACGATGTTTATCGATACAATCAACTGATAAACCATGAAATTGATAAAGAGGTCCCATCCATTCCGAGTCACGTTTTGCCAGATAATCGTTTACGGTTACCAAATGCACCCCACGACCTGTCAAGGCATTTAAGAATACGGGTAAAGTTGCCACAAGGGTTTTTCCTTCACCGGTAGCCATCTCTGCAATTTTACCCTGGTGAAGTGCCACCCCACCAAAGAGCTGCACATCATAGTGAATCATGTCCCAGGTAATAGTATTACCACCTGCATTCCATGAGTTATGCCACACGGCCTTATCTCCCTGAATCTCTACAAAATCATTAAAGGCTGCCAGATCTTTGTCAAAATCAGAAGCCGTTACTTCTATGGTATCATTTTGCGTAAATCGTCGGGCTGTATCTTTCAGAATAGCAAAGGCTTCCGGAAGGATATCATTTAAACTATTTTCGAGTTTCTCGTCTATATCCTTTTCAATTTTATCGATCTCAGCATAAAGCTTTTCTCGTTCGGCTATATCAATTGAATTATCCTCGATTTTTCCTTTTAACTCAGCTATTTTATCCTGATCCGCCTGGATATTAGACTTAATTTTACTTCTTAAATCATCTGTTCTTTGACGAAGTTCATCATTAGTGAGTTTCTCTATTTCAGGCGAAACTGCTTTCACTAAATCAACAATTGGATTTAATTCTTTTAAATCTCTATCGTATTTGCTACCAAATAACTTGGTAACCATATTTCCAATAAATGCCATTTTATTTTACTATTATAGTTCAATGCCAAAGACTAAGGCAGCTGAACACTATTGTTAATTTGTTAATATTTTATACTGAAGTTACCCTAAAACTATTGTAAAATAGGGCGTAAAAGGTACTTTATTTACTATAGTACAATTAAAGGAAATAAAAAGGACCAGCTCTAGTAAGCAAATCAACACCCGGATAGGTTTCCTTATATATACAATTACATAATTCCACTTTTTTATTAATCAGCGGAATAGTAAAATGCAGTGCAGTAAGCTGAAGTTTTACAGGCGAATAATCAAGGGTTAAACCTTGAAATGACAAATGCTGTATGCCTGTTGTGTTTACTATTTGATTAAGAAAGTATTTACTTTTTTGGATTTGATTTTTTGATTTTTTATTTCGCTGAGTACCTTGTGTCTTCTCGGCAAGCGAAATATCAAACTCAAATCCATAGGTTCGTAAAATTTCAGCATGAAGGTCAACAGTACCAGCAACGCACGACGACACTGTCATCAGTAACGTAATACTCAATACTTTAAACCTTGATAACTCTTTCATTTCTGAATGCTAATAAATTTACGAAGACAAATGTAGTAAAAAAGTAAACAGTTAAAAGTTGAAAGTTAAAAGTTATGCATGAATAAACTAAAAAAGTTTCACCCATGAGATGAAACTTTCAATCCTATTTCTTCAAGTACTTTCTAGCCTCTGGTAAATACGCCTGTATATCCTTTATTCTGGTTTCATCGGCAGGGTGGGTACTCATAAACTCTGGTGGTTTTTGTCCGCCACTCTCCGACATGCGAGTCCAGAAGTCAACAGCCGCACCGGGATCATATCCTGCCATGGCCATAAAAACCAATCCCATTTTATCGGCTTCCGACTCATGCTTACGCGAAAAGGGAAGCATCATACCATACTGAGCACCTAAACCAAAGGCGGCCATAGCATATTGCTGCGTTTGTTCCGGTTTTTCATTGAGTGCTACCTGCAGTCCAGCACCAACGGCCTGTACACCCATTTGCTGACTCATCCGTTCATTACCATGGCGCGCTATAGCATGTGCAATTTCATGCCCCATCACAACGGCCAGTCCTTCTTCAGTTTGGGTATATGGCAAAATACCGGTATAAAAAACTACTTTCCCTCCCGGCATACACCATGCATTTGGCGTATCATCTTCTACCAAATTAAATTCCCAGCTAAAATTATCAAGCTGATCAGCCATTCCATTATCAGTCATATATTTTTCTACTGCAGTGGCAATTTTCTGACCTACTTTTTTAACTAAATCGGCCTGTTGTTTGTCCGTGGAGAGCTTAGCTTCTTTTAAAAAGGCGGAATACTGAGATAAGGCCATCGATGCCATCTCCGACTCTGGAAAAAGATTTAATTGACGCCTACCGGTTATAGGCACCGTTGAACACCCTATTACAACGGCCATTAAAATAATTAAGGCAGCTATTTTTTTTCCCATATTCTTCATAATTATTAGATTTTGATAAGTTTAAGAATGTTTGTTCGTTAAATCATCTAGGATTATAAATTATTTATCCTATCCAAAACATTAAAGTTATAAATTAGGTTCAATTCTTCTACCAGAATTATTTATAAATTACCTATTTCTTCAAAAAACCAAAACATTTATTTTTGTTACTAATGAGCTGAACATATAAATCTTCAACACCTAAATGCAAAACCTGATTATGGTAAAGACAATAGTTTTCTATTCCTAAGAAAGAGTGAGAAGAGCCTTAAAATACACCCTAAGGATCGATGTTCGTATTCATCCAATAAGGATTCTCATCTTCATCCTCCTCATTTTCATCTTCAAGAGGGGACTGAGGACGCTGCGGCCCCTCATTTCGATAGATCAGTGCCAGGAGAAAGCCAACCAATCCTCCCCAGAAATGTCCTTCCCAGGAATAGGGCAGATTCATCTTCAAGGGCAAGGCACCCCATACCAAACTTCCGTAGAAAAAGATAACAATGAACGAAATAGCGATTAAACGTATATATTTGCGAATAATACCACTGATAGCCAAAAAGGAAGCCAATCCGTATATTACGCCACTTGCTCCAATATGCCACGAGTCTCTGGCTGCCAGCCAGGTACCAACACCACTGAACAAATAAATCAGAAAAAATATTTTATAAGCTATCTTATTATAAAAATAAAATAAAGTCATACCTAATACAAACAGAGAAACAGAATTGGAATATAGATGTTCCCAATCGCCATGAATTAGTGGAGACATAAGAATACCTATTAACCCTTCAGTTTTTAAAGGACGAACGCCCAGTTCGGTCAAAGATATTCCTTCGAGTGTTTCAATTAGCTTAATACAAAAAATCACCAACAAATAAAATGCAGGAAATACCATGCTATGGATAAACCTGCGTTTTTCGATGGACATATGTGAACCTAAGCCTTTCAAAAATTAATATGTATAAAGTAGTAAAACAAAAGTATAAAGCCTGTTTAATACTTAAAAATAGTATTTTTCACTAGCTTTTCCAGCAATTTGTTGAAACAGCTAATGATAACCAGTCTTTTTGCTTCATCGGGATATCGGTATGGGATAAATAACTACTTTTCTATTTCTTTACGAAGCTCTTGAATTTGACTGATGGTTAAACCTGTAATTTGGGCAATAAATTCATCGCTGCTTCCATTTTCAATCAACTTTATTGCAGTAAGCCGTATTCCTTTTTCGAGTCCTATATCAATACCCTCTTCTCGTCCTTCTTCTAAACCCTCTTTATGACCTTCCTCACGGCCTTGTTTCATAGCTTTTGCAGTACGCTCAGATATTAAAGTGCGTTCTTTACTCACAGCATCCCACAACCTATCATAATATTCCAGTTCTCCTAAGGTAAATGCTGATTCTTGTAAAATATCAAGTGCTTTTCTAATTTCTTTGTTATTATAAAGTTCCTCTGAAACACCTTCTTGCCGATCTTTTATTTCTGTCATAAAACGCAACCATAGTGCTGCCATTTTTTTATCACTAAAAGATTGCCCTTTGAACTTGGCAAGCTCAACAAAAACAAACTCTAAACCATCCAAACGGTATGCATTATTTTCGGAGTTTACTATGGCATAATGATGGTAAAACTTATCGGGATCAGGAATAAAATTCTCATTAACAAGACTCAAGGCATAAACAGGTTTAAGTATCTCGTATTTTTCGCCTGAGCTTAACTGTCTGACAAATGCCTTTGAAGCATTGAATAATACCCTGGCTAAAAAACTGTCGGTCCATAACATTTGCATTTCTACAATAAACTGTCTGCCTCGGTTATCCTTACACTTAACATCTACTATTGAGTTTTTTAGTCCGGGAATTTCAGGTACCTGCTCGGGCGACTGGTATTCAATTTCTTCAATAATATCATCTTTGGGCAAGGGCAACAATGCATTTAAAAAGCTGATGAGCAAATCGGGGTGCTCACCAAATATCTTTTTAAAAACCAGGTCGTTTTTAGGGTCTAAATATCTCATGACTATAACTTTTGTTGCGATGTAAAGTTAGGTATTTTTTTGCTAGCCCCACCAACGAGAGAAAAGGATAAAACCAGTTAGCAAGCGAAAAGCTAAAATGTATGACAATCCCCATCCCCACACCTTTGGTGTGGTACTTCCCCTTGCTTTCAATAGCAAAGGGAAGAGCCGATTTACATTATGTGAAACCTTGGCGCTTGATGTGCATGGTGGTTATATACCCGGACTAGCAGGCCGGGCTTGGTTACGGCGCACCGTTGGTGCTTGATGAAACAACTAAGTAAATCCTGACCTTTTTTAACTATAATTAAACATCTATTTATCAAGTCTTTTCTTTGAAACTTATACTTTTGCACCTTCATTTATATCATATATGCAAATACTCCAACACCTAAACAATAACGAACGTAAAACATTTAAACTGCATTTATTTTACAGCAGCATCGATGGAGTTGCCCGAGGTGCATTAATATTAAATGAGTTTATCTTTATCAAGTCATTGAAGGGCTCTAATGTACAGCTGGCATTTTTGTTTCAGTTTAGTATGGTGGTATTTTTATTTGCCATGCTGGCTAACGAAATTATGCGTAGATATCCTAACCGTAAAAAGTTATTACGTACTATTGGCATATTTACCCGCTTACCTTTGGTTATCTTTTCCATTTTTCCGGCAGTAAATGACACAGGTCTGACTCCGGAATTCCATTTTCTGTTTTTAGGTGTGTTTTTACTATTTTACACCTCACAAATTGCTGTAGTACCCTCCATTAACCAATATTTAAAAGGAAATTACCGTCACGAAAATTTTGGTAAGCTCTTTAGCTACTCAACAACAGTGAATAAGGTATTAATGATGGTTTCTACTTTTACCGTTGGTTTATTGTTGGATTACAATCCTAACTCGTACCGTATCTTTTACCCTATGGTGGGCATATTAGGTGTTATTTCCATATTCCAACTCACACGTATAGAATTTAAGCAAAAAATAGATCCCGTAGTTAAGCCTATGGGGAAAGCATTGGGCGATTCTTTTAAACGCATCCTCCTTATCCTAAAAAACAATATTCCTTTTCG
>JBFHEL010000188.1:0-7880 GCA_041584155.1 Saccharicrinis sp.
AGTTGATGAAAAAGTTTACAAAAATTGTTGCTACTGTGTCAGACATGAAGTGTGACGAAGAGTACGTAAGAAATTTAATTAAATCAGGAGTTAATGTGGTAAGGCTTAACACTGCTCACATGAACTACGAAGGAATGTCAAGAGTAATTGACACTGTTCGTTCTATTTCTGATAAAGTGGCTCTATTGGTTGATACTAAAGGACCAGAAATCAGAACTACAGCAACAGAGGATGGCAGCAAAATTTTAGTTGCCAAAGGTGATA
Organism: Saccharicrinis sp.; assembly: GCA_041584155.1. Taxonomy (GTDB): domain Bacteria; phylum Bacteroidota; class Bacteroidia; order Bacteroidales; family Marinilabiliaceae; genus Saccharicrinis. The sequence goes on from JBFHEL010000188.1 coordinate 265, forward strand.
CCATCATGGTTAAGGGTAATCCTGAAGAAAAATCGAATGCCGAATGTATTTGTGTTTCTTACACTGATTTTGTGAGCGACTTACCTGTAGGTAGCGATATTCTTATTGATGATGGTGAAACAGCACTTAAGGTTATTGATAAAAAAGCGGATCACCTGGTATGTACTGTTGAAAACGACGGTGAAATTGGTGGAAAGAAAAGTGTAAACGTTCCTGGTGTTCGTATTAAATTACCTTCTTTAACTGAAAAAGATATCCGTTTTATTGGTTATGCAGCAGAAAAAGAAGTAGATTTTATTGCTCACTCTTTTGTAAGACATGCACAAGATGTTGCTGACGTTCAAAAAGAATTAGATCGTTTGGAGTGTCCTGCTAAAATAATTGCAAAAATTGAAAACCAGGAAGGTGTTGACAATATCGATGAGATTTTAGAGGTAGTATATGGTGTAATGATTGCTCGTGGAGATATGGGTATTGAGATTGCACAGGAAAAAATACCTGGAATCCAACGTAAGTTAATCAGAAAGTGTGTTGAAGTTAAGAAGCCTGTAATTGTGGCTACTCAAATGTTACACACGATGATTAAAAACCCACGTCCTACCCGTGCTGAGGTAACTGACGTAGCTAACGCTATTTATTACCGTACAGATGCCATTATGCTTAGTGGAGAAACTGCTTATGGTGATTATGGTGTAGAAGCTGTACAAACAATGTCATCTATTGCTTCTGAGGTAGAAGCGTCTAAGGATATCCGTAACGATATTCACGTTCCTAACTTGTCAAAAAGCAAAACAGCCTATTTAGCTGATACAGCTGTAAAGGTATCTAAAGACCTAAATGTAAAAGCTGTAATTACAGATAGTATCTCTGGAAGAACAGCGCGTTATTTAGCTGCTTTCCGTGGTCATACGCCTATTTACGCTTTATGTTTTAATGCAAGAACTGCACGTGAGTTAAACCTTTCTTATGGAATTTGTCCTCGTATTATGGAGCATGGTGGATCTAAAGAAGAAATCTTAATTAAAACTTTAGAAAAACTTACTAAGAAAGAAGTTCTTCAAAATACTGATCAGGTAGCTTATTTAGGTAGTAGCTATGGTATTGGTGGTGGTACTACTTTTCTTGAAATTCTTTCTGTAGAAGAACTTCTTAAGAAAACACTGGATGCATCGCAAAAATAATTTTCAATAATTATACTATAAAGGGATACCTATGGGTGTCCCTTTTTTTTTTGCCTGAGTGTTTTGCTAAATCCGGATTATGTGTTAGAACTTCGTCATGAGCATTGAAAATGCCAGGTAACAAGGCTTTAGTGAAACGAGGCTAAACATCGTTCTGGTGAGCCGAGATAAAGCAATGAAGAGACTTGTTTAGAAGTAAATTCAAGCTGTGATGCGCAACAAGCAACAGGCTGAAATTTTCTTATTCACAGAACGGATAAAACCAATCATACTATTTTTATAACGATGGCGTATTTCAAATCATACGCATTTTACATATAATAAAAATAAGATTGGAGTCTAAATATAAAAACAACAAAGGATAATTACTCATATACTTTCTGTGTATTTATTTCTCAATTAATGCACCTTTACATCTCTTTTTTTATCCCCTTTAAAAGTAAATACAATACCCTCAGAAGCTATTTTTTTTCATTTACGATTTTAACTATGGAACTAATGAAAAAAACAGCAAAATATTTTCAGTTTTAACAAACTATTAACACACTGGTTTGCAGAGTAGTATTGAGATACAGGATTTTTTTATTGATTTTTTTAAGAAAAAAAACGGTCTACCTATTGCAAGTAGACACAAAAGCTCTATCTTTGCATCGCTTTCAGAAAAAACAACAATGTTGGTCTGGTAGTTCAGCTGGTTAGAATGCCGGCCTGTCACGCCGGAGGTCGCGGGTTCGAGTCCCGTCCAGACCGCAAACTGAAAGCAAAAATAAGGATCATGTTCTTTATTTTTAACTCGAAAAATATTGAAATCTGTTTTATACTGGTCTGGTAGTTCAGCTGGTTAGAATGCCGGCCTGTCACGCCGGAGGTCGCGGGTTCGAGTCCCGTCCAGACCGCATAGTATTAAAACAGAAAAAGAATGAACGGTCTGGTAGTTCAGCTGGTTAGAATGCCGGCCTGTCACGCCGGAGGTCGCGGGTTCGAGTCCCGTCCAGACCGCAGAAAAGGGAAGCAATTATGCTTCCCTTTTTTTGTTTATAAATATGAGTCTTATCGCTTCAATAAATCATCCAAAGCAACATCTAAATCAGGAAATTGAAAGGGAAATTCCAACTCCAATAATCTTTGAGGCTTTACCTTTTGACCTTGCGTTAAAATCATTGCCCCATCACCATACATAAAACGCAAGACCTTAGTGCTTATTCTTAACCAGACGGGACGTTTGAGTTTTTTACCCAGAGTTTTCGAAAACTCCATATTAGATACCATTTGTGGAGCTACCAGATTATAGACTCCTTGTGAATCCGGATTTTTAAAAATATACCATATGACTGAGAGTAAATCGTTGATATGAATAAAAGGAAAGGGCTGATAACCATCTCCGATAACAGCTCCCATACCCATTTTAAATGACGGCAGCATCTTAGCCAGTGCCCCCTCCTCTTTATCGAGCACGACACCTAACCTGATAATGGCTAAACGAACATTAGCTTTGGCCAAAGGGGCAATACTTGCCTCCCAATCCCGACATACATCTGCTAAAAAATTTGAAGCCAAATGATCAGAAAACTCATCATGCACCTCGTACTCATCGTATATACCCACAGCAGAAGCCGACAATACAATAGGTGGTTTACTTTTCACCATTTCAAATGCCTCCACTATTTTTTGTGTTGTCTGAATCCTGCTATTATAAATTTCCGTTTTATAGGCCTTTGTCCATTTTTTAAGAATAGAAGCACCTGCGAGATTAATTAGCAAATCAACCCCTTCTATTTTATCTGCAATACCATTTAAGGAGCCTTTTAAATCATTTCTGGTAATATAATGTATTTCATATCCGTTTTGCTTAAAAAAACGGCTTATTCTTGATCCTAAGAAACCGGTACCTCCCGTTAAACAAATCTTCATAGTAAAAAGGGTTAAATAAATAATGTCAATCAGGGTTGAAATTAAAGTAAAAAAATAATATAAAAGCTTAAAAAACAAGAACTTCAACTCTATGTAAACTCATAAAAACAAGCCCCTTAAATCTATTTTCAAAACAACTCCAGATATGACTCTCAAAAATAAAAATCTAATTTAATAAGAATATATGATTTAGTCTGTGACTATTATCAAGAATTACAATATTCCTGTGAGCGTTTCAGAATTAACAACAAGCCAAAGTTTACCAACTTAGAGATAATAACAATATACCTTTCAGAATCCAATATCTGGGTACACAAAAATAATATACATCCATAAAATTAGCTGCGAATTACCTGTTAGATCGGTTTCCTAAGCTAAATTTCTGTCAGGCATTTAACAATGGGTTAAACCGTTTAGATGGGGCATTTACCAGCTTGTCAGAATTATTGTTTAGAGACTGTCATTCTAAGGATTGCTGTATCAGCCATAACTTGCTTGATTCTAAGCCAATCATTACCTGTTCTGGCAAACAGAATAGCAAAGGAGCCAAGGAGATTAGCGACAAAGGATATTACTCTACAATAAGGAATGCTTACGACGATTTAATAAACATTAAGTTATACTGATTTTTTAAAAAAAAGGTAACTATAAATTTAAAATTAGCAATAATTCATTGACTGAAATATACAAAACCAATACGCAATACCCGTTTTTATTTCTCCTCACTCACGGGTGAATATATGGTTATCCGGAACAATCCTATACTAGTTTATAAATCGTATCAAGGCAATAAGAGAAATGATAGTAAAAATAACCTGTATGCTTAGCATAGTTATTTTGTACCATCTGTATTTATTAAGATGAGCCTGACGCCTGATTATAAAAGGAAGAATTAACCAAACAAATACATTAAATACCAAAATGGTAGCTATAGAAAATATTTTAATTTCTTCCATAATACACACTAATATACAACATCCTAAGCGATAGATTTCAATAATTCCTCTAATTCTTCAGCACTCACCCCATGATTAATCTCTCCGGCATGAAAAAAAGATATTTTACCTGTTTCTTCAGAAACCACGATAGCAGATGCATCTGTTGCCTCAGTAACACCTAAGGCAGCCCGGTGTCTGAGCCCCAACTTCTTAGGCAAATCAAAACTTTGCGAAACCGGAAGAATACAACCTGCTGCTTTAATCTTGTTTTGGGCAACAATAACAGCCCCATCATGCAACGGACTGTTTTTAAAGAAGATATTTTCGAGTAAACGACTGGATATAACCGCATTAACCAACTCGCCTGTTTGCACATAATCGAGCATTTCAGATTTTTTTGAAATGACAATCAGCGCACCTGTTTTGGTTTTGGACAAGTTTTGACAGGTACGTACAATGGGTTTATTATAAAAATCCATTACCCCACCCGAATGATTGGGAAATATTTTTTCAAAAGAAAAACGATTGGACAAATTATAACGTGTCCCCAACAAAAGAAAGAAACGACGAATCTCCTGTTGAAACACTACAATAAGTGCTATAACACCAACGTTAACAATATTATCCAGAATTGTAGCCGACAATTCCATATTCAACGACTTGATAATAAGCCATAGCACAACAAATGCAAACAGTCCAAAAAAGATATTCTGTGCTACAGTACCGCGTATCAGTTTATAGAGCCGGTACATTAGGTAGGCTACAACACCAATATCAATCAAATCGATAAATCGTATATCCAAAAAAGTCATGCTGTTTTTACATTTTGCAGTTTGGCGTACAATTTAACACATTCTTTGGCTTCTTTTACATCATGTACTCTTAAAAAAGATGCCCCATGTTGCAATGCGACCATGTTTAAAGCTGTAGTTCCATTCAGCGCCTCAGCCGAATTAGTGTTTAAACAGTTATAAATCATTGACTTTCGCGAAATACCAATTAACAATGGTAATTCCAGTACTTTGAGTTCGTGTAAACGGGATAACAAAATATAATTATGATCCAGTGTTTTTCCAAACCCAAAACCGGGATCGATCAGAACATCATGTACACCCATCTGTTTTAATAGTTCACTTTTTTTGCCTAGATAGTCAATCACTTCATAAACCACATCATTGGAATAACCCGGATTATTTTGCATATTTTGAGGTGTCCCTTTCATATGCATCATTACATAAGGCACTTGCAAATCAGCTATAGTCTCAAGCATTTTTTCGTCCAGATCTCCTGCCGAAATATCGTTGATAATATCTACCTTAAATTTTTTAACCACCTCTCTGGCTATATTTGCCCTGAAAGTATCTACTGAAATAATAATTTCAGGATCATCATTTCTAATGAGTTCAAGGGCGCTAAACAACCTGTTTAATTCCTCTTTCTCGGGAACATCAGCTGCACCGGGACGCGAAGAATACGCTCCTACATCAATGATATCTGCTCCATCCTCCTTCATTTGCCTTACCCTTTTCAAAATAGAACGCTGTTGCTGATATTTTCCTCCATCAAAAAAAGAATCAGGTGTAATATTTAAAATACCCATTACCTTAGGTGCTGACATATCCAATAACTTACCTGAACAATTTATTGTTGTTTTACTATTGAGTATATGAGGATTAAAATTCATATGTTTTTCTTTTAAAATGTAAAAGTAATGGTTTGATCGAATATTCTGAAAAATGTTTTCCTTTCTCATCAATAAACGTCTTTACCCTGATCTTATTTATTGTTTCCTCATTCTCAGCACACTATTCATACTCTTCTTTATTTTATTAATCAGAAAATTTAAGTAAATTGATTACTTAAAATCGCTTAAAATTGTTAAATTAGGTTAATTATACATCTTCAAGCGTATGACATTTCAAACTAAAGACCCTAATATTCAAGCTATTTACCTTCACAGGCGCAAAAACGATACATATCTACATATCTACTTTCTTGTATATTTAGATTTTTGCATTTATATTTGAGCTCATAAACATGAAAATTATATATCAACTATGAATACAAATAAATTACTAACCGTTATTCTTTTCTTTTGTATGGCTGTTGTAAATCCATTAACAGCACAAGAAACAGACAGCAGCGCAGTATTTACTCTGGAACAGGTTATCCATCTGGCTGAAAAAAACAATAGAGATGTATTAAAGAGTATAGCAGATGTTAAAAGTGCCAAGGCCGACAATCAACAGGCCTATGCTTCTTTTTTACCAGCCGTGGAGTTATCAGGAACCTATACCTCTACCAACGATGCGCTTTATTCATTTATGTATAAATTACAACAACAGGTGGTCACATCCGCTGATTTTGACCCTTCGTTATTAAATGATCCGGGCACAAATAATATGTTTGCCACTCAGGTAAAAGTGGAGCAGCCTATTATTAATGTGGATGCTTGGATGGGTAAGAGTGCCACGTCAAAAGCCCTTAAGGCCACGGAACTTAAGAGCGAATTCACAAAGGATTACGTGATATACGCTGTTAAACAAACCTACTACGGTTTACAATTGGCAAAAAACAGGTTATCCGTTATACAAAAGGCTCACCAGGCAGCTGAAGCCTATTTAACAATGGCTAAAGACAATCTGGAACAAGGTTATTTAAAAGAAGCAGATGTTTTATCGGTAAAGGTACGTTTACTGGAACTGGATGCACAACAAAAAGAAGCGGAGAACCAAATCAAATCGGTTACTGAAATGCTTAATTTTTTAATTGGTCGTGATATTAACTTATCTGTAGAGGTAGCTGATTCCATCGAAAAAACCACCTTTAAACCAACCAATATCTCATCGGTAGAGAACCGCGCTGATGTGTTGGCTATGCAATACGGAATGAAAGCGCAGGAATTAATGAAAAAAAGCGATTTGATGAAATTCGTTCCCCGAATAAATAGTTTTGGTATGTATAATTTATACGATGCTGATTTGGGTGGTTTTGAATCCAACAGCTGGATGCTTGGAATTAATTTGCAATGGAAACTTTTTAACGGAGGTAAAAACTTGGGAAGCTACAATAAATCGAAAGCACAATTCCAAAAAACAGAAATTGCCTATTACGAATATCTCGATAAAGGAAATATGGAACTCTCTCAGGCACTGCGCAAAATCAGAGTCAGTGAAAGTAATTTGCTCACCTACAAAACAGCCGCTGAGCAAGCAAATGAGTCCTTACGAATCAGAACTAACAGATATAAACAAGGTATGGAGCGCACTTCAGACTTATTATCTGCCGAGGCTAGTTCAGCCGAAAGTGAGTTAAAGCATTTGAACGCCATTTACGAATACAATATGGCCGTATTCAAATACGAACTACTTTCCTCTGAATCAAACCTAAAATAATCCATCATTCTAACGCACATAGTATTTAGCAAATAATAAAAAATAAACATATGAAATTCCAAAAATTATTCATGCTTGTAATAGCATCAGGAATTGTTCTTCAGGCTTGTAAGCATAAAGCAGCAGAAGAAGGCAACAGTAAGGGAGTATCCGTTCAAACACAAGAGGTATCCTTTGAGAGTACCTCCAAG
>JBFHEL010000189.1:0-7852 GCA_041584155.1 Saccharicrinis sp.
AATGGATTTGATGTTGGTGGTGTTGACTTTTTAACCAAGCCTTTTAATCAAAAGGAATTGTTGGTTAGGTTAAGTACCCATATTGAGTTAAAAAAAGGACGTGAGAAAATATTAAATATTAATAAGTTACTTAATGTGGAGGTTGAAAAAAAGACCTCTGAGTTAAGAGAATCTAACCATCAATTGGCTATTGCCAATGAAAACCTTAAAATGCTCGATGTAGCTAAAAATAATTTCTTGAACTCAATAAGCCATGAATTAAGAACCTCATTAAATGGTATTGTTGGTTCTATTGCGTTGTTGCAAATATTAGCATATGATAAGGATATACAGGAAATTGTTTCCCTTTTGGATTCCTCAGTAATTAACTTAGAAAAATATTCGTATGCCGCTTTACTTATTTCAAACCTGCAGTTGAAGGGTGAGTCTCAATTAAAGTGTGCGAATTTAGATTTGTTAGCGCTGATCAAAACTGTTTTAAAAGATTTTACTGCCAAAAGCCTTAAAAAGGGACTAAGTCTTAATCTTAAAGCCGATTGCAACGATGCCATGCTTTATGCCGATAAGGAATTGATAAAAAATGCTTTGGTGGCTTTACTCGATGTGTCTCTTCAATATACCAAAGCCGGTTATATTACTATTCATATCTCACAAAAAGATAAAGAGGTTTGTATTGCTATTAGTGATTCAGGTATTGGGTATGAGGGTAATGAGTTGAATCATGATTTTAGTACGGTAAATAACGTCAATTATACCGCCATAAGAAACAATGCCATGGAATTATATCTGGCGCAAACAATAATTGTATTGCACAATGGCAGCATTCAATTTGATAATCTTGAAAACCATAATGGTACTATAACTCAGTTTAGTTTGCCGGTTTTAACCGCAAAGGAATGTGATAATATGTTGTAGCTTTTATCACAATATAAGGTTTAATGAAATATAGAATATGTTATTATATATAAATTTGAAAATAAGGTACACATTTGTTTTAATAATATTATCTGCTTTCTTGCAATATGCAAATGCGCATCCTCTTTCAAAAAAACGAATACTCTACATTAGTTCATATAACTCTAGTTTTCCTACGTATTTCTCACATATAGAAGGTATTAAGGATGTTTTTGATGAGAATCATTTTACCATTGATGTGGAATATCTTGATGGTAAACGATTTGACAACGAGCTTGCTACTTACTTGTTGGATTTTATGCTCGAATATAAGATTGGTACCGGTATAAAATATGATTTAATATTGGTAGCTGATGATTTGGCTTTTTCTTATGCGCTAGGACAAAAAGATAATCTTTTTAACACTATACCCATTGTGTTTTTTGGGGTTAATAATGTGAATCAGGCTATCCTTCAGGATGAAGATCCACAGGTTACAGGCGTAGTTGAAGATATTTCGATTAAGGAGACCATTGAATTGATGCGTAAGTTATTTCCTGCCTCAAATGAATTATATGTTATTTCTGATAATACACTTTCGGGTATGGCATCCTATGCCAATTTTAAGGATTGTATAAGAAATAACCAGGATGTGCAAATTCATCATATTTCATTAAAAGAAATGAGTTTTTTGTCGTTTGTGAAAGAGCTCGAAAAAGTGAGTCCTGATAACCCAGTATTGCTGTTGTCTGCTTTAAAAGACCAGGATAATGAGGTGATGAGCTTCGATGAGAGTCTTGATTTAATTAATGAACATCTAAAAGCTCCTATTTTTCATTTGTGGTATCATGGCATTGATCATGGCGTTTTAGGAGGGAAAGTGGTTGATCATAAACAGCAGGCTAGGTTAGCCAGTATAATGGCGAAGCAAATATTGGAGGGGACAGATCCTTCTGCTTTTAAAGTTGTAAGAAATAGTCCTAATCAATATGTTTTCAATTATAATGAATTAAAAAGATTCCATATTAAAAAGAGATGGTTACCCGAAGGTAGTGTTTTGTATGGATTGCCCGATACTTTTTTCTTTAAGTATAGGCAGGAAATATATATTGGAGTTGTTTTTTTTATTTTTCAGTTTGTATTGATATTTTATTTGCTCTTTAGCATAAGAAAAAGAGTAGAGTATGAAAAGCAACTGAAAAAACAAATGGATGATTACCTCAAGTTAAATGAGGAGAATAAAAAGACAAATATTGAGTTGACCAATGCTAATATTGATTTAAAGGAAGCAGAATACCAACTGAAAATTAATATGGCTGAGCTGGCCCGGAAAAAGCAGGAGCTGGAGCTTAGTGAGGAACGTTTTAGGCTCGCTGTTAGAAGCTCCAATGATGGGTTGTGGGATTGGAATATAGAAACCAATGAACATTATTTTTCTCCCCGATGCAAGGAGATGCTTGGGTATACTGATGAGGAGATACCTAATGAGCTGAATCGTTGGTATGATTTAATATATGATGATGATCGAACCAAGGCAATAGCCACTATCAAAGATTTAGTTAGGGGGGGTATAGAGAAGTATGAAATGAGGTTTAGAATGTTTAGGAAATCCGGACGTTTGGTGCATATCTTGTCCCGTGGTCTAGCACTAAAAGGATCTGATGGCATAGTGCGAAGAGTTATTGCAACTCACCTTGATTTAACTGAACGGGTGGAATATGAGGCGCAGCTAAAGGCGCAAGTTGATGAAAATTTGTCGCTGTATGAAGAGTATAAGATTATTGGTGAACAACTTAATAAAAAGAATAGAGACCTATTAAAGGTTGAGGAAGAGTTAAGGGTATATATTGCCGAATTAAATAAGAAAAATGTTGCTCTGGCAGATAGTGAAGAGAAGTATAGGTTCTTATTTGATAACCTCTCCGAAGCATTTGTTTTGTTTGAATATGTAAGTGGAAATAATCAAGATCAAGAGGACTTTATTATTAGAGAAGTTAATCCTCGTTTTCTTGAGACTAACTCGCTCAATTATCAGTCGGTTATCAATAAGCGGGTTAGTGAATTGTTTCCAGATAAAAAGATGGCTTGGTTGGAAAATTTTCGTGATGTGGCCTTATTGAGAAATAATGTAAAAATTATTGATTATAGTTTTAAGTTGGATAAATATTTCCAGGTCAATGCATTTTCACCTAAAAAAATGTTCTTTGCCGGTATTTTTAATGATATTACAGAAAGTGTTTACGCTAAAGAAGAGTTGCTTGCAGAGAAAGAACGTAACGAATATATATTAAAAGGAACCAATGCCGGAACATGGGATTTAAATTTAAAAACATCAGAACTAGTAGTTAATGAAAAATGGGCGCAGTTAATTGGTTATGAACTGAACGAACTAGGCATGCTTAACGCTGATTTAGCCTTTTCATTTATGCATCCGGAAGATCTGGATCATATTCATAATGAAATGAAGCGTGCCATTAATGATATAAATTATTATTACGATGTAGAGTTTCGGATGAGGCATAAAGACGGAAACTGGATATGGATTCAATCCCGGGGCGATGTGGTGGAATTTGATGCTGTTGGAGAAGCAGTTCGTATGGCTGGTACTCACATCGATGTTACCGTTCAGCGTAATGTGAAGATGTCGTTAGAAGAGAGTGAGAAACGCTTTAAAACTATTTTCGATAAGAGTAAAACCGTGATGCTGCTAATTGATCCAGTTTCAAGAAATATTGTAGATGCAAATGAAACTGCAGCCAGGTTTTATGGATATGAAATTTCTGAATTAATAGGCATGAATATGCAGCACATTAATACACTTAGCGATCAACAGATGAAGCAAGAGATGAATAGTGCGATGCAAGAAAAGCGAAATTATTTTAAGTTTATACATAAGCTTAAGAATGGCGAAAAGCGAAATGTAGATGTCTATTCAAGTCCTATAATGGTAAATGATGAAAATATTTTACATTCTATTATTGTTGATACAACACAGGCTGTTGAAGCGGAATTTGCAAAACAACAAGTAAACAGACGCTTTGTAGGTCTGGAAAAGATTGTTCATTATAAAGCAAATTCAATTAATGATTTATTGGATTTTACCCTTAAGGAGATTATTAAGTTTACACGCAGTGAAATGGGCGCTGTTTATCATTTTGATGAGGAGAATAGCATCTTTTATTTAAATAACTGGTCTGATTCAGTACTTCTTTCGCATAATTTTAACGAGGATAATGTTAAAACGGATTGTTTAAGCATGGCTGCAAAATCAAAGAAACCGGTTTTGATGAATGATCCGGGTGTAAAATATCCTTTTTATAAGGAAGAAGGAAAGGATACTGGTTTGCTGAAATCTATTACTATTCCTATTGTTGCCGAAGGTAAGGTAGTGGCTCTTTTTTGGCTGGCGAAGGAAAATGAGACCTATTCACAAATTCATGCAGAACAGCTGATGTTGTTGTTGGACACTACCTGGATTTTGGTAGAAAGGCAACGACTTCAGGATAGTAAAAAATAAAACCGAGCTTTGGTAAAATAGTTACATAACCATTTTGAAAGAGAAATAAACCTTTTTATACCTATTGGTTAATGACCCGGGCGTTATATATGTTTCGTAATATCGCTGTCATTAATCCATCGGCATAATGCCAAACCTTTAACAAATAGTATTAAAGAGTTGGCAAACTAAATACTTAAGTTATTCAACAGTTGTTATTAAATGAAGGTATGGTAAAAGTATGGGCACTAACAAAAAAATCATTGAAATGGTTTTTTTGTTGATGATAGGTTAATGTTCTTTTTTAAACTAAAAAAGCCATCCCGAATCTGCGGGATGGCTACTGTATATTGGTATAATAGTTTAACTATTACTCTGCAGCTTGAAGCAGTAATTCCAGGATTTCGCTTGCTGCTTTTGACACGGATGTTCCTGGTCCAAAAATAGCAACAGCACCGGCCTCATATAAGAAATCATAATCTTGAGCAGGAATTACTCCTCCACAAATTACCATGATATCTTCACGGCCAAGCTTTTTCAATTCTTCAATAATTTGAGGAACTAAAGTCTTGTGGCCAGCAGCCAGAGAAGAAACGCCCACTACGTGAACATCATTTTCTACAGCTTGTTTAGCCGATTCTGCGGGAGTCTGGAATAATGGTCCCATATCCACATCGAAACCTATATCTGCGTATCCTGTTGCAACAACTTTAGCACCACGGTCATGACCGTCCTGTCCCATTTTTGCAATCATAATACGAGGTTGACGACCTTCTTTCTCGGCGAATTGTTTGGCTAAATTACAAGCTTTTTCAAATTCTGCATCTTTTCCAGCTTCACTGGAATAAACTCCACTAATTGATCTGATCACAGCTTTATATCTTCCTACGATTTTTTCACAAGCATCAGAAATCTCACCTAACGAAGCATTCTTCTTGGCTGCATCAACAGCGAGCTCCAGTAAGTTACCTTTGCCTGTTTCAACAGCCTTGGTGATAGCAGCAAGAGCAGCCTGACATTCTTCTTCGTTACGCTCGGCTTTTAATTGCTTTAAGCGCTCGATTTGAGATAAACGTACGGCTGAGTTGTCAATATCTAAAATATCGATTGGATCTTCTTTTTCCAAACGGTATTTGTTTGTTCCTACGATAGTTTGTGTTCCGGCATCGATTTTAGCTTGTGCACGGGCAGCAGCTTCTTCAATACGCATTTTTGGTACACCACTTTCAATAGCTTTGGCCATTCCTCCAAGTTCTTCAACCTCTTCGATTAAAGCCCATGCTTTTTCAACCAAATCGTTAGTCAATGACTCAACATAGTAAGAACCGGCCCAAGGATCAACAGACTTACAGATTTGTGTTTCGTCCTGAATATAAATTTGAGTGTTACGTGCAATACGAGCAGAGAAATCAGTAGGTAGTGCAATTGCTTCATCCAGTGCGTTTGTGTGTAACGACTGAGTGTGACCTAAAGCAGAAGCCATAGCTTCGATACAGGTACGACCAACATTGTTAAATGGGTCTTGCTCAGTTAACGACCATCCTGAAGTTTGTGAGTGAGTTCGTAACGCCAATGATTTTGGGTTTTTAGGATTGAATTGTTTTACAATCTTAGCCCATAGCATACGACCTGCACGCATTTTTGCAATCTCCATAAAGTGGTTCATCCCGATAGCCCAGAAGAAAGACAAACGTGGAGCAAATGAATCGATATCCATACCAGCATTTACACCGGCACGTAAATATTCTAAACCATCAGCTAATGTATAAGCTAACTCGATATCTGCAGTTGCACCAGCTTCTTGCATATGGTAACCTGAGATAGAGATTGAATTAAACTTAGGCATGTTTTTAGAAGTGTATTCAAAGATATCTGCGATAATCTTCATCGAGAATTTAGGTGGGTAGATGTATGTGTTACGCACCATAAATTCTTTCAGGATATCGTTTTGAATAGTTCCTGATAATTGGTCAAGAGTGGCTCCTTGTTCCAGTCCGGCAACAATGTAAAATGCCAATACAGGAAGTACAGCTCCGTTCATTGTCATGGATACAGACATCTTATCCAATGGAATACCATCGAAAAGAATGCGCATATCTTTAATAGAATCGATAGCCACACCTGCTTTACCTACATCACCAACCACACGCTCATGATCCGAGTCGTAACCACGGTGAGTTGCTAAGTCAAATGCTACAGAAAGACCTTTCTGTCCTGCTGCAAGGTTTCTTTTGTAAAATGCGTTGGATTCCTCAGCTGTTGAGAATCCTGCATACTGACGAACTGTCCATGGACGCATGGCATACATCACAGAGTATGGTCCACGCAGATAAGGAGGTAGGCCTGCTGCAAAGTTCAGGTGCTCAAATCCTTCTAAATCGTCTTTAGAGTAAACACTCTTTACAGGGATACGTTCTGGAGTTACCCAGTCTTTTTTAATCCCATTCTTTTTCTCCCACTCTTTGGCATCAATTCGGCCACAAGGAGAGCTTTTTTTGAAATCTATATTTTTAAAATCTGGTCTTGCCATTTTTTCAATTTATTAAGAAAAAGTATCAAGTAACAAGTGTCAAGTATTAAGACTTGAAACCTGGAAATAAATCAATACTTAGACTTTAATGAATATAACATTCTTTGTGTTTTGTTAATCTGAGATTTTATCTCTACTCAAATCATCTCAGAAATATATTCTAAATCAATACACAATAAAAACTAAGTTTCCGGCTTTCTGCCAACATTCTAATTTGTTATAATAATGCATCGTGCCAATAAAGTCTTGCTACTTGTGTTTTGATACTTGTGTCATATTAAAGCCCAAGTTCCTTGCTAAATCCTTGAAGTGTTTCAAGAACATTTGAACGAACATTGATAAAGTTAGTGATGCCTTGCTCTTTTAACTCATCCATACATTTTGGTGCACCGGCAACCACAAAGATAGCTTCGCCTTTGATAGCTTTAAATGCAGCAGGAGCAGCTTCGGTATATTCTTCATCAGAAGAACACAAAACAATAATGTCAGCAGCGGCAGCTTTTGCAGCCTCAACACCTGCTTCAATAGTTTTAAATCCGTTGTTGTCAATTATTTTGTAACCCGCACAGGCAAAGAAGTTTCCTGAGAACTGAGAACGTGCTAAACGCATATTCAGGTTTCCATAAGTAAGCATAAATACTTTTGGTGTTTTACCTGATCTCTCAGTAGTCAAACGAAGTGCCTCAAACTCTTCAGCACCACGGAATCGAACAATAGGTTCAATTACATTATTGCCCTGACAAGCATTCTTTCCTTTTTTATCCGGATCAGGGTTTATTGCAGCAGCTACGGTTTCTGTAAAATTAGGATACTGGTTTGTTCCTAACAGATTTTCACGACGAGTGGCAATTGCTTTTTTGCGTTTTTCAGCTGTTTCTTTAACGATAGTCTGAATAAATCCTTCTTTTAATGCAGCAAGATATCCACCTTTG
>JBFHEL010000190.1:0-7845 GCA_041584155.1 Saccharicrinis sp.
ATTGTTTGGTTCCTGAAGTGCAATAATTTCAAATGCTTCTGAAGCTTCAATGAAGTATTCTTTTTTAAATAAGAATTCAGCAATCTGTCGCAGCCGCACTGTATTGGAAATAATATCCTTATAGAACCATTTGTTGTGGAAGTCCATATTCCACGAAAAAATATCTTCAAACTCAGTATGCTGTGGGTGAAGCTTAAAGAAACGGTAAAGGTCTTGTATATATCGGTTTGAGATAACCGATTCCATTTTTTCCGGGCTGATCATTCTTTCGCTGCTCTCAATCTCTTCCATTTGTTCCAGCTGTTGCTTGAGCATATTGCCCATCATCTCTTTCTGAAACTGGGGCATATGCGGAATACTTAAAAAGAGAGAGTATTTATCAGAGTTGCAAAGGAAGCCTGAATTGGCCAGGCTCTCTTGTATTGCTTTGCTTGAGAATATTTCGCTATTGGAATCTAACGCTTCTTTAATATCTTTGTTTTCAATGTAAAAGGGTATGAACCAGTTGTGCAGAGTATTGAAGAAGCTAAAGTGTTTTAGCATTTTAAAGGTAGATAAAAAAACATCTGATCCTTCCATTTGAAGTTCAGTCAGCTCTTCTAATTTACTCATTAATTCTGGCGAATCCTTAAAGAAATCCTCCCATTCGGGATTTTCACCTTCCAAAAACTTATCACTGATCATGTTTTCCAGATCCAGCTTATTGCGCAGGTTTGGTTGCATCTTAACCACCTCAGGAAGTATTTCGTCGCTTAACTTACGTGATATTTTTTCTGTCTCGCGGGTTCTTATTAGTTGGATGGTAGTTGTTAAGATGTTGTTTAATAGTTTATCGTTGTCTTTCAAAAGCTTTAAGCGGGAGGTTATTCCCGGATAAAGGTTAATCCGGTTGTCGTGTTTAAATAAAACTAATAATAATCCGGTTATAGCACGTTGTTTGATGGTGTTTTCTTCGTGAGAAATGCTATCGAATAACAATAGAGTTTTCCATAAACTAAACTCCTGAAGAGCTCCCAGGGTTAATGCGGTAATAAATAAGCATCTGTAGCTATAATGTAGTGTAGTGTCGTTTAGTAGTTTTTTTAAATACTTCTGCTCTGTGTCTGAAATGTTTTCACTAACCCAAAGGGTATTAAAGAATTGTGTTGTAGCTAAATGACTTTGCTGATTACTAAAATTTCCGGTTTGAGTTATTGCATTTTGGGTCACTTCACTATAAAAATTGTCTCCCAGACTCTCGATGTTTTTTTCTTTGGTTGGGTTAAGCGTTCTGCGGGTTTCGTAAAAAAGAGCACTGGATTGGGCATTTTTTATTGAGGAAAATATTTTATCAGATAGACTGTAGCAGGATAATATGATGTTTTGGTAAACACTTGGACGATGTGGATCCTCAACACCTTCAATAGTATATTTAAGCAGGTTTTTATAGGTTAACTCAAGGTTGTAGTGTTCGTCAATAAGCATTCCTCCGTGAAGCTCCTTTGAAAGTTCTCCTAATAAAAACAATGCATCCTTAATTTTTTTTTCAAATAAAGCTTTTTCAATAGCTTCCTGCTTGTTGTTTATATTGATAGTCATGTGTTAACAGATTTATCTAATAAGTCAATTTTCATTTATACAATTAGTTGCTAAATGATCAAATAATGTTACTTTATTATTCGTTCAATGTTGTAAATGTATACAATTTTGAGTTATAGGTAAAGTAATATCATGGTGATGTCTGCTTTTGTTAACTGTAAGCAAATTATGAAATAATTTTATTTTCATTCAGAGATGATTATATCTATTTACAGGAATAGGCATACTCAATTAACTATACAGCTTATTTGGCCTTAATACACCCTTTCTCAGGCATCATTTAAACAAGAAACTTATCCTAATTTCGATATTTTCTCCAGGCGTTCTGAATCAAGAATTTTTATGATGCGTCCATCTACAGTAATCACGTCTTCGTTAACAAAAGTGGATAGGGTACGGATGGCATTAGAGGTGGTCATGTTTGAGAAGTTTGCCAAATCTTCACGTGAGAGATAAACGTTTAAAGTAATACCATCTTCTTCAACCCCATAAATCTCTTTTAATAATAATAAGCTTTCAGCAAGTCTTCCCCGAATGTGTTTTTGGGTAAGGGTAACTGTTCGGTATCGGGAGAAACCCAATTCCTGAGCCAATGATCTGATGATATTTAAACTAAATTGATAATTTTTTTCTAAAAGCTCATATACAATGGCTTTAGGGATATAGAAAATAACACAGGGTTCAATGACTACTGCAGAGGCTACATGCGGTCCTTCGGCAAAAAAAGCTCGATACCCTATAAAACTGGTTGGGTTTGCCATGCGAACAATTTGATCTCTGCCTCCAAATCCGATTTTATATACCTTAACTTTTCCTGAACCCAGACATAATAAACTGTCGGGAGTTTCACCTTCCTGATAGATGACTTCATTTTTTTTAAAACGTACCACTTTGTGGTTGTTCAGAATGATTTCCTTTTCTTCATCAGTTAATACATCATAAAGTTGAGATATATCCTTGATGGAAGGTTCGTTTGTTAAGATTTTTTCTATTTTTTTTGGCATTATTTCTCAGTTAATATCTACCCTTTTATCAGTGTTGCAGCAACTTAGCTTCCATGAAAATATTCATGGTACACAAGGTTGTTATATGTTTTACAACATGAATTTGGCTCAAAAATAGGAAAAAGCCTACATACTAGCAACTAAATTGTAGTAAAGCAGACTTTATTATCTTTTTTCATCTTAAATAAGCAGATGAAGCCTGTAAATTTTAAGTTAAAACTTTGAAACCAGAGGGATTCTTCTTCCTAAACCGAATGCCTTTGAAGACACCCTGATGATAGGTGCTGTTTGAAATCTTTTATATTCATTAATATTTACCATGCGCACTGCTTTATACACTGTTTCTTTATCAAACCCGGCCGCTATAATTCTTTTCGGAGATTCATTTTTTTCAATGTAGTTAAATAGAATTTGGTCAAGTGTATCATAGTCGGGTAATGAATCGCTGTCCTTTTGGTCAGGGCGTAATTCTGCTGAGGGAGGTTTAACAATAGTGTTTAGCGGGATAATTTCCTGATCGCGATTGATAAATTTAGCCAGATCAAATACATCTGTTTTATATACATCGCCTAAAACCGAAAGGCCACCATTCATATCGCCATATAAAGTGCCATATCCAACTGCTGCCTCGCTTTTATTGGAGGTGTTAAGCAGGATATGTCCGAATTTATTAGATAGGGCCATTAGCAAGGTGCCTCGTACCCGGGCCTGTATGTTTTCTTCGGTTACATTCGCATCCAGACCAGCGAAAAGAGGCGCTAAAGTGGAATCAAAACTATTTACAATATCTTTAATAGGAACAATATCGTATTGTATTGCCAGATTGTTGGCTAAATCTACAGCATCTTTAATAGAATGATCCGACGAATATTTTGAGGGTAATAAAAGTACTCTGATGTTTTCTGCTCCTAAGGCTCTGGCGGCAATAACAAGTGTAACGGCCGAATCGATACCTCCTGACAGGCCAAGCGTTGCTTTTTTAAAACCCATCTTATTAAAATAGTCTTTTACTCCCAGTATCAAAGCATCGTGTATTAGTTCCAGTTTGTGTTGGTTTCTGGGTTGAATGCTGGCTGCTGAATTCAATTCTTCCAACTGGCAATATTGAATATCTTCAGTAAACGAATGCAACTGGTTAATAATTTCGCCCCGGTTATTTACTGCCAGAGAGCTACCGTCAAAAACAAGCTCAGTATTGGCGCCAATTTGATTCACATAGATAAAAGGTATATTGTTCTTAGCGGCTTTGTCTGATATGATTTGCTGACGTATTTGCCCCTGATTATAGGAGAATGGTGATGCTGCAATATTGATTACCATATCAGGGTTTAATTGTTTTAACTCCTTCATAGGCGATTTTGTATACAGCTTACTTTTGGCAAAAGAGTTAGCAACGGGCTGCTCGTCCCATAGATCTTCACATATAGTGATAGCCAGTTTTTTGCCATTAAGCTCTATCAGGCTAAATTGGCTATTGGGTTGAAAGTAACGGTATTCATCAAAGACATCATAATTGGGTAAAAGTGTTTTATGATGTATAGACTGAATTTGACTATCAGCTAAAACAAAGGCGGAATTAAAAAGCTTTTTTCCTTTGGGTTCAGGATTGATACTTGGACAACCTACAATTGCCATGATTCCTGAACATACGGAAGCTATAAGGTCAATTTGCTGAAGGCATTGTTCCACAAACTCTTCTCTCTCCAAAAGGTCAAGCGGGGGGTATCCACAAACCGACAATTCGCTGAATACAATGAGGTCACATTGTTCTTGTTTAGCCTTGGTAATGGCATCGATGATCTTTTCGGTATTGTATTTAAAATTCCCAACGTGATAATTCAATTGAGCAAGAGCTATTTTCATTCTTTCTGTTTTAACTTACTTTATATTCAAATGCTATTTTTTAATCAATCGGCTTAAAATTTGATGATAAGGTGTATTAAAAGATAACACCAAAATTGAAAACCAGGCGGTTTAATACGGCTTTGTCATCAAAATATTCGTGGTCTGTTACATCTGAGATTCCTTGGTTGTAGGTAATGCCTGTTTTTAAATAGGTATTTCCTCCCAATGAATGTTGTAATCCTCCACCAAAATTATAACCTAAATTAAAGAAATGAACGTCATCATTAATGTTGTTTCCGTCTCCATCGGTGGCTTTGATATTATACTGTGTTGATAATCCAAAAATACCGTAATAACTGGTCCGGTGAAAGTCGTTGGTTTGGAGTTTTAAACTAAATGGGATCTCAATATATTTTAAGCGGTATTCAACAGCTGCAAAATTATCTTCAGAAACATCTTCTATTCCGTAATTCTGATAGTCGAGCTTACCGCCTGTTGTGTTAATGGTTAATCCGGTAGAAATCGCATAGTTTTTAGCAAAAAATTTATCCATCTCAACCCCAAAATTATAGCCGAACAAACTTCCGTTTCCTTCTGCCGAACTGTGATCGGAACTAATCCAGCTGACCTGAGGACTTAAAACAAATGCAAAACGTAAATCACTTTCTCGTTCTGATTGTGCAAAGGTATTTCCTGCAATAGTAATTAGCGCAATAAGTAAGGTTATTTTCTTCATAATGTATAATGTTAAATGAATGTTGCAAACTTAATAAAAAACGTAAATATTGGTGTCTTATTATAGACTATTCAGTCTTTAGTTATCTGTCTTTGGTCTCCATTTATAAGTTATTGTATATCATTTGTTATCTAACCAGAATGTTTGTTTATGGATGATGGGACATTTATTTTCTCATGATAGAAAAGATATAGTTTTTGCATTTATTATCTATTGACCGCAATTAGAGTACAACAGCTAATCACCTCTATAATGTGACTTACACTTCTTCTGTTTCCTGAATACTTTTTCTTCTCATTCTTTGGGCTATAAAACTTACGGTAATGAGCTGAAGTGAGTGGTAAATCATAATTGGCAGAATGAAAATTCCTTGTGTTGCCATATTTTTAAAAAGTACATCAGTCATAACTGTTCCATGAATCAGTGATTTTTTAGAACCACAAAATAATGCAGTAATTCTGTCTTCTCTTGAAAAATGAAGCCATGTAGAGAGTCCAAAAATAATGACATAAACAATAGAGAAAATGAAAACAATGCTGACCCCCACTATCAGCAGGTGAGATAGTTTTATTGAGTCAAATAGATTGGCTGTGAAGGATTTACTGAAGCTGTTGTAGACAATTGCCAGTATAATACTCTTGTCGAACAAGGTTAAATATTTTCCATATTTTCGGGCTAAAGAACCAAAATATTTATTGAGCGACAAGCCAGCCATAACCGGAATTAATATTTTAATAACGAGACTTATAATGCTTTCTAAAAAATCAAAGTTCTGATTGTCGGTACTCATAAATAATCCTATCCACAAAGGGGTGATGATAATGCCTATCAGCCCTGAAATACTGGCGTTAAAAATGGCACCGGGGATATTTCCTTTAGCGATGGATACCATTACAACCGATGAAGAAACAGTAGAGGGAAGTGCTGCCATAAAAAATACAGCCAGCCAAAGAGTAAGTTGTTCCTGGGAGTTGATAAAAGGCTTACAAAGGATAACCAGTAAGGGAAATATGAGAAAGGTGGCGCATTGTACTAGTATATGAAGTTTATAGTTGAATAATCCCTTCTTCATTTCTTTGGGACTCAGCTTAAGACCATAGAAAAAGAAAATACAAGAAATACCAATGCCTGTAACACTTTCAAGTGGTATGCTGCTGTTTTCATCTCCAATACCAGGAAACCACCATGCCAAAGCAATCATACTGATTAAGCTAACTATAAAACCATCTATTTTTTTTAGCATTTTATTCTGAGATTAAAGAAGTATTTGTTGAGGATGCATTTTATGTTAAAAATATTAATGTCCAGACCGTTTACTGTAACCGGGATAGCGGATTAAATATCGCGTACAAAAATAGAATATTATTTGAAAGCAATTTTTTTTAAGTTTGTTTTTTAAAAAAATACATCATGTTTAAAAGAAATACTTTAGAGATAGTCCTCGTCTTATTGTTGATAAGTGTTGTATCCATTTCCTGTAAGGATAAAAAACTATATCCGGATGTTGATCATATTCAAATAGATTTGAAGGTTGTTCCTTTTTATCAGGAGATTAATAAAGTAGATACGCTAAATGTGATTTCCTCAATTCAACTATTGCAGGAAAAATACGGCAAGTTTTTGCAGGCTTATAATCAGAAAATTATCAGGTTAGGAAAGGTGGAGGATCAGGATTATCCACAGAGATTAAACAGTTTTATTAATTACCAGGCGAATAAGGATATTATTCAAAAAGCGAAGGAAGTATTTCCCAATCATAATGCTTTTATCCATGACTTAGAACGGGGATTTAAATATTATAAGTATTATTTTCCTGATGCTAAGATACCTGATATTTATCTGATGATTTCTGGTTTTAGTCAGTCTATTGCGGTGGACAATGATTGGGTTGGGGTTAGTATAGAGAAATATCTGGGTAGTGATTGTGAGTTTTATGAATGGCTAAATATCGCCAAATACTTACGTAAAGGGATGACCAAAGAAAAAATGGCTCCTGATGTTTTAAGAGCCATGGCTTTAACCAATTATCATTATAATGATCAGGTTGATGATTTAATCAATCATATGGTGTATAAAGGTAAAATCAGATATTTTATACATCGTATGTTTCCTGAACTTCAGGATACCCTTCTTTTTGATTATTCGGCCGCTCAAATGGATTGGTGTACTACTAATGAAGCAAATATGTGGGCTTCTATGGTGGAGTGGAAGCATGTTTTTAGCAACGATCGTATGTTAATACGAAAGTATACGGAAGATGCTCCTTTTACTGCCAATTTTGGTAATAATTCGGCTCCAAGAGGTGGTGAATTTTTAGGATATAAGATTGTAGAAGCTTATATGAATAAAAATGATCAGGTGACTCTTAAGGAGTTAATGGAAGAGTCTGATGGGAGGAAAATTTTAGCAGCATCAAATTACCGGCCATGAGAATAGAAGTGCTGAAAAAACAATTACGTACACAACTAAAAAGAGAGAAGAATTTGTTGTCTTCTGCCCAAAAAAAAAGGGAGGCGAAGCAGGTTTTTGAAACCATAGAAGCATTGCCTGAATTTCAGGAAGCACAACATGTGCTTTGTTATTGGTCATTGCCTGATGAATTGGAGACTGCTGGTTTTATTGATAAGTGGTATAAGAAGAAGCATATCTATCTGCCGCGGGTATCCGGTGATTGGGTAGAAG
>JBFHEL010000191.1:0-7799 GCA_041584155.1 Saccharicrinis sp.
CTTTGTACCTTTATATCTATTGCGATAAAGAGTAATATAATCAGGTTTTAAAGCAATGGCATAAAGTAAAGTATTCTCAAAATCCTCATCATTTTGATGCAAAAAACCATACATCAAATCAATATTAAACTTCGCAAAACCAGCCTGCCTGATATTTTTAACGGCTCGCTCATATATTTGAGTAGTTCCTTCTCTACCTAAATCATTTAATAGCCTCTCTGATACAGTCTGAATGCCCATACTGATGCGTTTATAGCCCAGCTTAAATATTTCTTCTATTTTCTGAGGTTCTTGAGCAGCAATTATAGGTGTTGTTTCAATACTAAACACAACATCTTTATCAAAATCAAAAGAATTCAGGAGTGCTTGTGTAATCACTTTGATTTGATTTACTGATAGTTTTGTTGGGGTTCCTCCTCCAAGGTCATACCCCACAATCTTTTTACCTTTCAGTATAGATTTATACATCTCTATTTCTTTCAACAATAAAGACACATATCTTTCTTCAGTGCATAAATCATTTCCCTCCAACACAACATATTCACAGAATTTACACCTTACCTTGCAAAAGGGAATATGCACATAAAGACTTAGGGAATCAGAATTTTTCCAGTCTTCCTTTAAAAAATTCAGGTATTCATGCTGATTCTTTATCCTATACTGCTGATACGATAATGGAGTTAACGGATAAGCAGTATTGGCATAGTGATGATATTGTAAACCGGTATTAAAAATTTGTTTTGGCTTCATTGCTTAATATTATATGATGATAATCAGCGCAATAAACACTAATAAAAAAAATATTTTCTGTTATCAATACTCCTGAACCAGGCAAATTTGTTCTTTTGATTCTATAGCTCTGGGAGAACGACTTTGCCTGACAACATCAATGGCTTTTTGAGCATTCCAATGATTTTTTTTCTTTAAATAAAGTGCGGCCACTGTACCTGAACGGCCTAATCCACCCACACAATGAATCAATACCTTTTGATTGGCCTCAATTATTCCATCCATCCAGTTAAAAATATAATCTATCTCTTCAATCGATGGATTTCCCTGATCCTTAATGGGAATATGAAGGTTAGAAATTCCTGCTTCCTTTAGTTGTATAAACAAATTATTTACTCCATGCTTATTAAGCTCATCATGCGTCACCAAAGTAAGTACGTGGTCAATTCCTGCTTCCTTTATAGTATTCAGATCCTGTATTATATCTCTCTTCATATCCTTTCTACCCGGAAGTAATGTTAAGGCTATTTGTTCCTTGCCTTTAAAATCTTCATCCCCATTTAAAAAGTCAAGCCGAAGTCCTCTGGAGATCTTATGCTTATCTACAATTTTTTTTGCACAAATAGTACTCATATATAAGGCCAGTTTCTTTTGCCACAGGTTACTTTCCTCAAAGGACAAGGTATGAACAGAATACCTTAACATAGACACATAATATTGATAGGGATCGCGAATAGTTTCTATCAAATCAGCATAATAAGATCGTAATTGGATAATGGTAGCCAGAGCATGATTAAGCACGGGATAATTAAATCTGGTATCTAACGGAGGATAAGCCAGATCGGGTACCTCAGTAATGCAATCTATCAATTTAATAGCCTCCTCAAACTCATCCTTTGAATGAAGGCTGGTAAAAATAAACAACAGATCATTTTCCAGTTTAATTAAATCCCTTAGAATATGACCATAATGAGTATGAAAGAAATCTATCAGCCAAATATTTTCCTGACCATCGATTAGGATGTTAGCTCCATTTAAATCTCCATGCACAAAAGCCATAAAATGCTGTTCCTGATAATTAACATCTAAATTACCAAGCTCTTCCTTATAAAACTGAACTACATTATAACATCGATGACCTTCTATATTAATAAATTCGCCCCGTGGAGTTTGACCCAACACTTCTACTACCCTATTTGCTACAGCATCTGCATATTTAGGTGAAAAATCATAATATGCTAAGAGATCCAGTTTTTCTGAACGCCCGGCCTCATAAAGTCTACCTAACTGTTTTTGAAAAATCACATCTAAATAAGCCCTAATTTTTTCTTCATTATAGTAATTCATGTAAAAAGATTGAAAGGTCTGAATGGCATCTCCGTACATGGCGGCATATCTGTATTTTATTGCGCCTCTATTTTCATCCTCAGCATAGTCTATTATACTGGGGGCATTGTTTCCCAGCACATCTTTTATTCTCTCAAAGGCATCACGCTCTTTGGCAATAAGCTTTCTGGGACCCACTTTTACTACCGCAGAAACCTCTTTATGTCCATATACATTAACCGACTGACTTTTCAACACTACATTACCCGAAAAGCCCCCATCCAACACCTTAAAAGCAGCCGTTTTACTTTCTCTAAAAAGATATTGTATCAACTCCTTGTCATTATCATCAATTGAATGATCCCCGTCAAACTCTAAACGGGTTCCATAACTTTTAGCTTCTTTTTTATAATCGGGAATAGTACCTGTTAAAAATGAGGTAAAATCACCAATAGAAGAATAAATCTCCACGTCAAGCAGCTTTTCCAGGCGCTCTAATGCAATAAAATGGGTAGAGGTTGGAGAACTGGCGGTTAAAGCAGAACATAAAGCCACCTTAAAATGAGGATATCTGGTCACCAGCTCATAGGCTAAAAAACTTATCTTAGCATCGGTCCAGACACCAATCAATCCCACTTTAAGCTCCTCATCTTTATATTGATCTAAAAAATCAGGCAGATTTGTATCTACAAAATCATTTAATCCTGAAGCATTAATAATAACATGATGATCATTTGTAATGGTATCTTTAAATACAAACTCAGCTCCCTCTGTACCTTTTAAACAATGATTCCCGAATTGTTTTAAATGCTTTTGTTGCGTTAGATCATCCTTATCGTGCCAATCTCTAATATGAATTATCTGCAATACATCCTTTTCTTGCGTATAGGCCCAATCCATTAATTTTCCTACAGGCCCCTCATTGGGTCGGATACCAATAAGCCGATCAGCTTCCCGGTGACCAATATGTAATTTATTAGGTACAATTTCATGCAAACCATAGGGCTTAACAAAATCATTTTGTAAACATTGCGTTATAAGTAGTGCTATCATTATGCAAATAAAATATAAACAAATAGGCCAAATCAATGTTGACTGTTAGTTCGTTACAATAAAATAAAATTCTAAAAAGATAAATACTATTTTACTATAATATTACAAATATTAATAATTTATAATATATTTTTGACACAAAATACACAAAAATTAAACTATGCGTAATTTAATTGATACAACTAAAAATATTTTCACACAAGTTCCCGAAGCTCCAACGAACCCAACAAAGCCCAAAGGCTCCAAAAAATTTGAAATTCCGGATTTATATGCTGATGAAAATACACTAAGTGAGCATTCCGAAAGTTCAAACGTATCATTAGATGAAAAGCTTAGACAAGCCTATTTTTGGATTTCAAATACAGCCATCATCAGCCCCTATTACGACATTGAGTATCCGGGAGATCACGAAAAGCATTTTACCTTTGGCGACAGTCATGTAGAGCTCACTCTCCCATCGGATCAAAGTTACTCAAGTTTTGTATTAATTCCTCTGTTAAATTTGGTTACAAAGGGAAAATGTCTGATTGTAGGAGGGCCAGGCAGAGGAAAAACTGCAACTTCGGTACTCATGGGTTTACTGGCAGGTTATACTAAGTCGGATGTGATGAGGGCAATTCAACATGGACAACCTCAAATGACTATCTCCGATTTGTTAGGACACCCCTTACCTGCAGACATGGTGAAAGCCGAACGCACTGAAGATATACGTATTGCCTGGCGCAAATGGTTGGGTATGCGCATAAAAATCATTGATGAATATAACCGAATCCCCACAAGAACCCAGTCTGCCCTGCTAACGGTATTGGGAGATAATTATGCTGAGATATTTGATCAAATTTATGAATGTCCCGATGCAGCATGGTATTTAACTGCCAACGACGATGCAGGAGGTGGAACATATCAGGTAATTGAAGCATTAAAAGACAGGATAGATGTGGTCATTCGGGCCTTACATTTCAACACTCGTTTTATCGAAGACCTTCAGCGAAGAATAGAACATAACTACAAACCGGAGACAATGATTCCGGAAGAAATTATATTTTCAGAAGAAGAGATTGATAAGATAAACGCTTCCATCCGACAAATAAAAATAGACCCTGCAGTACGCAAACGCATCGAATTCTTTTGCAGGCAATTTGAATTTATGGAGCCTGCCTCTACCAAAATGGAATACATGACCAAGGATACTGCAAAACTATCGGGCATGGACATGAGGAATTTATTTGCCCGGGATAATGGGAAAGACAAGATAAAGGATTTGGGAACACAAACCTATAACGGCTTATCAGTACGTAAGATCATGACCTTACTAAGCTATTCCAAAGCTATTGCCTATTTCAGAGGAATGGATCAGGTTTCTTTGGAAGATGTGAGGCAGATATTACCTTTTGTTTTGCATGACTCGTTAAGTCCCCATCTCGAATCTCCTTTCTTTGACCAGACAAACCATGAAAAATATCGTGTAGATAGAATTGTATGGTTAAGAAAATTATTTGATTTAAGCTGCGAAGAATATCTTAGCATGAATATGGATGCCGATGATCCAATGGATACCTTTGACAAACAATTCAATGAAGGTCTTGAAAATGTATCCATCAAAGAAATCAACCAACGACTATACAACATTGAACACCAATTGAGTAGGTGGTCTGAAGAAACAAAACTTTACGGTTATCGAATGGATGACATTTTAAAACTTAAATATTATCATCAACGATACACTAACTATAAGAGATGGCTACAATGGAAAAAATAACCTCATCTCCTATTATTAAACACCTTAAGTTGGAAGAGAAATTTTACTCTCAGCTTATTTCCGAATACGAAATTAAGCAGGGTCCTTTTCCTGCCGTTCTTTTTAAACAAATACTCATTGAATATCTTGAACCTATGGTTTCGGATTTTTGTCAGAATGATATGCCAACCCTATCGCGTATCACCAAGGCTTTTATTGTTGAACTCTTACCTGTTTTAAAAAAAAATGTGCTCATTAATCATTTGGAACTATATAAAAAGGCATGGGTTCTGCTCTATAAAATCCCTGATATTTTTATACAAAATCCACGCAAAGTGCTTATTGCACTGCACTCATCCTTATTATCCTTTGAGCATTTTGCTCCTTTAAAAGCTAACGCATGGTTGAATCTAATGGCAGTTGTTTCTCCATTAAGCACTTCTTTTTCTGAATTTATTCATATTGGCAGAGTAGCAGCATGGCAAACTGGCATGGCACATTTGCGCGAAAAAGCTGAGCAAAGTTATTTGTCGTTACCTACCCAATTAAAAGCAGGTTTAGAGGCTCAATTTGAAGGTACCAAAAGCTTACAGGAAGCACTTCAAACGCCATGGACATTAAATACAGTCTCTCCTTCCCCGCTTCAACTGGGAGGTTTTATAGGCTTAAAGGACGGAGTATTCTCCAGACCGCCCAAAGTAATCCTATTTGAAAATACACTATTAGCCAGCGATGGAGAATGTACCTGCGCACTCTTTGCTGATTGCTGCGGTACGGTACTGATACCTAATATAAACATAGAAACAGATACCGTATCTGAGCTACACCAGAACGCTCAATTGCCCAATAAAAGAATCAAACCAGCTCTTTTTAAGGACATCAGCTCTTTTATTCAACTCAATGAATCCATTATATTTACTCGAAAATCATCTTTCTACATTTATCTTCAACACATTTAAAGCAACAAGCAAAACAAAGCATGAGTAACGAACATTACCAGCATATTATTTCCTCTTGGAGAGAGGCCTGGCCCAAAGCACAAAAGGTATGGAGTGACTATGTAAGGCTGCGAGAGCCCCAATGGTGTGTCAATAAAGAGCAAGCAGCTCTGGCAGGCATCTCCGACAGCTTTGCTATGATTCGCTTAGTAGACCATCGCATTGTTATCGATATTAACAAATTAGATGAAATGCAGTTGAAAGACGATGCCCTGCAGATACTAGCTCACGAAATAGGACATCATATTTATACTCCGGCTAATCTAAAAGATAATGCGCAGGTGCTTGCCCAAGCCCGATGGAGTTTAATAGGTATAGAAACATATGCCCCTTTGGTGGCCAATTTATACGAAGACCTTTTGATTAACGACAGACTGCATCGTTTTAAGGGTTTGGATATGGCTATCATTTATAAAAAAATTAACAAGAAAATTGAGTTCTCAAAATTGTGGACATTGTATATGCGTACCTACGAATTTTTGTGGAAACTCAAACGATACGAACTTGCCAGCCAACCACAATTTCATTCAGATTCTTTGGATGCAGATGCTTCTATTCTGGCATCACTAATACGCAGCTATTCAAAAAAATGGATAGATGGAACCAGTCGTTTTGCAGCCATGCTGTACCCTTATCTCATTGAAGTAGAAGAAGCAAAGAAAGGGCATGAATCAGCAATATTATTGCTCGATGCCCTCGAAGCAGGAAAAGGAGGTAGTGTGGTTGGCGGAATGACAGCATATGACGAGCTAATGCGAAAAGGTATTATTGACCCCAGAGGGGAAGCTTTAAATGAAAATGAAGAAGAAAAAATCATCCCGGTAATCCTCAATAAAAGAGACCAGAATGGAGGGGTCGGCCCGGAAAAACGTTTCCTAAATCCGGACACATACATTGACTTACAGCAACAGGTGAATCCCAATATTAACAGACAAGAATTAATTAACAATTACTATAAGGAAATTTCACTCCCCTATTTGATTGACTTCCCTAAAGAAAAGCAAAATAACTATTCCAATACCCTACCTGAGGGGCTTGAAAACTGGGATATTGGGGATTCTGCAGATGAAATAGACTGGATAGAAACCGCCATTTATGCGCCTCAGATTTTTCCCGGTATTAATACCCTCAAACGAACTTACGGACCCTCAAACGACGATGAGAATTCCATAATGCCATTAGACGTATATATCGGAATTGATTGCTCCGGATCCATGACTAATCCTTCGCAGAACTTTTCATGGCCTATTATGGCAGCTACCATCATTGCACTATCGGCACTAAGAGCCGGGGCTAAGGTCATGGGATGTCTCTCTGGCGAGCCAGGAAAGTATTTGCAAAACAAAGGCTTTGAAACCAACGAAGCAGAAATACTCAGCGTTCTTACTTCCTATTTAGGTACAGGATACGCCTATGGAATAAGTCGTTTAAAAGAACCTTTTGGCAGAAAAAGGGATAAAAAAACGCATGTTATCATTGTAACTGATGATGATATATTCCATATGCTTAATGCAAAAACAATCAATGACGATAATCATTGGGAAATTGTAGAACAAACCCTGGAAAACGCCCAAGGATCAGGCACTATCGTGTTACATTCTAATCCAAACACAAATCCTGAGGGAGCTCAAAGATTGAGAGATATGGGTTGGAAGGTGCATTATGTAACCAACGAAGCAGAACTATTAACTTTTGCTGCTGAATTTTCAAAAAACAATTATTAAAAGACATTGCTCAAGTGTACGACATCTATTTTTTTATTCATCATTTAACAACCTGTCCCTTTGATTTCCTGCAAGAATCAAAGTATACAAACCCCCAAAAAGGCATTGATACCAATGCACTTTTACTAGACGTACTGCGGGATATTGACTCCTCATTTATTGCAGAAATAGAATTACAAGATGAAGAACATTTCAAAGGCTTCTCTTCTGAGCATCTTTGCTAATTACATC
>JBFHEL010000192.1:0-7758 GCA_041584155.1 Saccharicrinis sp.
AGCACCTCCATCAACAGCCTAACTCAGGGAAGAATAACCCGGGCA
This sequence comes from Saccharicrinis sp., assembly GCA_041584155.1. Lineage (GTDB taxonomy): Bacteria > Bacteroidota > Bacteroidia > Bacteroidales > Marinilabiliaceae > Saccharicrinis. The sequence continues at coordinate 46 of JBFHEL010000192.1, forward strand.
AAAGCCCTGTCGCGATTTATACAAGAACGCCTCTATTTTTTACCTTTTGAGAAAAATAAGGCAGTAAGATATGCCTTTTCGCCGGCTTTTTCAGGTATTAATATCAGCAGTCATCCCATCATACAACAAGCCGACATTATTCATCTGCACTGGGTTAATCAGGGCTTTTTATCCTTGAAAAATCTGCATCAGCTATTCCTGCTCAATAAACCGGTTATATGGACCATGCACGACATGTGGCCCTTTACGGGAGGATGTCATTATGCAGGAGATTGTAATCATTACCTAAACCAATGCGGACAATGCCCCTTTGTAAAACCATCGCATGACAAAGATCTCTCTTTTCGCATACATCAAAAAAAATATGCCATCTGGAACAAAGCCAATATGTATCCGGTATCCTGTAGCCAATGGCTGGGTGCTTTGGCCAAACAAAGCAGCTTACTGAAAAACAAGGTCGTTAACTCCATCCCTAATCCCATTGAAACCGATTTGTTCGCCCCTGAAGATCAGCTCGCATGCCGCAAAGAGCTGGGCTTACCATTGCATAAAAAATTACTGTTATTTGGTGCAGCTAAGGTAACCGATCCCAGAAAGGGTGCCACCTATTTTATGGAGGCCATACATCTTTTAAACAAAAAATATCCTGAACTTAAAGATCAGGTAGAGCTGGTTATTTTTGGAAAAGCCACACAAGAAGAATTACAAAAATTCCCCTTGACCATTCACCCCATGAACTTTATCTCCAGTACCCAACAAATGGTAAAACTATACAATGCAGCCGATGCATTTGTACTTCCTTCTCTCGAGGATAATCTGCCCAATACAGTCATGGAAGCATTATCCTGCGGGGTTCCCGTTGTCAGCTTTAATGTGGGAGGAGTGCCTGAGATGGTTAAACACCATGAAAATGGTTATCTGGCAGCTGCTAAAAACAGCCATGAACTGGCCAATGGCATATTCGAAATACTATTCCATGCACAGCCTGAACAACTAAAAGAAAATGCCCGATCCTTTGTATTAAAAAATTATTCGAACCGGGTAATTGCAGAAAAATACATGCATCTGTACCAGGAGGCACTCAACAAATAGTACCGGCAGCATCAAAGAATCCAAAATAGCTTTCATACAATCTTATTTTCAGGGTTCACTGACCTGCCAAAGAGAAAAAGAACATGAACAGAAAACCAAAAATATCGATTATAACCGTTGTGTTTAATGGCGAATCTACTCTTGAATCAACCATCAAGAGTGTCGCCTGCCAAACTTACAGCAATGTAGAGTACATTATTGTAGATGGACAGTCGAGCGATAACACACTAAAAATTATTCAGCAATACGAATCAGCTGTCAGCAAATGGATCAGTGAACCCGACAAAGGCATATACGATGCCATGAACAAAGGCATAAAACTGGCCAGCGGAGAGTATTTATGGTTTATGAATTCAGGAGATAAAATAGCCCACAGTAACACCCTTGAACAGGTAATGGCAACTGCTGCCAGCTCTGATATATACTACGGAGAAACCCTTATGATAGACCACCAGGGCACACAAATAGGTAACCGAAGGTTAAGCACTCCGGAGAAACTTACCTGGAAAAGCTTTAAACGCGGTATGCTGGTTAGTCATCAATCATTTATCGTGCGTAAAAAAATAGTCCGACCTTACAATCTCAAATACCGTTTTTCTGCCGATTTTGAATGGTGCTTACTGGCCTTAAAAAAGGCTTCGGTAGTTACCAATACGCATTTAATTTTATCGCATTTTTTAGATGGGGGGATCACCAAACAAAATATTGTGCCCGGATTAAAGGAGCGCTTTAGAATTATGACCGAACAATATGGACTGCCTTCTACCTTATTTCACCATATCTTTATTGGTATAAAATTCATTACCTTTCTAATCAGACACAAAAGATTTTAAGCCACAGCGAAGGATTTATTTTTCATTGACGTCTATAAAGATGTAATTAAAAACGGGGAAACCCATTATTTAAAAATGACATCATGAAACGAGCCTTGAAAATACAATTATCACACAACCTGTCCTTCTAAGCGGGAGGCAGATGATTATTGTAGGCAAGTTCTCCCGCATTTTGCGCGACAAGCTATGTCAGCATTAAAAATAAAATTTAAACAGATGAAAAATCTACTTCTAAGCATGATTGCAGTACTAACCTTTGCTTTTGCAGGGCAAACAAGGGTTCAGGCTCAACAACAACAACGCGGATCGATGGATCCTATTGAAATGAGCAAAAAACAAACCGAAAGAATGAAAGAAACGCTTCATCTTTCTGAAGAACAACTAGGCAAGGTAAGTAAAATCAACCTTGATTTTGCCAACAAAAGGCAGGAACTAAGAAAATCAGCATCGGGCGACAGAACAGCCATGCGAGAACAGATGGAAACTATCCGGGATGAGCGCAACGCAGCTCTTCAGGAAGTTCTTACTGCAGAACAATACAAGAAGTTTTTGGCCCAGGAAGAAGAAATGAGAAAGAACGGACCAGGAAAAGGGAACAAAAGAACGCAACAATAAAATTAGTTTGAGTAATAATTGTTTTTCTTAATGATGGAGGATGTTAACCAAATACGCCCATTTTTGATAACATCCTCATTTCGTTTCTTCCGTATTCAGGTTATCATTACTGATTAAACCCCAAAGCCCCGCTATCGCGAGGCCTGTAAGTATATAGTAAACCCTATTTTAATGCCATCATACGGCTAATATATTTTCCCAGAATATCGAATTCTATATTGATTATGCTTCCTTCTTTAATCTGGTGAAAATTGGTGAAGTCGTAGGTATAAGGGATAATAGCCACAGAAAACCTATCGTCTTTACTATTCACCACAGTAAGACTCACTCCATTAACGGTAACAGAACCCTTCTCAACAGTCATATATCCCTGAGCTGCTTTTTCTTTATCCATCTCATACTGGAAAGTAAAATACCAGCTACCATCGGCTTCTTTCACCTCAATACATCTTGCAGTTTGATCAACATGTCCCTGTACAATATGACCATCTAAGCGACCATTCATAATCATGCTTCTCTCCAGATTAACCTTATCACCCACCTTTAAAGTGCCTAAATTGGATTTATCCAGAGTCTCCTGAATAGCAGTGACTGTGTATGTTTTGTCCGTCTTTTTAACCACGGTTAAACAAACACCATTATGGGCAATACTCTGGTCAATTTTTAGTTCATCCACAAAAGAACACGCCAAAGTAATATGTAAGTTACTTTTATCCTTTTCGAGAGCCGTAATCACAGCTGCTTCCTCAACTATCCCTGAAAACATATTTTAGCTTTTAAAATGGTAACAATTAATTTTTGTACAAAATTAAAAGAAATAACTTAAAAGAAGAGCTGTTCAAGCAGAATATAAATTCATGAGTCATTCGAACGGACTGATTTTAACGATACAAAAATATTTCATCCGTCAGCTTTCCCTTTTGAGCCGGGATAATTCTTCACTTAGTTTTTTTTAGATGCCTTACTTAGCACATTTTTTTGTTTCTTTGGATATTCAACACTAAAATAAGGGTTATGAGCATAACAGTTAAAACAACCTATTTAGGAGATCTGAGAACGGAAAATATCCATTTACAATCCGGCTCAAAAATTATTACTGATGCCCCAACAGACAACAGAGGTAAAGGAGAAGCTTTTTCTCCAACCGATTTATTAGCTACTGCATTGGGTAATTGTATCATGACAATTATGGGTATCAAAGCCATGGATAACCATATCGACATCGTGGGCACTCAACTAAATATTACAAAAATAATGGCCAGCGATCCTCGCAGAGTAGCCGAGGTAATTATGGAGTTTACTTTTCCTGACAAGGGGTATTCTGAAGAAGAGAAACAATTAATTGAAAGCGTTGCTGGAACAAGCCCCGTGCCTCTTAGTGTACATGCCAACCTAAAACAAACCATTATATTTAATTGGTAGAAGAAATATTGTATGAATTTAGTCACGGGAGGTACAGGTTTAGTAGGGGCGCATCTTTTATATCATCTTGTAAGCAGGGGTGAAACCGTATATGCATTAAAACGAGCATCTTCGGATATAAACAAAACCCGTTTTGTTTTTCAGTTTTACAGTAAGGATGCCATTTCCTTATTCAATAAGATAATATGGATTGATGGTGATTTATTGGATCATGAGTCTCTGGAAAAAGCCATCGCTAAAGTAGAATATGTCTATCATACCGGGGCACTGGTTTCATTTAACCCTGCCTTAAAGGATAAAATGATGCAGGTAAATGAGGAAGGCACCGCAAACCTGGTAAATATCTCAGTTGAAAAAAAAATAAAAAAGTTTTGCTACGTTAGCTCTATTGCCACTCTGGGCAATTCAAAAAACGGGGAGACCATTGATGAGTTTTCATACTGGCAGGGAGGTCGAAACCATTCGGCTTATAGCATCAGTAAATTCAGAGCCGAAATGGAGGTGTGGCGTGCTACCAAAGAAGGCTTACATGCTGTCATTGTAAATCCTTCGGTCATTATTGGCCCCGGCGACTGGAGTCAGGGCAGCCCTAAAATATTTGACACGATTTACAAAGGGCTCAGGTTTTATACCTCTGGGGGAACCGGTTTTGTTGATGTGCGCGATGTTGTAAGTGCCATGATAGGTTTGATGCAGAGCGATACCAGCAACGAACGTTTTATAGTTAATGGGGCTAATCTCTCCTATCTGAGTTTCTTTACCCTGGTGGCTAATGCCTTAAATGCCAAAATACCTACTATTAAAGCAGGTAAAAAATTAACTAACCTGGCGTGGCGTTTCGAAAAGATAAGAAATATTCTCTTTGGAAATGAACCACTGATCACCAAAGATTCCGCAAGAACCTCATTGAAAACCACTCACTATTCCGGAGACATGATAAAGGATAAAATAGATTTTCGCTATACCCCTATTGACAAAACAATTAAGGATACTGCGCAATATTACCTAACGACTAATGCTTCATCTTAGAAATACCTCCGGAGACAATAAACTTCATCACCTCAGCAGAGTTAGCATTCAATATGGTAATATGTTTCTTAGGCACCGCATAAAGCTCTCCCAACATTCCATACGAACTGGGAAAATAGACCCCAACCATATCTTTGCATCCAAAATCCTCCATGGATTTGGAGGTAATAAAGCCGATACGATTTAAAATACCATCTTTATCCATCTTCACCATTACCGGCTGATTGAATTTCTTTTCTCCCCCTACAAAAGCCGACATCAAATCTCTTACTGAGGTATAAATCATTTTAATCAGGGGTGCCCCTTTCATAAAACGATCATAGGCTCCGGAGATAGGGGAAGAAATCATCTTTTGACCTATAAAACCTACCAGGGTAATTAATAACAAAATACTCACGAGCCCCAGACCCGGGAAGTTATATTTCGCTAAAAAGCCCCGCTGAAAGAACTCCCTATCCATGAGTAAACCATCCGTCCATATAATAGCCATGGCAATCACATATATGGTTACAGCTAAGGGTACTAAATATAATAAACCTTGTAAAAAATAACGAACAAGTCTTTTCATGATTCTGAATTAGATAAATGTCAAGTGATGAATAAATAAAATTGTATACTCGTACACCCTAATGTGCACAGGGCTTATATTTCAGGGTGAGCCTAAGTAATACCCAAGGTTTCTTTTTGTTTTTTCGTTAACTTAGCAACCACTAAATCGTAGGAATGATCAATGAGTTCTTTTATCAGTGCAGCTTTTAAACGGCCATCCATTTCAAGGGTATTCCAGTGTTTTTTATTCATATGCCAACCCGGCTTAATGGCTTCGTATTCTTCGCGCAGACCAATGGCTCTCTCCGGGTCACACTTGAGGTTAACAGACAGATCGCCTTTTAAATTAGTTAAGGCATACATTTTACCTGCCACCTTAAAAACCAATGTCACCTCATCAAAAGGAAGCTCCTCTGTTGTTCCTTTCTTAGCCAAACAATACTCTCTTAACTCTTCAATATTCATCATCTATTAATTAACAGGTGGGTAAAAGGCCTCTTTAATATGCTCAATTTTCCACTCTCGTCCTTGAGGAATAACTGAGATTACATCAAACCTCACCTCCATATCTAAATCTTTTTCAATAATATAAGCCTCTGTAGCATCCACCAGAAAGCGAATTTTTCTATTGGTGATCGCTTCCTCAGGATGTTCCCAATCATCGGTACTCCTCGTCTTTATTTCAACAATAATCAACAAGTTATCTTTACAGGCAATAAGATCTATTTCCTTATGATTGTACATCCAGTTCTGCTCCAGAATCTCATACCCCTCTTGTACCATAAAAGCAACAGCTCTCTCCTCACCTTCTTTTCCTAATTCATTATGTTCGGCCATCACACTAAAATTGAATTCTACGTTCCTTGGGGATACACACTTTGCATTCCTTTTTCAAAGGTACAAACAATATTTCGCTTACACCGACACCAGGCTCACCTGATCATCTTCTACCTTTAGAGACATTCGATCACCCATAATCAAAGGAAAATTAGTTTCAACATGGCCCGATGGGAAATTAAAAGCCACAGGATAATTATACTCCGCCACATTTTTATAAATAATCTGCTCAATAGATTCTCCAAAAGGCACTTCATTATCTTTCATTTCGGTAAACTGACCAACTACCAATCCTGCTAATTTTTCAAGAACGCCACCCAGCTTTAAATTATACATCACACGATCCAGGTGATATAAATACTCCGACAGATCTTCGATAAACAGTATTTTTCCTGTTGGGTCAAAATCATATCTGGTCCCCCGCAAGGCGTGCAATAAAGACAGGTTACCACCCACCAACTCACCTACACCTTCACCTACTCTGTTAGCATAAAAAGGATTGATGATATATTGCGGCCTTTCTCCTTCTAAAAAGGAGAACAAAACATCTATATCCACGCCTGTATCGGTAAAATTTAAAAAGCTTTTACACATGGGGCCATGAATACTGGCAATATTTAATTTTTGAATGGCCGCGTGTAACACCGTTATATCACTGAACCCTATCACCCATTTAGGATTCTGCTTAAATCTTGCGAAATCAATGTCATCAATAATACGAATCACACCATAACCTCCACGCGTGCATAAAACAGCCTTTACCTGCTCATCATCCAACATCTGTTGTAAATCTGCTTTTCTTTTTTCATCGTTAGCTGAAAAATTACAGTAATGATCATGCACATGACTACCTAGCTTAACGTGATAACCCATATCCTCAATGCGTTTAACAGCTTGCTCAATGATGTTTTTGTCCATTCTGCCTGCCGGAGCAACAATTCCTATGGTATCACCTTTTTTTATCGCTTGAGGAAAAATCATATCTTATCGTTTTATTAAAAACCAAAACTACAAAATATTCTCATTTTCCTTATCTTTGCGCCCATTACAAAATAATAATTTGTAATCCGCCCTGTTTAAAGGAGTCGGATTTTGTTTTTATCATGCATTAATTGCTTATACAAATGGATAATTTTAAAAGAACACTTATTACTACAGCCCTGCCATATGCCAATGGTCCTGTTCACATCGGCCACCTTGCCGGTGTTTATGTACCAGCCGATATTTACGTAAGGTACCTGCGAATGAAAGGTGAAGATGTATTATTGATTGGAGGTTCTGATGAGCATGGTGTTCCCATTACTCTAAAAGCAAAAAACGAAGGAGTAACACCACA
>JBFHEL010000193.1:0-7748 GCA_041584155.1 Saccharicrinis sp.
AGATTTTCGATAACTTCTAATGGTGCTCCTGAACGAATTGCAAAATCAATTAATTCGTCTTTGGATGCAGGCCAGGGTGCATCCTCTAGTTTAGATGCCAATTCAAGTGTCCAATACATACCCTGAAATTTTAACTATTATAATACTATTAATACTTATTCTTAATTTCTGCGAATATAAAAAAAAAGTAAAGACTTACAACTCCGGAACCCAAGGAATTTCATTTACATCAAAATATTTTGATAAATGCCGTGATAATACAAATAAATAATCCGATAATCTATTTATATATCTGACAACCCATGTATTTACTTCTGATTCATCAACAACCGTCAAAATACATCTTTCAGCTCTTCGGCATACTGTACGTGAAATATGGCAATAGCTCACACAAGGATGTCCTCCGGGTAATAAAAAATACTTTAACGGAGGTAACAACTCATCCATAGCATCCATTTGTTGCTCTAACTCTTCAATATCTGCCTCATTATACTTTAGCTTATCACGCAGGTCGGCCACATTGGTATCGGTTGCTAAATAGGCTCCTATTTCAAATAATTTTTTTTGAATCTTTATGATTTGCAATTTCGAACCTTCATCAATATCGTACGACCTGATCATACCAATAAAAGTATTCAACTCATCAACCGTTCCATAGGCTTCTAATCGCTTGTCATTTTTAGGGACACGCGTTCCACCAATCAAGCTGGTTCTTCCCCTGTCACCTGTTTTTGTATATACCTGACTTTTACTCATTTTTAATTACTTTCTATATGTTTACAATCCTCCACCCGGAGGATTTAATTACCCGAGGCCATATATATATGTTCATTTATCAGATCCGACTCTATTTTACCATCCCTCAATCTGATTATACGGTGTGCATGTTGAGCAATATCCTCTTCATGTGTCACCAGAATAATGGTATTTCCCATATGATGAATTTCTTCAAACAGATTCATGATATCCACGGACGTTTTCGAATCGAGATTTCCTGTTGGTTCATCGGCCAGAATAATAGATGGATTATTAATCAGTGCTCTGGCCACTGCCACCCTTTGCCTTTGTCCTCCGGACAACTCATTGGGTTTATGCGATGCACGGTCTTCCAAACCTACTTTTCGGATCACATCATCCCCTCTTTTAAGTCTTTCAGCCTTGGGAACACCAGCATAAATTAAAGGTAACATGGTATTTTCCAACGCCGAGTAGCGGGGTAATAAATTAAAGGTTTGAAATACAAAACCAATTTCTTTATTTCTGATTTCGGCGAGTCTGTCATCTGTTAAATGGCTGACGTTGGTTCCATTTAAAATATAAGTACCCCCGGTAGGAGTATCCAATGCACCAATCACATTCATTAAAGTAGACTTACCCGAACCCGAAGGTCCCATTATCGCCACATACTCTCCCTTTTTAATCGTCAGATCAACTCCTCGTAAGGCCTTCACCACCTCTGCTCCTACATGATAGAACTTGGTAATATCCTTGATTTCTATTATATCTTCATTTTTCATAGAGAATAGTTTTCATGCTTAAAACAAATACACACTGCTCAAATCCCCACCTTTTTTTTCAGGTTTACAACAAAGATAATTTTTTTAAGCAGTTTTATGTATAATTGCCCATTGATTTATCCTCACACTCAACAGATAGAAAGAAGCCTTCATTTCTTTCTGTTTTAGTAAACATGAGCACTGTTATTTTGTTCGGTATCGATTCTCTAAATAAAAGTTAATTGCACCCTACTCTCGCCATGACCAATTCAATACATAATGCTGCTTTTCAATTTCCATATTTAAAATCACAATTCCGAACCTGAATAAGTCAAATGAAACAGCAACAGAAGCATGCGCCAATATTTCTTGCCACGCCTTAGCCATGCCTTCCGACCAATAAATATCGTCAAATATAAATACAGCACCCGGGGCAGCTTTAGGTAAGCAAACCTGAAAGTAGTCTATCGTAGCCCGGTAGTCATGATGACCATCGAAATATACCATATTCACAGCATCCAAATTATTTAAAATTACAGGTAATATTTCTCTAAAATTACCAATATGCTGCTTAATATTTTTAGCTTGTGCAATCTGAAAATTAATTTTGGCCTGCTCTGCCAGTTTTTCACAGCCCTCTATGGTATGAATCTGTGCTTTCGAATTAGGTAAAGCAAAATAAAGCGATCCTATTCCCAAAGAAGTTCCCAGCTCAATAATCCGTTCTGGCTTAAAATAACTAACCAAACGTGCAATCAACTCGCCTTGTTTCCGCGGAGAAGCATTATACTTCACCAGTTCACCAACAGATCGTCTGTTGTCATTAAATTTTTTAGACCCTGCTCCTAAATCTGAAACGATAATTTGCTTACTTGACTGCAGCAGATCATTACGTATATCATTAATCAGATCATAATGATAATAGGGAAGTTCTTCGTAAAAAACATGATTGAATAACTCCTCAATAAAGGAAGAAGAGGTTCTATCCCCTTGCTTATGTTTTTTCTTTCCCAAATACCTTAAATAAGCCTTTATCTGAAACCAATTCACTTGATAATTTTTAAAAATATAAATATAATTCAATTATCCTATTGAAATCCCCTTGGTATCACAAAATACCTAAGGAGAGAACTTGCTGTTAAAGCAAAAAAAAGCCTGCTTCTCAAGTTAAGCAGGCTTATATATAATTTTTGTAATCCCTAATAGGTTTCTTCTACCACAATTCGTGACACAGTAACTTCTCCATAAGCATCAGGGCTTTCAGCCTTATAGCCATCTTTTATCTGATCTAAAAATTTAGTGGACTGAGTATAACAACCTACTTTAAAATAACCTGTTTCATCACTCGATTTCCATTTATAGGTAAAAGTTTCATTGGTATCCAGGTTTTCTACTATACAACTAATATACCCTAAACTAACAATAGTTGTTACTCTTAATTCCTGCCCAAGTTCATAGCTAACTTCATCGCGGAATTTAATCTTATTTTTCTCGTTCCACACCAGTTTCAAACCATCAGTAGCACTATATTGTACACGCATCGGCTCATCTTCCGGACCATGAATCTGCACCATACAAACCTCCGGTTTTACATTTGGCAAATGAGTTACCCGTAAATCCACCACTAATTTCTGATACTTTTGTACCGACCAATAATTATTACCTCCACCTACTAACTGACGGAGTTCTGAACGAGGATACTTAGAGCCGCGGGTGGTAGCTCCTGCACAATGACCACGAAACACAACCTCACCATTACGCACTTCAAAATAAGGAGGCATCTCAAAATTAATTAACTCCTCTCCTCCCACCTCATAGGAGTGCTTATTTCTTTGGTTTACATCATCAATATTTGTATTATCATTCCCATCCTTATCTACGGGAAGAGAAATTTTCCAGTTGACAATGCCCGGCATAATATCACTAGGGTAAGATGATTTCATCTCTACAATTTTCCACTTGCAATCATCACCTGATGTTTTAGCAGGAACCATAGAAACAAGTCCGGTTTCTGTATTCAGTTTTAAACGTTGCTTAGTTTTTTTATGCTCAATATAGCTAGTGCCATCACCAGCATCAACCACCAGCCATTTAGCCAGAATACCCGTTTCTTTTTTGGAAGACAGACTTAGTTTTTCCCCATCATAATACAAACGTTCACCCGTTTCATTTTGATTAATATAACAAAAGTCTTTATACACTTTCACAAAACGCCATTGCGATTGCGGACCTAAAACAGAGTTTTCACCCAATATAATCGCTTTACTTTCCGAATCAACACCTAAACGCTTACCCGATACACTATGATCCAGATAAACCCAGTCACCCTCAATATAAGTCGCAAATGACTGCTGAACGCCAAGGCACAACACTAATGCAACAAGAAATGTGATTAATTTTATGTTCTTCATATACTATTTTATTTAAAAATTTCCATCCAGCAACGATCACCCAAAATTGAACTAATGATTTAAAGAATTACACATCTACTATAAAACAGAATATTTATAGCATCTAAAAGAATTTAGTTACTGTGCACAAATAAAAATGAAGATTAATTTAGCGTGCCGAAAATAATCATCCTATTCCTTTAAAACAAATTATTTATCCTCTCTGACCAACAAATTACGCTCTCCCATTGAATTCGAGTCCTTCATTTCTGGCAAAATAAATTTTTTAATAACCTTATTAGCTGATTTATAACCTATTTCAATCAGTTCGTCCACCTTAAAATAATCCCAGGGAGAATATTTAACGATGGCTCGTGGTTCAATATAAAAATCGCAATAGGTTCGGCTTTGCCATACATTTTGTGCAATAGCCAGATTAAATACCCGTTCTCCAACCTGTTTAGCCGAATCAATTTTATCCTGATGGCTAACCGGATTTACATTAGAACCGATGATATAGCTACATCGCCCTACCAAAGGCTCTGCAGGTAAATTATGAAACAAACCACCATCCACATAGGAAAAGCCATTCACTTGAACCGGAGCAAACACAACAGGTACACTGGCACTTGCAATAACCCAATCCATCAGGTGGTCACCACTATAAATCATCTCCCCTTTTCCCGTATTGAGATTGGAAACAGTTACAGACAAAGGTTTATTCAGTTTCGTAAACTCATCATGCCCTATATACTTTAAAAGCAGCTCCTTTACGCCGGCCAAATTTAAAAGCCCTGGTCTAAACCATTCCATCTTAAACCACTTATAAATCTTTTCGTCTTTAATCATAGTTTCAATCTCATTGGCTTTAAAGCCGGCTGCACAAAGCACTCCGACAATTGCGCCCATGCTAGTACCTGCTATATGATGCACTTCGATTCCATGTTCTTCCAGGGCCTTTAGTACTCCAATATGCGCAATACCTCTTGCTCCACCACCACTAAGAGCTATTCCTATTTCATTTTTTTTATTGATCATCATCTTTTAATTACGCCATTCAACAATATGGCCTTCTGTTTGCGATAATAAATGCTGAGGTATGCATTCCTGAATAGTTTGAAACAAAACTTCAAGTAATTGTTTTTTGGCAAAATTACGCGAATAGATCATACTAACTTCACGTAGCGGATCACTATCTCCTATATTTCTGATCTGAGCTTTTCTGCTGTTGAGTACATTTTCATCAACAGACAGCTCTGGCAACAAAGTATACCCTCCTTCTATTTCCACCAGTCTCTTAATGGTTTCAAGAGAACCACTCTCATAATTAATCGAAGACTCCTCTACCATCTTATCATAATAAGAACATAAATTAACCACCTGACTTCTGAAACAATGCCCTCTACTCAGCAACCAAAGGCCTTCACTGGCAATATCCTGTGGCTCAATTTTTTTTTGCATGGCCAGATGGTGCTTATTATTGACAAATAAAAACATTCGTTCGTAGAATAATAATTTTTCGTAAATACCCACTTCATTAATTGGCGTGACCAATAAACCCAAATCGAGCTCATCATTATGCAATTGCCTGATCAGTTCTTCGGATAATAGCTCTTTGATGGTGATTTTCACCTGAGGATAGGCTTTTGAAAACTCACCTAAAAAAAGAGGCAATAAATAAGGTGCCAAAGAAGGTATAATTCCAACAATAAGTTCACCTGATATATTATTCTGGTATTCTTTTATCAGATTATAGATTCGTTTATTTTCAGCCAAAACCGTTCTTGCCTGTTGAATAATCCGCTCTCCAATCTGTGTAGGTACAACAGGCTGCTTTGATCGATCGAAAATAACCACCTCCAATTCATCCTCGAGTTTTTTTATTTGCATACTCAGGGTAGGCTGAGATACAAAACATTTTTCACTGGCTGTTACAAAATGACGATAGGTATCTATTGCCACTATATATTCTAATTGTGTTATCGTAATCATAAAAAAAAAATTTATCCTGTTCTTTTACAACTCAAATATAATCAAGTATTATAAATAATATTTATACAATCATAAAAACAATCGATTTGATTGATAATTCAAAAAACTTCATCTTTGAAATGTTAAATAAAAGAAAGAAAATTTCATTACAGATAATAAATTTAAAAAAATAATAACATGAAAAATTTAATTGGATTAGACGCAGCAAAAGCAGAAGTATTGGCAGACAAACTTAACGAATTATTAGCCAATTATCAGGTATTCTACCAAAATCTAAGAGGATTTCACTGGAATATTAAAGGGAAAACTTTTTTTGAATTACATGCTAAATTTGAAGAATACTACAACGACGCTATTGAAAAAGTAGATCAGATTGCCGAGCGTATACTCACATTAGAAGGCGAACCCTTACACACCTTCAGTGCCTATCTACAAGCCTCATCACTGGAAGAAGTTCAGGGAGTAAGCGAGGGTACTAAAGCGGTAGAAATAGTGGTAAAAAACTTTTCAACACTGGTGAGTCTGGAGCGTGAAATTTTGTCACTCGCCGGAGAAGCGGATGATGAAGGAACAGTTTCTCTCATGAGTGACTATATTTCGGAAACTGAAAAAACCTTATGGATGCTTAATTCATATTTGAGATAAACAAAATTATAGAGCACTGTCATTTAAGCCCAAATGGATTCGTCCTTTGGGCTTTTCTTATTAAAGAATATCATTATTTTTGTAGCTTATAAATTCATCTATAAATAATGAGTAATCCATCAAACATGCTAATAGGCACTCCCCTTTCTCCCACAGCTACAAAAGTAGTGATGCTGGGTTCTGGCGAACTTGGAAAAGAAGTTGTTATTGAGTTTCAGCGCTACGGAGTTGAAGTCATTGCCATCGATAAATACAAACATGCTCCGGCTATGCAAGTAGCTCATCGCAGCTATGAGGTTTCCATGTTAGATGGAGAAACTTTGGCTAAAATTATTCGGGAAGAAAAACCGGATTACATTATTCCTGAAGTGGAAGCAATTGCAACAGATACATTAATAGAGTTAGAAAAAGAAGGTTTTCATGTGATACCCACGGCAAATGCTACCCGGTTAACAATGAACCGAGAAGGCATACGTACTTTAGCTGCTGAGAAATTGGGGTTACGAACCTCTCGGTACAAATTTGCAGGCACCAAAGAAGAGTTTGAGGCTGCTGTATCAGAAATAGGATTTCCCTGCGTTATTAAACCAATTATGAGTTCTTCGGGCAAAGGACAAAGTATAGTTAAAAGCAAAGCCGATATCGACTACGCCTGGAACTATGCTATGGAAGGAGGCAGAGGAAATAGTGACCGAGTGATTATAGAAGGATTTGTAGATTTCGATTATGAGATTACACTATTAACCATCAGCCACATTGGAGGCATATCCTTTTGTGCTCCCATTGGTCATCGCCAGGAAGGAGGTGATTACCAGGAATCATGGCAACCACAAGCCATGAGTGAAAAAGCGCTCTCCGAAGCACAATATCTGGCCCAAAAAGTGGTATCCTCTTTGGGTGGCAGAGGATTATTTGGTGTTGAATTTTTTGTGAAGGGTGATCTGGTTTATTTTAGCGAACTATCGCCCCGCCCTCACGACACAGGTATGGTGACTATGATATCACAGGATTTAAGTGAGTTTGCCTTACATGTACGAGCTATCCTTGGCTTGCCTATCCCCAATATCGTTCAGCATGCACCTGCTGCCAGTAGTGTCATTATGGCTAAAGGCCATTCTGCGCAGGTGAGCTTCTCAGGATTAGAACTTGCACTGGAAGAACCTGACACTCAGCTTCGTTTATTTGGAAAACCAGAAGTAAACGGCGAAAGAAGAATGGGTGTTTG
>JBFHEL010000194.1:0-7726 GCA_041584155.1 Saccharicrinis sp.
AAAATTATATGAATTAAATAAAACCAAGGACATGTTCTTTTCAATTATATCACATGATTTAAGAAGTCCTTTTACTTCAATTATTGGTTTTAATGATTTATTAATAAAACATACAGAAGATTTTACTGTCGACAAAATTAAGTCTATTGCCGGAATGATGCTTGATACGTCAAAGCAAACCCTTAGTTTGTTGGAAAACCTGTTGGAATGGTCTCGTTTACAAACTGGAAAAATCCAACTGAAATTGGAGACATTCTATCCTTCTGAAATAATTAATGAAGTGTTGATGCAGTGTAAATCGAGTGCTGTGCAAAAAAGAATTGATTTATCGGCTATGGCGATTTGTAATGAACAAGTGATAGCAGATAAATCAATGATAAAAACTGTATTGAGAAACCTGGTGACTAATGCAATTAAGTTTACTAACCCACAAGGAAAGATCATTGTCAATACTGAACAGAAAGAAAATGTCATTTTTTTTAGTGTGGCTGACAATGGTATAGGAATTAAACCTGATAGCATTGAAAAAATATTTTTGCTGGAGCATAATACAACGCAAAGAGGTACTTCAAATGAAAAAGGAACGGGTTTAGGGCTTGTTCTTTGTCGCGAATTTTTAGAAAAGCATCATGCAAAATTAAAGGTGGAGAGTGAAGTTGGAGTAGGTACGATTTTTAGCTTTGAGCTCCCGTTGCAGGAGTATGTTCTGTAGTTGGTATGTAAATGGACGGTCTGTTTATGGTTATTTTTATTTGAACTATTCAGTATTTACCAAGCAAAGTATGACGCTAAAAATTATTTTAGTTTACAGGTTTAATTAACAAGAGTGGATGATTTTTCTTGTAAACATCTGCTCTGGTTAATCACATTTCAGTTTTATGTATCCCCATAGAATTCTTTTCTGTGAAATAATATGATGTTATCGTGTTGTTTAATAGATAGATATGTCTATTTTCGCAATTTTTTTACTATTCTTTATTTACCGGTTTTCACTGGTAAAAATCATGTCTGTTTAGCAAACTTCTCGCACAAAGGTTTGCTAATTATTTTATTTAATTCCCCAATCAGAATTATAGCTCTGTTGTAAAATAATGAATTAAAATGTTAAAAAATATTGGTAACTAATTTTGTTTTTTCTATTTTAGCGTCGAAATATGAAAGTGTATAAAATACACTAAGCGATTTTTACAAATGTTATATGCTATAATTTAATGAAGTTTAATGATTATATATCCGTTGATTGTGTGATATTTGGGTATGATTTTGAAAAATTGAACGTACTTGTTGTCGAAAGGACACTAACAAATGATGATGGGCAGGTGGAGTTTTCAGATATAACCCTTACGGGAAATCATGTATATGAGGATGAAACTATTGATGATGCTGCTAATCGGGTGTTATTTGATTTAACAGGGTTAACAGGTATTTATTTAGAGCAATTCAAGGTTTTTGCGCACCCTAACAGAATTAAAAAATCAAATGATAGGAAATGGCTGCTACACAATGGACGTAATCCCGATAAAAGAATTATTTCAATAGGTTATTTTGCCCTCTTGTCTACTCAGGATGTGACCCTACAATGGAAAGGTAGGAATGTAAAGTGGATGCCTTATCATGAAATAGGAGAGCTGGGATTTGATCATAATCAGATTTTGGATAGTGCTATTGTGGCATTGAGAAATAAGGTAAAGCATGAGCCTATAGGTTTTGAATTGTTACCTGATAAGTTTACCCTTACTCAGATGCAAAGTGTATATGAAATTATTTTAGATACAGAATTTGATAAAAGAAACTTTAGAAAAAAAACTTCACGAATGAAGTATCTGATTCCTCTCGATGAAAAACAAACAGGAGTAGCACATAAGCCAGCTCGCCTGTATATGTTTAGCCGCGAAGTATATGAAAAAACAAGAAAGGAATTATTCGATTTCTGGATTTAATAACATAGTGATCTAATCTTAAATAATGAAAATATCTATAAGTAATAAAGTCTCTATTCAAGAGAAAATAGGGTATGCTTTGGGCGATGGAGCCGCAAATATCGCCTGGAGAGGTGTGTCTACCTTTTTGTTGTTTTTTTATACTGATGTATTTGGAATTACACCTGCAACCGCCGGACTATTATTGTTGATAGCCCGCTCGAGTGATGGGGTTAGCGATGTTTTAATGGGAATTGTTGGGGATAGAACCAAAACAAGGTATGGTAAGTTTCGTCCCTGGGTTTTATGGACTGCTTTCCCTTTGGCTGTTATTTTATCTATGCTATTTACCAGCCCCGATTTAGGCGAGAAAGGTAAAATCATTTATGCTTATAGTACCTATATTTTATTTACCCTGATTTATACAGCTAATAATATTCCTTATGGCGCATTAATGGCTGTTATGACAGGTGATAATAAGGAGCGAACAAGTATAGGTTCCTATCGTATGGTAGGAGCTTTTGGGGGTGGAATGCTGGTACAAGGGGCTTTATTGTTTTTGGTAGCCTACTTTGGCGATGTTAATCCAACCATTAAGGTGACTGAATTGGCTGAAAAGAGATTTGAAGTAACTGTTGCAACCCCAAGCACTGTAGCTAATGCCAATATTAAAACAAAAGATGGTATCGCCCTGTTCTCATGGGCCGATAAAACGGATGATGAAGAAAATAAAGCTTCCAATTACAAAAGTTTCTCAATGGAGGCGAATGCGGAATATCGTTTTATTGTAGATGGAGAAAAGAATTTGTCAGCTGATAAAATTAAACTGATCAATCAGAAGAAAGGGTATAGTTATTCAATTTATGTCTTGTCTGTTTTTCTTGCCATTTTTATGGTCATTACTTTTTTGAGTACTAAAGAAAGGGTATTGCCACCAAAATCTCAACAAAGCAATCTCTTGCAGGATTTAAAGGATTTAATTACCAATAAGCCATGGTTAGTATTGTTGGGTATTGGTTTGTTATTCACTATATATAATTCTATAAAACAGGGTATTGTAATTATTTATTTTACGCATTATATGCATAATCAGCTTTTAGCAGCTTCTTTTCTTATAGGCTTAATGATTGCATCCATTCTTGGGGCAATGATTACTGCACCATTGGGGAAAAGGTTGGGTAAAAAGAAGTTGTTTATTTATGCCCTCATTTTTTCGGGCGGAGTGAATGCCTTATTTGCTTTTTGTAGTCCGGAGGATGTAGGAGCTATTTTTACCATTGGCGTTGTCTCTGAATTTGCCTCTGCAATATTTCCTACCTTATTTTTTACTATGCTGGGAGATGCAGCCGATTACTCCGAGTTTAAAAATGAACGTCGCGCAACCGGTCTGGTTTATTCTGCAGGTTCCTTTGTAACCAAGTTTGGAGGAGGTCTTGCTGGTGCAATTATTGGATTGGTTTTATCATTTTATCATTACGATGGGCTGGATGCCAGTACAATTCCGGATGCAATACCAGCTATCAAAATGTTAATGAGTTGGATACCTGCTTTAGTAGCTGTGTTGGCTGCTGTTTTGATGACCCTTTATCCGTTAAATCAGCATAAACTTGATGAAATAACTCAGGAACTTAATAGAAGGAGAGAAATGGAGTAAAGGAGTATATAAATACATGATAAAAAGTGAGGCGCTTATATATTTCGGCGTTTAATAGTTAAAAATTAATTATATTAAATAATATGAAGTACGGATTTTTTGATGATAAAAAAAGGGAATATGTAATTACGAATCCTAAAACGCCATGGCCCTGGATCAATTATTTGGGAAATCAGGATTTCTTTTCTCTGATTTCTAACTCAGCAGGAGGATATAGCTTTTATAAAGATGCTAAGTTCCGAAGGTTGACCAGGTATAGATATAATAATGTGCCAATGGATAGCGGTGGAAGGTATTTTTATATTAAAGAAGGAGATAGCATGTGGTCTCCCGGTTGGAAACCGTGTAAAACGCCATTAGATAAGTATGAGTGCCGACATGGTATAAATTACACCACTATCAAGGGGGAAAAAGATGGTTTGGAGGCCGAATGTTTGTTTTTTGTTCCTCAGGATACCTGGGCTGAAATACAGAAGGTTACCCTGAAAAATCATACCTCAGAAACCAAGAAAATTAAGTTCTTTTCTTTTTTGGAATGGGCACTCTGGAATGCTTCAACAGATATGGAAAATTTCCAAAGAAATTTCTCAACAGGTGAAGTGGAAGTTGATGGCTCTGTTATTTATCATAAAACAGAGTATAAGGAAAGACGAAATCATTATGCTTATTATAGCGTTAATCAGCCTGTCTCGGGTTTTGATACCGATAGAGAGTCTTTTGTTGGATTATATAATGGCTTTGAAGAACCTGAAGCGGTATTAAATGGTCAGTCTACAAACTCTGTAGCACACGGATGGTCCCCTGTTGCTTCCCATTATTTAGAGATTGAATTACAACCTGGTGAATCAAAGGATTTGATATTTGTATTGGGCTATGTGGAAAATGAAGAAGATGAAAAATGGGAGAGCAAAGGAATTATCAATAAAGCCAAAGCAAAAAAAACAATCTCTGATTTTGATTCTGTTGAAAAAGTAAATGCTGCCTTTGGTGAATTAAATGCATACTGGGATAAACTATTGAGTTCCTTTACTATCGAATCAGATGATGACAAACTTGATAGAATGGTGAATATATGGAACCAGTATCAGTGTATGATCACTTTCTGCTTTTCTCGTTCTGCTTCGTTTTTTGAGAGTGGAATCGGTCGTGGAATGGGATTCCGTGATTCAAACCAGGATTTAATAGGTTTTGTGCATCAGGTGCCAGAAAGAGCAAGGCAGCGAATCATAGATATTGCATCCACACAGTTTCCTGACGGAAGTTGTTATCATCAGTATCAGCCTTTAACTAAAAGAGGTAATGATGATATTGGTGGAGGCTTTAATGATGACCCGTTGTGGTTGATATTAGGTGTTACAGCTTATATCAAAGAAACAGGCGATTTTTCCATTTTGGATGAAATGGTGCCCTATGATAATGATTTAAGTCTGGCTGCAAGTCTTTTTAATCATCTAACAGTTTCCTTTAATCATGTCATCAATAACCTCGGCCCTCATGGTTTGCCATTAATTGGCAGAGCAGACTGGAATGATTGTCTTAATCTCAATTGCTTTTCTAACGATCCCAATGAGTCTTTTCAAACAACCGAAAACCAAAGTGAAGGATCTAAGGCACAATCTTTAATGATTGCCGGATTATTTGTAGTCTATGGTCGTGACTATATTGAGTTATGTAAAGAGATAGGTAAGCCGGATGAAGCACAAAGAGCCCAACATCATGTGGATGAAATGGTGCTGGCCGTGAAGAAAAATGGCTGGGATGGCGAATGGTTTTTACGTGCCTACGATTATTATGGAAACAAAGTAGGAAGTCAGGAAAATGACGAAGGTAAAATATTTATTGAGTCTAACGGATGGTGCTCTATGGCCGAGATAGGTAAGGAAGAGGGTATGCCACAAAAAGCATTGGATAGTGTGAAGCAAAGGTTGGATTCGCCCTATGGGATTGTACTTAATAACCCTGCTTTTACTAAATATGTTGTTGAATATGGCGAGATATCTACCTATCCTGCCGGATATAAAGAAAATGCCGGTATCTTTTGCCATAATAATCCATGGGTCATTATTGGAGAAACAAAGTTAGGCAGAGGTGAGTATGCCTGGGAATATTATAAAAAAATATGTCCATCCTTCCTCGAAGATATAAGTGATTTACACAAAACTGAACCCTATGTGTATGCCCAAATGATTGCTGGTAAAGATGCCTTTAAACCTGGAGAAGCTAAAAATTCATGGTTAACAGGTACAGCTGCCTGGAATTATTATGCCATTACTCAATATATTCTCGGAATTCAACCCCATTATAGTGGTCTTGTTGTTGACCCTTGTATCCCCAAACACTGGAAAGGATATCGGGTAACACGTAAGTTCAGAGGTTCAACATTTAATATTATCATTAAAAATCCCAATGGTGTTAATAAGGGGGTGAAGGATCTAATGATTAATGGAATTAGTCAGAAAGGAAATACGATACCCATTCTTCCAGCAGGTAACTACGCTGTTGAGGTGATATTGGGTTAAGAAAAGGTAAAGTGTATAATTGATGATATGATACCCCTCAGAAAACTTCCCGTTAAGCCTTAAGCAATGGCTTTAGGTGTATGGGAGGTTATGATTTACAACATTTTTACCCTTGAAATAAGGTGTGAAAATGTTGTAAATCTTTTTTTTATTTTCGCTAACCTGCAGAATGTGAACTCCTAAAATTATAGTTAAATTATTTTGTTCAGCTAACCTGCCTTATTGATTAGCCTGCCTGTAGGGCGATAGTCTAATTATATCTTTGTTTGTTTTTTGGATATCTACTATATTTACATGATTTTTATCACTTAAAATCAGTCGATTTTCAAATAAAAAACATTATACAGTGAACAAGCTTTCATATGACAACGGTATTTCAGATATACCGTTACTAGGGGTTACTATTGGAGAAAAATTAAAAGAGACTGTAGAAAAATATCCAGAAAAAGAAGCACTTTGTGTTCCATATCAAAATTATAGAGTTACTTATAAAGAGTTTTGGAAACAGATTGAGGAAGTTGCCAAAGGGATATTGAGTTATGGTGTAAAAAAAGGCGATAGGGTCGGTATTTGGTCGGCAAACCGCTACGAATGGGTATTGGTTCAATTTGCAACAGCGCGTATCGGGGTTATCATGGTCAATGTTAATCCTGCCTATAAAGCAGCTGAGTTAAAATATGCCTTAAAGCAATCAGAGGTTAGTCTGCTAATCATGTCAAAGGGCTTTCGAAAAACCAATTATATTGAAATTCTTGGAGAAATCCGTTCGGCTTGTATTCATTTAAAGCATATTGTGGTTATTGATCATGATTGGAAGGCTATGATAGAAGCAGGAAAGAAAGTATCGGATGAAACTTTATTGGAAATAGAACAAGGCATACAATTTGATGAGGCCATCAATATTCAGTATACTTCAGGCACTACCGGTTTTCCTAAGGGAGCCACTTTATCTCATCATAATATATTAAATAACGGTTATTTTATTGGGGAAAGACTAAATTATACTGAAAAGGATAAAGTGTGTATTCCAGTTCCTTTGTATCATTGCTTTGGAATGGTTTTGGCTAATATAGCATGTGTGACACATGGATCATGTATGGTGCTTTCTGGTGAAGCTTTTGATCCGCAAATTGTAATGCAAACCGTTCAGGATGAAAAATGTACATCGCTATATGGAGTGCCGTTAATGTTTATTGCGGAGTTGCATCATCCTGATTTTGATAAATATGATTTCTCTAGCCTGCGAACAGGTATAATGGCTGGAGCATCTTGTCCCGAATCGGCTATGCATGATGTACGTGAGAAGATGAATATGAAAGAGGTTGGCATTTGTTATGGAATGACTGAGACTTCGCCTGTGAGTACACAGACTTTTGTGGATGATAATGAATATCGAAGGTGTGCAACTGTTGGTAAAGTTCATCCGCATCTGGAGATAAAAATAATTGATCCCGAAACAGGTAAAATAGTCCCTCGGGGTACTGCTGGTGAGTTTTGTACACGAGGTTATTCTGTAATGCTTAAATACTGGAATAACCCCGAGGCTACTGCTTCTGTTATCGATGAAGGCCGTTGGATGCATACCGGAGATTTAGCTGAGATGGATGAGGATGGTTATGTGAAAATTGTAGGCA
>JBFHEL010000195.1:0-7715 GCA_041584155.1 Saccharicrinis sp.
TGCCTTATACTCAGGATTTCCCGTAATTCCATATACCCGACTAAGCCCGTCTGTTTCTATTATTTCAAAAATTAACTGATGCAGATAAGTAAATTCCTGCTCATAACCATAATCCTGATTTTGCACCCGAATAATGGATACAACAGAAAAATAGCTAATGGTAAATATAACCAACGCAATAGCAATAATAATAATAAAGCCAATAGTTACTTTAGTCCGAATCCATTTCTCAGGAAGTATCTTACTCATAGACTATTTATGTGTGTTGTGAAAAAATAAATTAGCTCAATACCGTATTAGTATTTCATACAAGTTATAAATTTACTCATAATATTTGTTAGTTGTGCGCAATTACCCAGCCATACAAGAGATATTGATGCTTTATAAAAAATTCTAAATATTACATTTTCTATTACTATTTTTGTATTTTTACAAAAAACGATAAATGAGTCTATTTAAAGCATATAAAATTTGGGAAAAGAAAAAGAAAAATTCTGATTTTGAAAGAATTAAAATTTCTTCTTCTGGATCTTTTTCTATGACTAGTGGTGATTTATTTAATAATGTAGAAGATGTCAAAAAATATGTTAACGCTTTAACCGAATCGTTGAAAAATAGATCAGACAGTGAAAGAACTAAGAAACCTTCAAAATTAACCTTGTGTAAATAATGCCACGTTTAGATATAATCTTACTTCCATTATTAGGCGGTTATATTTTTTTAATAACATTCAATTACACAAAGTTTTATCACAAAAGAATTGAAAAAAATCGATTGATTTATAATTCTTTATTAGTAGCATTAATACTTACAATAATTGTTTATTTATTTGATTATCTACTCATAAAAGATAATAATTACCATTTAGATTTTTGTGGTATAAAAACTAAATCAGTATGTTACTATAGAGATTATATAAGTTCAAAAATTGATGAGATAATCCATTTTTCCAAATCAGGATTTAAGCATTCTTTAGTTGTTTTACTCATATCATATCCATTAGCTTTATTGCTTAATCAGATCAATTATTTTAAAACTGATTTTTCATTTGATTATACACTACAGAAATGGGGAAATGAATTTGAAAAATTAATTTGGAATACTCTTGGAGAGAAAGATGATTTAAATAAACTGTTAATGTTAACCACTAAAGGTAATAAAGTTTATATCGGTCAAGTAACTAAACTATCAGAGCCAATAGAAAATAAATATATTCAAATACTGCCATCTCTTAGTGGATATAGAGACACTGAAACACATAGCGTAAACATAACAACAAGTTATATTGATGTTATTGAGTTCTTTGTAGAACAAAATCAAACTGCATTATTAGATAGTAAATTAGGTGTAATTATTCCATTTTCTGAAATAATTCTAATATCTAGATTTGATCATCAAATATTTGGTCGTTTTAACTCTCCTATTACTTCAAAGAAGAGAAAGAAGAAGAAAAAGTAAATGCGTATAACAATGGCTAATAAAGTATAAGTTAGTCAGCTTAATTTGGTTGGTTCACAACTTCGGGGAGCAGCGCCAAATCGTTGATTTGGCTTTTACAATGAAAAGATAAATTCAAATTTAACGTTTTGGCTCCGTGAAGTTTGGAAATAAGTTAGGATTAATATTCACTTATGCTTCATAGCCACAACGATAATAAGCTTTTTCAATGCCACCTTATTGCTCAATTTATTCTATTTTGCAAGATCAAATCATTTACTATTTCACAAAAAATGCTGATGATGAGAATAAGAGTATGCTGTGCCGTTATTATTCACAACAACAAGATATTAGCCGCTAAAAGAAGTGAAAACATGCCTCATCAGGGGTTTTGGGAGTTTCCGGGAGGCAAAATAGAAGATGGAGAATGCGAGCGGAGCTGTTTACACCGGGAAATAAAGGAAGAATTAGCCTGTGGAATTAATATTCACACCCAGTTACCCTCATTCTTACATACCTATGCAGATAAGAATATTGAACTCATCCCTTTTATCTGCACCCTGTCCAGTCAAACACCTATTCCTGTTGAACATGAGCAGATCACCTGGTTAAATGCCACCCAACTCACTCAAATGAATTGGTTACCTGCCGATATTCAGCTGGCCGGCTATATTGGTGAAAATTTTGCCCGTTTTTCTTTCATATAATCTTTTCAGCCCTTAAATTGTACTTTTAAAATAGCAACAGATGAGACGGGTAAAGATGATAATTTACGGAAAGGTACAGGGTGTAGGCTATCGCTATTTTGTGCAAGAGCAGGCCAGACAAAATGGAATTAAAGGATTTGTGAGAAATTTACCCGAAGGAGAAGTTGAAATTGACGCAGAAGGAGAAAGAAGCAAGCTGCGCGGATTTATTTTGGTATGTAAAAAAGGCTCACCTCATTCTACCATTGATCATTATGTTATGCACGACATTAAGCCATACGGATTTAAAACATTTACTATCAAACGTTAATTAAATAAGAGACTGCTGTTAGCAACATTTTTTTTATTTTATTTGTTAGGTAATACATAAAAACGTATAAACAACCTCGCATATTTAAGGATCATAATGAATAAAATTAAAAAAAGGTACTATATCTTAGGTAGTCTTGTCCTAATCACTTTTCTCTTCTTGTTCTTTTTATCTACCATAATAAAGAATTATGTTGTAAACAACAGCAAAGAACTCATTGGCAGAAATATCACATTAAACGAACTGCACATTAATTACCTAAAGGTTCAGGTAAAGGCGAAAGACTTTACCTTATATGAGCTAAACGAAAAGGACACTTTTGTTTACTTTAATGAGTTACTGATTAACTATGATCCATGGAAAATGCTTTCGAATGAATATGCAGTTTCTCAAATTAAACTGGTGGATCCCTATGTATTTATCAAACAAAATGGCGAATCGTTTAATTTTGATGATCTGATTCCTCCTGCTGATTCGCTGAAACTTGAAGCGGACAGTACTGAGATGGCAGATGAAAATGTAAAATTCTCTATCCGTAATATCGATTTACAAAACGGAGAGTTTCATTACTACGATCAGCAAATAGATAATCTTCTGGATTTTGACAATCTGAATCTGGAGCTTCCTCTAATAGCCTGGGACAGCCGGAGCAGTGAAATGGGTGTACAATTTAGCATAGGCGAGTCTGGTTTGGTTAAAATTGATGCTGAAATACTTCAACAGGAACAAGCTTATAATATTTCATTTGCAACAGAAAATATTCAGCTCAGCTCTTTTACCAATTATTTAAAAGACTATGTTTACATTTCTGAGCTAAAAGGCTTGTTACAATCGGATATTCAGGTAAAAGGCAGTTTAGAAAAAATAGATCATATTCTTGTATTAGGGCAAGTAGCTATTGATAGTATAAGGGTAACTGATACAAGAGGAGAGCAACTTTTTTATGCCGATAAGGCCTACACTCAGTTTGACTCGCTGGATTTAGGTCGAATGCATTATACCTTTAAAAAGATAGAAGTAGACCGACCAGTTATTGCTGCGTCCTTAAATAAAGAACAAAGCAACTGGGAATATTTTTTAACGCCCTACTTTGCAGATAGCCTGCAAACAGAGAATGATTCTATACAGCTGGCAGAACCCGATTCGCCTACTTTGTTTTATCGTGTGGATAGCATGCTTATACATAATGGTCAGTTGATTTTTACAGACAATACCTTAAATCGTGATTTCTCCTATAAAATCAGGGAAATCGATATGACCATGACTGCACTATATGAGCAAAACAATGCCATTCCTTTGAGTTGGGATATGAAATTTAACAATGAAGGAAGATATACCGGTGAAACAAAATTCAGCATCCTGAACCCGCTTAATTTCTATTACAAAGGCAATGTGACAGATCTTGATTTGCATAGCTTTTCGCCTTACACAGAATATTATTTGGCCTTCCCTATTGTTTCGGGACTTTTTAACTACGACAGTGATATTAGCATGACACCTGCCAACTTACAAAACAACAACCATTTGTTGGTTAAGGAAATGGAATTTGGTAAACGAACCAAAGATACCAGCGCCACCAAACTTCCTGTAAAATTGGCACTCTATCTGATTAAGGATGCTCAGGACAATGTAGAATTTGAATTACCCGTATCAGGAAACCCATCAGAACCCGGATTTAAAATGGGACCCATTATATGGAAAACCTTTGGTAAGTTTATTGCTAAAACGGCTACTCAACCATTCGGTTCTTTGGCAAAGCTGGTAGGTACACAGCCCGAAGAACTGGAAATAGTACCCTTTAGTTATACCCAAGATTCGTTGATCAATAGTCAGCGTAAGATACTCGATAAGATTGCAGAGATATTGCAAAAAAAGGAGGATTTGATTTTTACTTTTCGTCAGGAGGTGGCTGTTGATGAAGAAATTGCCTTGCTGGCTATAAAAAAAGCAAAGACCCGATATCTGATGGAAAACAATCCTGAAAGTATAACAAACTGGGAAGACATTAAAGATGACAATGAAGACTTTATGCTCTGGTTAAATCAACAATCTACCGATACTACAGACTTATCTATAGCGCTGCGTTGTGAAAAGTTAATTCCGCAATCAGAACTTAACGCAAACTTTCAGGCGCTTTACAAAAAACGAAATGAATTGTTAAGCAACTATTTACTCTCTGAAAAATTATGTGAGCCTTCTTGCATTAAATTACTGAATGTTGACTTCACCAATATGCCCCAGGAATTAAAAAAACCCGGGTTCAGGGTTCAGGTGTCGGTGAAATAAAAGAGGATATAAGTAGGAAGTCCGATGAAAAGTAAGCTTTATTTATTGACTTTAATAATACAGATGAAGCTAAGAGTCACTTTCATTCTGGTATATGCAATGGAAAAAACAACTCTCATCAATTAAATATCTCAAACCGATAGATCAGCATAAAACTGTTTTTTGCGATTATCGGATGAAAAGCACAAATTTGTATTGTATTTTGAGAACCCGTAAAATAAAACCATAAGATGATTCATTGTATAGAAAATGGCCAACTCTCTGTTTCCATCCAACAAAAAGGAGCAGAGATATGCAGTTTAAAATCAAAGAGCACTCAACAAGAATATATGTGGGATGCAAACCCTGATATATGGGCCAGTTATGCCCCCGTTTTATTTCCTATAATCGGCTGTTTAAAAAACGGCACTTACACTTATAAAGGACGGTCTTATTCTATTCCCAAACATGGGTTTATTCGAAATAACGAAGGTGGTATCATTGATAAACAATCGGCAACCTCGCTTACTTTAAAGTATTCACACAACGAGGACACTTTAGCTATGTATCCGTTTGCATTTATATTTTACATCACTTTTACCCTCGATCATAACAAACTCATCGTTACCCATAAAGTGGTTAACCAAGGAGATGAGGAGATGCTTTTTTCTCTGGGTGCTCATCCCGGCTTTCGCTGTCCTTTTAACTCAGGCGAAGAATACGAAGATTATTTTATAGAGTTTGAACACGAAGAGTCGGACTGTACATGGAAGGTAAGTACTAATGGGTTAACAAATGGAGAAACCAAACCCGTACTGCTCAATACCCATGAGCTGCCGTTAACCAAAACTACCTTTTTGGAAGATGCACTCATATTCAAAAATCTGACATCGAGGAAAGTCAGTTTAAAAAACCGCTGTAATAACAACAGCCTCTCTCTTTCCTATAGCGATTTTAATTACCTCGGCATATGGGCAAAACCGGGTGCGCCATTTGTATGTATCGAGCCCTGGTTAGGTATTACTGATGATGAAAGCAGCACTGGTGATCTGGTTAAAAAAGAAGGGATAATAGCCTTGGCAGCACAACAAACCTTTGAAGCCTCCTATGTTATAGAAATACTTGAACAGTAGGCAAAAAATATTAATTTTATACAATGTTTTCGTTTAAAGATAGATGAAAACTATAAAACCCAAACCACTTCTCTTGATATAATCCTGTAAGACAATAAGTTATTTCAATAATGACATAATAAAACAACACTAACGAACGTTTGTTAAAAAAATAAGCTTATGGTAAGGTATTTTAAAACAGGTTTGAGTACTGCTTTGGTTTTATGCGCATGTGTACTTTGGTTTTCATCTTGCACCCCACCAAGGCAATCAAAAAGAAACCTGCAAAAACAACAGGCGATTGACAGTATGAATATTTGCAATATAGTTAATGAACTGTCGGATAAAATAGCATTATCTTCAGATAAAGAAGACTCTTTAACCCTTCTCTTTTGGGAACATTTTAAAGAAATGAAAAGTACCATGCAAAAAAGAGAAAAGAGAGAGGTAATGGATCAATTAAAAGAACGTTTTGAGTCCAAGGTAGAGTCACTACTAAATAAAGATCAATTCATCGAATTTCAATCATTTATAGAAAATTCAAGACGCAGACCTCAAGGACCACCACAACAAGTACCTCCTCCCCGCTAAGATTAACATGACCGATGCGACTTGCCCTATAGATGGCGGGATAAAGGGTAAATGATCTGTTGTAATTGAAACAGGCAACCTGGCTAAACGGCCTGTTTTTAGAATGAGGAAACCTTCTCTTAACTAAAAGATCAAGTCAATCGAAGAGGTCGCCGATTAAAGAAATAAGGTCGACGGGTCAATCAAAGAGGTACAGGAGTCGGGAAATGAGCTTCACCCATCAATCGAAGAGGTTACCAGGTAAAGAAATAAGGTCGGCGGATCAATCGAAGAGGTACAGGAGTCGGGAAATGAACTCCACCCGTCAATCGAAGAGGTTGCCGGGTAAAGAATTAAGGTCGGCGGGTCAATCGAAGAGGTACAGGAGTCGGGAAATGAACTCCACCCGTCAATCGAAGAGGTTACCGGGTAAAGAATTAAGGTCGACGGATAAATCGAAGAGGTACAGGAGTTGGGAAATGAACTCCACCCGTCAATCGGAGAGGTTACCGGGTAAAGAAATAAGGTCGGCGGGTCAATCGAAGAGGTACAGGAGTTGGGAAATGAACTTCACCCGTCAATCGAAGAGGTACAGGAGTCGGGAAATGAGCTTCACCCGTCAATCGAAGAGGTTACCGGGTAAATAATTAAGGGATCACATATAATATCCGGGCAAATTTGGCACATTCTTTCCGGCTAGACTTTTTTCTTTCTTTTTGTGGCAATGACAAATAGAAAAAAGAGAAATAAAGTTTGTTTCTTTTTAAAATTGTGGAGTTTACTCTGAATATTGAAATCAATAAACACAGAGCATTACAAACGCTGAGTTTTAAATACCAAAGGCTTGATCCTTGTTCCTTTAACCTTTACACTTAATTCCCTTTATCCTTAAATCCTCGATTCTTTCAGCTATGGGTTCCCCGTCTGCGTTACTGAGGCCGAAAATCCAAACCCGAAGTTTACAGTTTTTAATGACATGGGTATTGTACAAATATCAAAATCAACCTCTTTCCTTTATCCTTTCCCCTTTAAGCTTGAATTCTTCCTGCGCGGCGGCCTGCCGGAAAGGGAAGGCCAATGGTGGAGTGAATGCCTTTTCTTGTGATTCTTCGTCCGGGGGGCTTGTCTTTTGTCGCGGCAGGCGACATTACCCGGATTGAAGAATAAAGAAAAGGTAAGAGCGCGCGAGCATTCTTTCCGGCTAGACTTTTTTCTTTCTTTTTGTGGCAATGACAAAAAGAAAAGAAGAATATAATGTTTGTTTTCTTTTTAAAATTGTGGAGTTTACTCTGAATATTGAAATCAATAAACACA
>JBFHEL010000196.1:0-7710 GCA_041584155.1 Saccharicrinis sp.
AACCAAACTCTCACGACCTCCTTGATACTTCACTCCGGTAAAAAAATGATACCAGTTGGCTCCCTGAGGGAAAGTTACCTTCCATTCTGTCACTCCTTTTTGGGTAACCGGAGACACCAAAAAGTTATCGCCCCACAAATAAGTATCTTTATTATCTATTAAGGCTTCATTATCATCCATATAAAACAATGGTCGCATTAGCGGAGTCCCCTTAGTACTATTCTCGTACACCATAGTATATAAATAAGGAGTTAAAGCGTAACGCAACTTTATAAATTTACGGGTGATAGTTTTAGTCTGTTTATCCCAAAAAACAGGTTCAGGTGGTACATCCGACTGAGCATGCGTACGATACACCGGCTGAAAGACACCATATTGCAGCCACCGCGTATAGAGTTCTGCATCTTTATAATCTCCGGCAAAGCCACCTAAATCGGAGTGCATATAAGCTAAACCTTGCAATCCCATTTGTAATGAAATTTCAACCTGCGGTTGCAAACCTTCCCACGAGCGACTTACATCACCGCTCCATGGAATCATGCCATAACGCTGTGAACCGGCAAAACCCGAACGCATTAAAATCACAGGTCTTGTTGCAGAAAAATCCTTTTCAAAACCTTCGAACACCGTCTTTGCCCATTCATGACCATAGGCATTGTGCACTATATTTGCCTTTCCGTTCACGTGTAGCAAATCATCGGGATGCATTTCCGGCTCACCTAAATCGCCCCACCAGCCATCAACACCACTTAAGGTATGTTTTTTATAAATACCCCAAAACCAATCTTTCGTTTCGTCTTTAAAAATATCAAGTAAGGCAGTCGTTCCAAAGTAAAAATCGTATATATAAGGCTGACCCAGAGAATCTACTCCCAAAAGATCCTGTGCGGCACACTCGGCATATTTACCACTATTCTGCAACACAAAAGGCTCTGTAATCAAAATTGTTTTTACTCCCTTTTGCTTTAGCTTACTCATCATTTGTTGAGGTTGAGGGAAAGCTTTTCTATCCCATTCCAGATTACCCATATGGCCTTTTAAATCGGGACCAAACCAATACAAATCCAATACCATGGCATCTAAGGGAAAATCTTCTTGCTGATACTGAGTTACCACCTGCTCCACTTCTTTTTGTGATTTATACCCCATTCGCGAAGATATATTTCCCAGAGCCCAACGTGGCGGCATAGGC
Organism: Saccharicrinis sp.; assembly: GCA_041584155.1. Taxonomy (GTDB): domain Bacteria; phylum Bacteroidota; class Bacteroidia; order Bacteroidales; family Marinilabiliaceae; genus Saccharicrinis. Next base: position 1,193 of record JBFHEL010000196.1, read on the forward strand.
TGATAACCTGTTGTTTCTACATAATTTTCCGTTAAATCGCGATAGCTCTCTCCAGCCACAACCACATAACTCATTCTACCCCCTTCTGCATCAAACTCAAGAATATCCTGATCTGTCTTTCCAAGATCGAGCCAACCATCAGCTACATTATCAAATACCAACATATATTTTCGGGAAGATAATACCACCGGTAAAGAGTAATACATCAGTTCGGCATGACTTTGATAGCCATAACTCGCCTGATTATATAAGCGCAAGCGATTTCCTCTGCGATCCATTCCCAATACCCGTTCTCCTCCTCCCAATAGTTTTTCATCTGCTCGCAGTTTCATCCTGAATCCTTTGATAGAATCGTTATATACCAAACCTTGTTCTTCAGAAAATAATAAGGAATCTCCCTGGTAATAGGCAATCGACAACGGACACTTTCGTATTTCAACACGTATTCCTTTTGTTGAAAAAACAACAGATGTTCTGCTTTCAGTAAGGGTAGTTTCTACTTTTTTTGCTGGTGGTGCAATAGCATATGATGGATCATTTTTTAATCCCTCCTGAATATATTCAACTTCAACCGAGTGATCTGTTAAAGCTGTTAATTGAATTTCACCCTCGTTAGTTATCAAGGATAAGCCCCTCTCTGATTCAACAATATTTTTCACATGCCTTCCTTCATCACCACATTGACATGATGATAAAGCCAGCAGAAGCAATAATAAAATTGAAAATGTTTTGCTTTTAAATTGTATCATTATTGTTATTGATTTGTATTAACATAGAAATTTAATGCAATTTCAGCTTTTTATTACGCTCTGTCAAAATATATAAAGTGTTTTATATGCATGTCATTGATATCATGAATGTTATTTTATACCACCCAAACGAAAATATAGACTTAAAATGGCAAAATTCAACCCTATTGCACCAAAGATACCTTTAGCTTCATCCTTCAAATACTGCATAAAACGCAATTCAACGACTATAAAATTACACACGAGCCTAGAAAATATATGAATAGTGCACACTTTCCTCAATTATAAACAGCTTATTTAAAAGTCATCTACTTTTTACATTGGTAAGGTATACCGATAAATATATCATTACTTTATGAATTTATGTAATGTTTATTTGTCATTTTGATATCTATACATTACATTTGTTATCTCAAACTAAACTAATTACAATGAAAATGAACCATTTATTCCCCAAATCATTCAAAAAGGCCGGTTGGTTTATATTTATTCCAGGAATAATCCTTGGAATAGTATCCTTATTCTTTGGATATGAAACTGATTTTTTAAGCACCACAGTTTTTGCCTTAGCAAATACGCCATTTATGGGTACTACTGAGTATTTAACTCTTACAGAAAATGACATAGCTAATGAAATCATAGCCCTTCTTATAATAATTGGCGGATTATTCATTGCATTTTCAAAACATAAAACGGAAGATGAATTTATTACCAAAATCAGATTAGAATCGTTAGTGTGGGCAACCTATATAAATTACGCTATCCTGATAGCATCGGTAATTTTTATTTATGAATTGGCATTTTATTGGATTCTTGTTATTAATATGTTCACCATACTTATCTTCTTCATCATCCGCTTCCATTGGGCTCTGTACAAATTCAAAAATCAAATGTGTAATGAGGAATAGTATCAAAGTAGAAAGAGCGAAAAAAAATATCACACAGGCTAAGTTGGCCGAATTAGTAAAGGTAAGCCGACAAACAATCAATGCTATTGAATTAGGAAAATATAACTTATCGACAATTCTGGCTTTAAAAATCGCTCATGTTTTTAATCTATCGGTAAATGAAATCTTTGAGCTTGAAGAATCCGATTGGGAATAGTAAAAGTCGAGTACTCAATACATTCGTGCCTTTCCAATAAATAAAAAACCTTACCCCATTTTGAACCTAAACTATTAGATGAATATTTTACTTTTAAGTCCTGTAGTATGCTGCAGTTCTCCTTATCAATAAATATGGATGCCTCCTACTGCCCGCCCACACAACTGCATAAGCACCATAAATAGATCAATGATTAAATACTGTAGGTATTTTTTGTAGTACTGCATCTAAATCCGATTGCAAAATAATTTGAGTAATCCTATTCAAAACAATAGAGCTCATCCTGATCTCTTTAAAGACATTGCTCTGAACCTCTCAAATAGACTTTTAATTTTAAAATGGCAAGAAAAACAATATTGTTAGACGAGAAAAAATACCGTAAACATTTAGTTACAAGAATCTTATTAATGTAATTTAATTTTAATTGATTGGTAACAATCTGAAACATTTATCGTAATGTAAAGTAAAATAAAAGAAAGCAACATATTAATCTATTGTTACATATCAAGTTTAGCAACAAGTTGACTGATTAGGATTTATATTTTACAAAAACAGTTTTTAATGACACCCTACCCTAAATATATCCATAATAAACCTGTTAAATTTCTTGTCTTTTATATTCCAATTATACTCATTAGTTATTTCGGGATTACACAATATTTTAACACGATAACAGAGAATGAAGCTAATATAGTACTCAACTCAGAACTTGATGAACTAAGCATTAAAAAAGTTATACTGAGTGACTTTTTTACCACATTGGTTGAGGACATTAATTTGTTAACCTGGGAGTATTCGAATATAGCATATGTGGGTACACCAAATCTTTTACAAACACAGGTTGATTTTTTTAAACATTTTTCCTCCATACAAAAAAGTTATGATCAGGTGCGCTATCTTGACACCTTGGGCAATGAGATAATCAGGGTTGATTTTGAAGAAAACAGTCAGGGAAAGTTTATCGAACAGCAATATCTTCAGAATAAAAGCAAAAGGTATTATTTTCAGAAAGCCCTTAAATTATTACCCGACGAGATTTATTTTTCCGACATTGATTTAAATATAGAAAATAATCGTATTGAAATTCCATATAAGCCCGTAATCAGGGTAGCTAAAAAATCATATGATAAGAACGGACAATGTAAAGGGCTGATTATTACAAACCATTTTATTAATAACCTGGCTGATAAACTAACCACTTACGATGAGAATATTCATTCTTCTTTCGAACTCGTTAATCAGCAGGGTTATTGGCTTATGTCAAGTGATTCTGCGGTTACCTATGGTCATCTTAAACCAGGAGGAGACAGCCTAAATTTAAGACGTATGCGTATGCCTTTGTGGGAGAAAATTCAAACTCACAAAAAGGGCATTTGTCGATCAGAACAATATTCTTATGTTTTTTTAAAGTTCACGCCACAAGATGATATAGATTCTAAATTCAGTAACAACCTGGTATTTAACAAAAAAGAAGAGCTTATTCTGATTAGTGAAATTAAAAATCACGATTTAAGTAAAAATGCAGCTTATAATAGCAGGGTTAAATGGATATCGTTTGCAGTATTATCTATTCTTTTTGCTTTTATCATCATAGTCATTCAGTTTTCGATAGATAAGCTGGCGCTGAAAAACAGCATTCTGAAAAAATCAGAAGCAGCTCTCTCAATATTAAAGGACAAATTAGAAAATACCCTTGAACTAAAATTAAATGAATTAGCCATTAATGAACGCAAGTTTTATACCCTGGTTAATCATGCCGGGATTGGAGTTACCCTGATTGGATTGGATGGCAAACTCAACTTTGCTAACCATACACTTTGCAATATACTGGGCTATTCATCACAAGAGCTCTCACAAAAAACTTTTCAGGAATTATCCTATCGGCAAGATATTGAAAAGGACCATCAACTTTATCAAAAACTGATCAGGAAAAAAATAAATAACTACAGTATAGAAAAACGCTATATACGAAAAGATGGAAATATCATCTGGGGCGATTTGAATGTTTCTTCGATGTTAAGCGACAAAAACGAAATTATTAATATAATTGCTACAGTAAGTGATATAACAGAAAAGAAACAACACGAGGAACGGCTGTTTGATAATAAGCAAATATTAAATCAGGTATTTGAGGCTGTTGTATCAACCGATCGGGATGGCATTTTAAATTTTTGGAATAAAGGAGCAGAAGAGTTATTTGGATATAAATCAGATGAAGCGCTGGGTCAGCATGCTTCGTTTTTATATAAACAAACCGATCGGGATCAATATAATAGTAGAATAGCTAAACTACTAAAGGGAGGATCAAAATTACAGGAAGAAGAGAGATTAAGTAAAAAGAATGGAGATTCATTTATAGCGCAGCTTTCTCTTTCCATTAGATATGATAGTAATGGCAAAATAATAGGAAGCATTATATCAGTCATAGATATATCCATTCAAAAGCAATACGAACAAAAAATATTACAGATAAACAAAAATCTGGAGGAGCGTGTAAAATTAAGAACCAAGGAATTAGAAGATTCTTACCTGAAGATAAAAGAAAGGGAATACCGGCTAAATGCCGCATTTGCCGGGGGCGATTATGGTTGGTGGGATTACCATTTAGATAGTGATTTAATTATTTCTCATCCATCCCGTTACCTAACGCTCGGTTATACCGAATCTGAAGTAGAGAACACATCTCATTGGTGGGATCAACTTGTACACCCTGATGATGCAAAAATTAAAGAGTCCTTATTACAAACTGTACTTGCTGGTGAACAGGATTTCTTAAAAATAGAGATCAGGCTTAAACATAAAAAAGGGCATTATGTATGGGTATATGATCAGGGACATGTTATCCATAAAGATCATTTGGGAAATCCGGTGCGTATGATCGGCACTACACAAAATATTGAACAACGAAAATCAATGGAGATTGAACGCCTTAAATTAACAAAGGCAGTTGAACAAAGTCATGTAGTAGTTGAAATAACAGATACCAATGGTAAGATAGAATATGTGAACCCTGCATTTGAAATACTAACAGGATATACCCAGCAGGAAGTCATTGGAAAAAATCCTCGTATATTAAATGCACACGTTTTACCTAATGAAACATATACAAATTTGTGGCAAACCATTTTAAAAGGCGATACCTGGGAAGGTGAACTTTGTAATAAAACAAAAAATGGAGATATTTTTTGGGAAATGGCTATCATATCACCAATAAAAAATGAGAAAGAAGATATTATTAATTTTATTGCTGTAAAAGAAGATATAACAGAAAAGAGGAAAGCCCTTAAGGAATTAAAGAAAGCTAAAACAGAAGCCATTGAGGCAAATAAAGCAAAGAGTGAATTTCTGGCCAATATGAGTCACGAAATACGTACGCCCATGAACGCTGTCATAGGTTTCACAGATCTATTATACCGCCAGATAAAGAATCCTACCCAACTAGGGTACCTTAATTCAATTAAGGTAAGTGGAAAAAATCTATTGAAAATTATTAACGACATTCTTGATTTGGCTAAAATAGAAGCTGGAAAGGTTGAAATTGAAACGGTGCCTATAGATATTTCCGAATTAATAGGGAACTTAGATAGTACCTTTAGAATACTCTCAGAACGCAAAGGACTTCAGTTTTCAATTCAAGTAGATGAAAACCTATGCCCTACTATCTTTTCTGACGACCTACGCATTAATCAAATATTATATAATTTAATTTCAAATGCCATTAAATTTACTGAGAAAGGTTACGTTACAGTAAAAATCCTGTCTGACAAAAAGAAGACTGAAGTTCCGGCAATGGACTCAACATCAAATATCCGGTTTATTGTTGAAGATTCAGGTATTGGGATCAGAAAAGATATGCAAAATAAAATATTTGAATCTTTTACTCAGCAGGATGCTCAGGATACCCGAAAATATGGAGGAACAGGTTTGGGCTTAACCATCAGTAAAAAGCTTGCTCACATGTTAGGGGGTGATATTTCTGTGATATCAAAACAGAATCAGGGTAGCACATTTACATTCTTCTTAAATCAAGTCAAATGTTTAGATATTGAAATAGACACTCATATAGAGATTCCTGAAAACCAAAATATTATTTTTGAATCAAACCGTATACTGGTGATCGATGATATCAATACCAATCGGGATTTCCTGAAAAGTGCCATACATGAACTGGGGCTTGAGGTAATTGAAGCCCACAATGGCCAGGAAGCATTGGAGATAATTGAGAAAAAACCCATTGATCTTGTGCTTTGCGATTTAAAAATGCCCATAATGGATGGTTATAGCTTTATTCGTAAACTTAGAGAAACAAAGTATAAACACATCCCTTGTATTGTGGTTACTGCCTCTGTACTCAACGACGAACTTGAAAAAGTAAAAAAATATGATTTTAATAGCATTTTAATTAAGCCAATTCAAATAGATAACCTGATTGTTGAATTAAAAAAATATCTGACTTATTCGGTAGATCCAACTGTAACATTGATAGAAAAGGATTCATCTCATTCTATAACCAAACAAGAATTAGATATAATTAAACAAGAGCTTAACGCTACTATTATGCCAATTTACCATTCAATAAAAGAACAGCAATCCTTTGAAAAATTGCATCAATTTGCTGAAGCAATCTATACTACCGGTAAAGATCACAATATTTATTCTCTCACC
>JBFHEL010000197.1:0-7700 GCA_041584155.1 Saccharicrinis sp.
CACTTGGTTGCTTTATATCAGCTCATCAGAACGATGCTCCTGAAAGCAATCGGGACAGGCTATACCTCGTTTCATGATATTTTTAATGCTCATAACAAAGTTGTAACACATTATCCGGGCTAAAGGGAACACACTCGTTAAGAGTCTTAAAATTTTAACAGATCATCATTTTAATTTCAAATCCAGCTTGAGCTGGGTATCCAGTAATTTAAAGGATAGACGATGATAAGGTGTGGGTCCCAGTTTTTCGATACCCGCTCTATGGGCTTTTGTAGGATAACCCTTATTTTTTGCCCAATCATATCCGGGATATTCTTTAGCCAGCTTTTCCATCAGTTCATCACGATGGGTTTTAGCCAGCACACTGGCAGCTGCTATTGACATAAACTTAGCATCACCCTTTACAATACAGGTATGAGGAATAACCGAATGAGCCTTAAAACGGTTCCCATCGATGAGCAGATGTTGGGGAACTTGCTGAAGCTGATCAACAGCTCTTTTCATGCCTTCAATAGAGGCATTGAGTACATTTATCTCATCAACCTCTTGATTATCTACTATAGCCACAGCCCACGCTAAGGCTTCCTTTTCAATAATAGGTCGTAATTTTTCACGTTGTTTTTCAGTTAACTGCTTGGAGTCATTCAGTAAAGAATGATTAAACTCCTTAGGCAGGATAACGGCAGCAGCCACTACAGGGCCGGCCAGACACCCACGTCCGGCTTCATCGCAACCTGCTTCTACTAAATCCTTATGCAAATAGGCTTGTAACATAACCTTTTATCCTTATTCATTTAATATTACATAAAGCACTGTTTGCCCAACTGCTTTAAGCGTATTTTTATCTATTCCTTCCATCGTATCATTATGTGTATGCCAATAAGTACCCAAACCGGAATCACTATCAGGATCCCACTGGATAATATCTATACAAGGTATTTCTCTTAATTTATTCACATACACATGATCATCGGTAATAGCAACACCCCTATCAGAAACAAAATAAGCACCATAGCCGCACTTACGAGCAGACTGCCACACCTTTTTCACAATCTTTTTGGCATAGGTTAAAGAATATATCTCCTGATAAAAAGTAGCCTGAGGCGCTCCAACCATATCCAGCAGAATACCATAGTCGGCATGGTAACCTGGCACATGCGGATGATTAGCCCAATATTGAGAACCCAAACACCAGGTATCATCCACATAAGGTACATCCAGATGATCAGGGATTCCATAATCCTCTGCATCAAAAAGAATAATATCAATACCCGTTTGCAAACCCAGCATCGGGATAATACGTGCTATTTCAAGCAATACCCCAACCCCACTGGCTCCGTCGTTTGCACCTAAAATAGGCTCATTGCGCCGTAAGGAATCACTGCAGCGATCAGCAAAGGGACGCGAATCCCAGTGAGCACACAGCATAATCCTATTGGGCAAAGAAGGTTTATATTGAGCAATAATATTTTTAGCATGAAGGATCGAATGATCAAAGGCAGTCAGCTCTACTTCCTGCAGCATAACATCAGCACCAAAAGACTCAAGCTTACTCTTTAAATACTCAGCACAGGCTGAATGAGCCTTAGTATTAGGAACCCGAGGACCAAAGGCCACTTGTCTGGCAACAAAACTATACGCTGAATCCGCATTAAATACAAACTCGGCACCAGGCTTTTTAACCTTCTGTAAGTGCTCGGACTGCTCTCTTGCCACATCCTTATTTACCTGACAAGCAACCAACAAGCATAGCATCATCCCTATCCAACATTTCGTCATGCTATTATTTTAACTCCCAGGTTGCTCCATCGTTGCTATCCTTAATAACAAATCCCATATTCAGTAACTCTTCCCTTATTTTATCAGCGGTAGCCCAGTCTTTGTTAGTCTTGGCATTTTGTCGTAATTGCAGCATCAGGCTCATCACTTCATCCAGCTTATTATCAGAGGCAACAGCCACATTACCGGATGGCTTTAATCCTAAGATATCATACACGAACAATTTCATGATATTTTTAAAATCACTCAGGTCTGATGCTGATATCTTTTGTTTTCCTGCCAATACATTATTAATGATTTTAACACCATCAAACAAATTAGCTATTACAATAGGACTATTTAAATCGTCACAAATAGCAGTATACAGCTTATCCTCAAGACTTTTGATATCACAATCGCTTTGACTAGCAGCTTCCATCTGATCCAGTTTAAGCATTGCTTCGTTCAAACGGTTTAAGCCTTTTTCTGCGGCCTGCAAGGCTTCATTTCCAAAGTCAAGAGTACTTCTGTAATGCGCTTGTAAAATAAAGAAACGAATTGTCATAGGGCCGTAAGCCTGATTCAGTTTTTCATGGTTCCCTGTAAAAAACTGTTCCAGGGTAATAAAATTACCCAGTGACTTACCCATTTTTTGTCCTCCAATGGTAATCATATTGTTATGCATCCAATATTTAGCCGGCGTTTTTCCATGAGCTACAGTACTTTGAGCTATTTCGCATTCATGATGAGGAAACAACAAATCCATTCCACCTCCATGAATATCGAAATGATCACCTAAATACTTCTTACTCATTGCAGAACACTCCATATGCCATCCCGGAAAACCATCACTCCAGGGTGAAGGCCAACGCATAATATGCTCAGGAGCTGCTTTTTTCCACAGGGCAAAATCAAAGGAATTCTTCTTCTCACTCTGCCCGTCAAGTGTTCTTGTATTGGTTAAAAGATCATCGATATTCCTTCCTGAGAGTATCCCATAAGGAAAGGACTCATTATATTTTTTCACATCAAAATAAACCGAACCATTGCTTTCATAGGCATATCCTTTTTCTAAAATACTCTTAATCTCCTCTTGTTGCTCAATGATATGTCCTGAAGCTCTGGGCTCTATACTGGGGCTTTTCACATTCAGCAACTTCATATAATCGTGATAACGGTTGGTATAATACTGCACCACTTCCATCGGCTCTAATTCCTCCAGACGTGCTTTCTTAGCCACCTTATCTTCACCCTCATCGGCATCATTTTCCAGGTGCCCCACATCTGTAATATTGCGCACATATCTCACCTTATAATTCAAATGAGATAAGAAACGTGTTAGTAAGTCAAAGGTTATTGCCGGACGAGCATGACCCAGATGAGGATCGCCATAAACAGTTGGTCCGCATACATACAAACCAACTTTATTAGCCGTTATTGGTTCAAAACGTTCTTTTTTACGGGAGAGGGTATTATATATAAATATTTCTTTATCCATGATATACATATTAGTTCTATGAACGTCCAAAATTACAAATTCTATCCTTTAACCCGAAAATTTTATTAAAATTCAAGTAGTAAAAAGCGTTTTTTGTCAAAAAAAATCAGCCATTACAAAACCTTTTTATTTCTTTGACACTATATCCAATAAAAACACAGCAAGAGGGAGATAATAATGTTTGAGAATAGATTCACTATGTCAGATAAGCAACAACTATATTTCGGGAATAATTGGGAAGCTTGTATATTAGATATATTCAACCCACAAAACCAACTACTTGGGGAAGAATTTTTCAATACAACTATTCTTAAACTCAACAAATATCTGGAAGCAGATTTTGTTTTTATTTCGCGTATCAACGAGGTTAATGAAACCTTTGATACCCTTGCTTTTTGTAACAAAGACCAAATATTGAATCCGATCAGTTTTCCCATAGAAGGATCACTATGTGAAAAAACCATCTCCGGGAAAACCCCCACCTTTATCAAAGACGCACAAAAACACTTTGAGATAAACAACTATTTCAAGGAGCACAATATCAAAACCTACCTGGCTTATCCTTTATTTGGTTCATCCACCAGCGTCATTGGAGTTTTAACAGCTCTCTTTTCACATCCTAAACAACAGCTTAAAAAGATGGAGTCGCTTATGTTCTTATTCTCCTCCCGAATTGGTATTGAAATAGAGCATATGGAAAGCAAAAGGGAATTAAAACGCAGAAACCTGGAACTATTAGTGTTTAAGGAAGAGTTAATTCATAAAAACAAAGAACTGGATAATCTCAATGGCGAACTGAAGGAGGCTACACTAAAGGCCAAAGAAAGCAACAAACTGAAAACCTCGTTTTTGGCCAACCTGAGCCACGAAGTCCGCACACCCATGAATGCCATTATTGGTTTTACTGAATTATTAAAATCAAATAATCTTAATCCCGACGAAAAAAGGGAATATCTGGATATAGTGCTTCAGAATGGCAACCAGCTTATGCGTGTAATGGATGCATTAATAGATATCTCAAAACTTCAGACTAAAGCCTATATTGAACCTCTTGAACAGATTTCTGTACATAAGCTATTGGAAGATGTTTACGAAACCTTTGCCCGAGAAATTCAGATCTGTAAGAAACCGATAAAATTTAATGTTTTATTTCATAACGCTTCTCCAGACGATTCACTCACCACTTACAAAGATGCGCTATTAAAGGTATTTGAACATTTAATTGAAAATGCCATTAAATTTACTCACGAAGGAGAAATCAACATTGGCTATCATGCCTTTGATGAATATCTAGAGTTTTTTGTACAAGACACCGGCATTGGCATTCCGGAGGGAGAAGAAGAGCGTATCTTTGACCTTTTCAGACAAGCCAACAGACAATACACACGTGAATTTGAAGGAAATGGCATCGGGCTCTCTATCGTAAAAAAATATATAGAAATTATGCATGGCTCTATTTGGGCAGAACCCAATCCGGAAAAAGGAACTTTATTTCGTTTCCATCTCCCCAAAAATCAACAATAAGACATACTAAAAAGCGGCCAGTAACAAACCAATATCCTTGGATGGCAAGGAAAAGGTTTCTCCGATATAATGATTCGTTAGTATCCCTTTATAAATATAAATACCATGGCTAAAGCCAATGTCCTCCTTCACCATAGTGTCTATACTTCCTGCTTCAGCAATTTGCAGCATTATTTGAGTAAAGATATTACTCAGGGCAATGGTAGCAGTTCGAGACACGTGTGAAGCTACATTAGGCACACAATAATGAATAACGTTATGCTTACGAAATACAGGATGAGCAAAGTCGGTACATATGGAAGACTCAAAACACCCTCCTTGTCCAATACTCAGATCAATGAGTATAGAACCTGATTTCATCTGTCTGACCTGATCTTCGGTAACCATATAACTTAAACCCGACTGCAGGTAACGCAGGTTACCCACCACTGCATCAGCACTTTTTAGTGCTTTAGTTAAAGCTTTAGGATGCAAAACAGAGGTAAACACCCGCTGACCTATGCTAGCTTCAAGATCTTTCAAACTTTGAAAAGAATTATCAAACACTTTCACGGTAGCTCCCATTCCCAGAGCGGCGCGAGCAGCACTCTCACCAGCTGTTCCTGCTCCTAAAATAACCACCTCGGCAGGCGAAACGCCTGTTATACCTCCTAATAAAACACCTTTTCCATTATGTGCTTTACTTAAATACTCACTGGCAATCATAATAGAAGCGGCACCTTCAATCTCGCTCATACTACGTATGATAGGGAAACAGCCATTTCCATCCTTAATCAGTTCAAAAGCCAGAGCATTCACTCTCTTTCCCATGAGCTTTTGCATGGAATCACGCGATTGCTGATGCAATTGCACTAAGGATATGATAGTTTGCTGCGAAGAAAGCAGATCAATTTCTTCATTGGTAAAAGGAGAGATTTTTAAAACAATTTCTGCATTAAAAACTTCACCACAACTTTTCACAATAGTAGCACCACACTCAGAAAAATCATTATCTGAATAATTCGCATCTTCACCTGCCCCACTTTCAAATAAAATGGTATGCCCGTTTTCAACTAACAACTCAACTCCTTGAGGCGTTAAAGCGATCCTGTTTTCAAATTTTGATTTCTCTTTAGGAATTCCAATAATCAATTTCTTATTGGTCTTCTTCGTTTCTAACATCTCCTCCTGCGGCAACAATCCTGTATTATACAGTGGAAAATTTGATTTAGTTATTATGCCAGCCATTTACTCCTATTAATCAGATCAACAATTGCATTGGAAAGTTAATAAATATTTCAATATGGTTTACATGACTCTAAAAATTAGACAAGCAGAAAAGCCATGAATATCTATTAATTAGCAAACTTTAGGCGTTCCTATAATGGCGCAAAGCCTGACATTGTTTACATTTCATTAATTAAAATAATCTTGTATTTTTTTCACACCCCATCAACAACAAAAGCCACAGTCCTTAAAAAAACAAGGCCAATTATTCAGCCAAAAAATCATAGTGCCCCTTTGGTACTGGGCAGCACATCGTTAAAAACATCTTTTCTGATGGCCATTTTAATAGCACGGGCGAGTGCTTTAAAAATACCTTCAATTTTATGATGTTCATTATTTCCATCGGCTTGAATACGCAGGTTACTCAATGAGGCATCTGAGAAGCTCTTAAAAAAATGCATAAACATTTCGGTAGGCATATCACCAACCATTTCACGTTTAAATTCTGTTTCCCATACCAACCAGGGTCTACCTCCAAAATCGAGTGTTACAAGTGCCATACACTCATCCATAGGCAAGCAAAAACCATAGCGTTCAATGCCTCTTTTATCACCCAGCGCCATTTTAAAAGCTGTACCTAAGGCCAATGCAGTATCTTCAATGGTATGATGCTCATCTACCTGCAGATCGCCTTTTACCTGAATGGTCAAATCACATCCCGAATGCTTTCCAATCTGCTCAAGCATATGGTCAAAAAAATGCAAGCCCGTAGATATATCGCACTTCCCTTTTCCATCTAGATTAAGTTCTATGCGTATGGCTGTTTCCGAAGTGATTCGTTCCACCTTAGCAGTACGTTCCTTAGCGAACAGGAAATTACATATCTCATTCCAATCCAATGTGATTAGCTGACAGACTTCTGTTAAACCCTGTTTTTCCAATTCGGGTAAAGCAAGCTCCTGATCGGCTAAAAACACAGCTTTACATCCCATATTCTTCGCCAATTGAACATCGGTAATCCTATCTCCTATCACAAAGGAATGCGCCATATCATAGGAGGCATCAAAATACCTGGTCAACATGGCCGTTCCTGGTTTTCTAGCAGGGGAGTTATCACAGGGAAAAGACCTGTCGATAAATATCTCATCAAAGACCACGCCTTCTCCTTCAAGTGTATTGAGCATTTTATTTTGGGCTGGCCAAAACGTATCTTCAGGAAAAGAATCGGTTCCCAAACCATCCTGATTAGTTACCATAACCAATTCAAAATCGAGTTTCTCGGCAATTTTTTGCAAACCAGAGATAGCCTTAGGGTAAAACTCCAGTTTATCAAGACTATCCACCTGAAAATCAACAGGTGGTTCCTTAATGATAGTTCCGTCACGATCAATAAACAATACTCTTTTCATATAATAATTAATTTTTCAATGATTAGATTGCCTGTCCCGCGAAATGCAGGAAAACTCCCAAATAATACCATTTTGATAATAAAGTGAGCATTTCGTATTATGCCGGTGGATTAATGACAGCATTATTGCGAAGCATATATAACGCTCGAGTCATGAACCAATCAGTCTAAATTCAATATTCACCAAATTTTATATTCAAAGGCGTTTATGAATACTATGTATTTCATTGCCCTGTGTGCAAATTAATTGATTGAATTTGTATGGTCGTTTCATTTTTAAAAAGTATAGCATATCAAGCGTAAAAA
>JBFHEL010000198.1:0-7699 GCA_041584155.1 Saccharicrinis sp.
GAACAGAGACGTTAATCCCATTAGCGCGATAGAGGTTTATTTTGCTATTTGTACAATACAAGCCTATTTAAAGGATAAAAACTCCGGGTTTGTATTTTCGGCCTCAGCAACGCAGACGGGGAATCCATAACTGCAAGAATCAGGTAAAAAAGGATGCTGTTTGAGCGACGCAGGAGCGATACCGATTGTATACTGAAATGAGCTTTATCTGCGTTTCACTGGAAAAGCTGAATCATTATTACATCGGCATGATACCAAAGTTTTAAAATGCTCATTTTATGTTTGTAATTGTATCACTCCCAGGCTTTTTCTGATTTTGCAGTGTCATGGGTCGTCGAGTGGTGCAGCCGATGAATTATTGCGGTAAGTGAGCGCAGAGCTAAGCTTGCTTAAGCTATGCCGAACGAAGCAATGATCACAGCATGTAACTTTTTTGTTTCGTTTTTTTTGCTACAGAAAATTATTGCGGTAAGTGAGAACAGAGCTAAGCTTGCTTAAGCTATGTCGAGCGGAGCAATGATCTTCAGGGGAAAGAAAGTAAGAGCCCCTCCGGCTTTAGGAGAATATTGAACTAGAAGTAAATTAGAAACAAGGTATAAAGGTTAAAGAAATAAGTATAAAGAAGAATACAGGATGATACCCATCCTTTGTATCAATCACGAAGAAACTGCTGTACTGATCAATTTGAGTATTCATTTTAAACCATATTTTTTCTCTTTCACAAAGAGCATTGTGCGATTTAAACTTAAAAATCGCTTTTATAGCATTTAGGGAACTATTTTGGCTTAATTATTGGTTATTGATATAATGAAAGTGAAATTTGAAAGGTTGTATTAACCTTATAAATACTTGATTATTAATTTATTTACTAATCGAATAAAGATAAATGATATGAAAAATTTAAAATTAAATTTATTAATCGTTACTATTTTGATGGCAGGTTCGTATCAGTTAAAAGCTCAATCCAGACGTGACGATCCAAAACCAGGAAAACATGTTTCCAGAGCAAGTGTGATTTATAAAACTCCAAAGCATAAGGTAATTACACGCAGAACTCTTTCTGACAGAAGGGTTATTCCATTTAAAGGAGACAAATATTATTATGATCGTCATAAGTTTTATACTTTTTCGGGTGGAAGATATATTCCGATTATCCCGAGAGTTGGGTTTAGAATTGATTTATTGCCATTAAACTACATCACTATTCATTATGGTAATATGAAGTATTATTGGTGCGATGGTATTTTTTATAATCGTATTGGTGATGGTTATGAAGTAGTAAAACCAGAGTTAGGAACTGTAGTTTACGAATTGCCTGATGATGTTGATAGAGTTGAAATAAACGGTTTTGTTTATTATGAATTTGATGATGTTTTGTATGAAAAGATCCAGAAAGATGGAGCCCGTGCTTATGAAGTAGTAGGTTTTGTGGAATAAATAAATTTAGTATTGAAAAAACCTGTAATTAGAACAAATTACAGGTTTTTTTATGTTGTATATTTATACTTATTATTTCTTCTTTTTGGGTTTCTTTTTGCTTTTCGTTACAAAATCGTCATGATCGCTGATAAGTGTTTTCCAATCAGCAGAACTTTCAGCAGAGAAGTCAATCGTGTGTGTGTAATCATCTTTGTCTATATTCAGTCTTTTTATGGGTTTTCCTAAGAAACCTTCAATTTCTTCCAGAATAGGTTTTTCTTCTTTGCTACAAAAAGAAACAGCATTTCCTTTTTCTTTTCCTCTTCCAGTCCTTCCTACTCGGTGTACATAGTTCTCAGTTAGTTCAGGTAAATCATAATTGACTACATATTGAACATGAGGGATGTCGATACCTCTTGCGCTTACATCTGTTGCAATGAGGACTTTTATTTCGTTCTTGGAAAATAGGTCTAATACTTTTTTTCGTTCTTCTTGTTCTTTACCTCCATGGATAAATTCGGCCTCAATACCCACGCGAATCATGGCTTTTTGAACTCTTTCAGCTCTTACTTTTGTACGAACGAATACAAGAATTTTTTCATTCGGGTTTTCTTTGATTAAACGTTCTAAAAAGTATCTTTTATCATCCATTTCAATAAAGGTCACCGAATGGTCAATGTTTCTGGCTACCGGATCTTTGGGGGAAACTTGAATGCGGATGGCATTACTAACAAGAGAATAAGCCAGTTTTTTAATGGTTTCATTAATGGTAGCAGAAAAGAAAAGTGTTTGTCGTTTTTTAGGCAGATATCCCATTAAATCTTTAATATCTTTAATAAAACCAAGGTCAAGCATATGATCTGCCTCATCAAGAATTAAAATCTCAGTGCGGTTAAGCTTAATAAAGCCTCTGCTTGCCAGATCAAACATTCTTCCAGGGGTGGCAATTAAAATATCTATTCCTTTTTCAAGTTTAGCGATTTGGGGAGCTTCTTCTACGCCGCCAAAAACACAAAAAGATTTAACAGAAGTATGTTTTGCAAGAGTTTCAAATACTCCATGAATTTGTATGGCTAACTCTCTGGTTGGAACCATCACCAAACATTTGATACCATCAGCTCGCCCTTTTACTTTTTTGGTATGCAGAGTGTGTATTACCGGGATAGCAAATGCTGCGGTTTTCCCAGTTCCTGTTTGTGCGATAGCCAATACATCTTCACCTTTTAAAATAGGAGGTATTGATTTAAATTGAATATCTGTAGGACGGCGAAAGTCTAGCTTAGCTAGGCTTTTTTTTATTTCGTTTGAAATGGAATAATCTTCGAATTTCATATAAACTCCTGAATTAATTTAGCGCAAAGATAAAGCTTATTAATAGGGCATAAAACTATGTTACCATAATTGTGGTCAATTCTTGACAAAAAAAGTATAAAAAATGAAAGAATTGTTTTTTTTCACTTTAGTTCTTTTCTTTGATTGAAGTTATTCGTAAATTAACTTTGAAATTTTAAATAAAAATGCGATGGAAAAGTGGGCAAGGAATTTTCAACTCATTATAAATAAGAGAGATACTTTGTTGAAGCAATTGAATGAGGTAACGGGAAATTATTATACATATCTGAGTATAAAACATCTTTCAATGAATGACTTGAAGACTACTGAAGCCAGGGTGTTATTTTCACAATTGAAAAAAGCCATGGATGATTATGATAAAGCATTGGTTGAAAGAGATCAGAAAATGTTTGGTAAGTTCTTAGATAGTATTATAAATGAGAAAAAACCCACAGCAGAGAGTCAGGATTGGTGCGCAAATCAGTTTTAACTTGTTGGTGTAAGCGGAAGAGTAAGCACAAATTGTGTTCCTTTCCCCGGTGCGCTTACTACATTAATCTGTCCGTTGTTTTTATCAATCATTTCTTTACATAGAATAAGGCCTAAACCTGTTCCTTTTTCATTATTAGTACCTAATGATGATATGGTTTTCTCATAGGAGAACAGGCTATTGATTTGTTGTTCATTCATACCAACCCCTGAGTCTGTAATTTTAACTACGCAACCTTCTTTTTCCTGATTAGCACAAAAAATGACCTTTCCTTTGTTAGGGGTAAATTTAATAGCGTTGGAGAGTAAGTTTCTTACAATGCTTTCAAACATCTGATCATCAGCATAGGTATTTACACTGTTTTGAATATCAATATTTATATCAATATTTTTTGCTTTCCATGCTTCAGATTGTTGATTAACAATATCCTGAATTTTGGTCTTTACATTAATCTTCTGTGGTAAAGGCTTGATTAAACGGTTTTGTGAACAACTCCAATCGATCAGATTAGATAACATGTTTAAACCATCACTTGCCGTTTTATGAATAGAATTAAGGTATTGAGATATTGTATCCTTATCTATTTTGTCAATGTTATCAATCATATATTCCGATAATGAGCTTTGAATACATAGAGGAGAGCGAAGATCATGACCAATAATTGAAAATAGTTTGTCTTTGGTAGATACGAGTTGTTTGAGTTTGTTATTTTGATTTTGAATTATTGTTTTTCTTTCCTGGAGCTCTGCACTCATTTTTTTCTCCATCATTAGGTTATGCATCGTTAATTCTCTGCGTTGCTTTTCTAATGCAAGTTTAATTTCTATTTCCCTACGCTCCTTATTTACCTTGTTTTGTTTCTCAACAAGCCGGTTAATCATTTTAGGTATGCTAAACATAAAATACCCCATCAATATAAAATATACGCTCCGATAGAAGGCTCCTTCTGGTCCACCTGAAGCTATTTGGGAGATTAATGCAGGATCAATTTCTGGATAACGGATAAAGTATATGATATTTGTGCATAACACTACGTAGGCTGTGGTAAAGATAACAAGTGTTCCGTCGTATCGCAATACCGAGAGCATGATTAGTATGGCGAAAAGAAAAAGAGATGGGGCTGTAGCTACGGCTATGGGCGTGAAAAAATATGAGTAATTAAACACATGAGCCGATAAAATAGTTACATCAATTGTTGATGATACATATCTGATCCAGCTCGCGTTATCAAATCTTTTTAATAAGAGATTAAGTACTGAATTGTAGAATATATATACAATAGCTAGTGCCAGCGAGATAAATCCCCTTTCGATATTTCCGGATAAAAATATATAACCAATTAATATAAGAATCGCGGTAATTAATATCCATCTAAAACGTATTACTTCCTGTTCGCCCCAGGCTGAGTCTTCTTTTGATAAAAAGGAATGGTATCTCATTAGATATATGGAATAGAATAATCTTTTTGTAGTTTCAAAAATAGGAAATTTATGTTATTTATCAAGTTACATTACTTTAAATTATCAGATGAATTTGAAGGAGTTAGTTAAATGCTTTATGAATTAGAGGTGAGTGAATTGGTTTTATATAATAAAAAACAGTACTTTCACTATATATATAAAGTTATGGATAGCGATAATACTGATGATAAAAAAGTTAATAAAGAGGCTAACCTGGCTTTTTTTAAGGATGGTTATACAATTGCATCAAGAGAAATTACTGATTTTGATAGTTTAGCTCCTTTATTTAAAGGGATGCAAATGCAATATGCTGCAATTAGTCAGCTTACTCAATCGTTTGCGCTTAGAACTCACCAGGAAGGCAAGGCTATACAGTGTGAAAAAGGATGTGAATGGTGTTGTTATCAGCCGGTCTATATGACAACACAGGAAGCTGTTCTGATTTATGAATTTATTCAACAGGCTTTTGACAAACAACAAAATAATCAAATTTTATCGAAAGCCAGAGCAAAATATAAACTAACAAAGCATCTGGCTGAGCAGGATAAACAAAAGATTAAAGTGGCATGTCCATTTTTACATGATGGCAGTTGTTCTATTTATTCGGTACGACCTATGGCCTGTCGTATTTATTTATCATCAGATAGAAACTCATGTAAGCAAAAGTTTAAATCAATTGGTAATGAGGGTGTTGTTCCTGCTCTATTCGATTTTTTATTAAAGGCAGGTAAGTATATGAATGAAGGATTTGTGAGCTTTTTAAAGGGTAAAGGTCGTAAAATGGAGGAGTTGACTATAGAAGAATTTATGATTAAACTTTTTGTGCAACCCAATTTTTATTACGATTGGTTAAGTAAAGATTCTTTTGCCGAAGGAGGATCAAAAATGAAGCCATCCTAAGCTGAACAAATGATTTGCTCCAAAGAGGGCAAACAATAATCCCAGAATAGCATAAATAATACGTGTGGTGTTTAAGCCAAATTTTTTAATTAATATTTGTGCTTTTCTGAGTTTAAAAAAGTAGTTCCAGTTAAATAATGATGCTGCTAAAATTAAAATGCCAAAAAGAAATAGAAGCCAGCTCAAAAAAATATTTTGTTCCATTGGTTTATATTATTAAAAAATGGTTAATGCTTAAAAGTACATAAAAAGTTATTAGTCGTCTGCTATTCTTAGTTTGGATGTAGTTTGAAATCAGAAGTTTTTATTGTCAAAGGACAGTGGCAATGATTGGATTTACCAATTTTCCTTTTTTAGGAGCTCTCCGGATTTGGAGTAGTAGCGCCATTTACCCGATTGTTTTCCTTTTTTAAAAGCACCTTCAATTTTTACTTGTCCATTTCTGAAATAATAAATAGCCTCGCCCCAGCGAACACCATTTTGGAAATCAATTTTTGCTTTAATATTGCCGTTGGGATAAAATTCTTTATAGGCACCATCTATGATGTCATCAGTAAAGTCAACTTCTGCTCTGATAATATGGTTGTCATTGTCGTAATAAAATAATGCTGTTCCATTGACCTTGTTGTTTTTATAGGTAACTACTGATTTAATGTAGTTGGAGAAATAATAACCCCTCCATATTCCTTCCAAATCACCATCTTGCAATTGTCCCTCATAAACGATTATGCTGTCGTGTTTATTTTCGGGATGGGGTAAGTAATAATTAATTTTACCCGTATGAGTGAGGTGTTCTTTTTCCAGTTTAACTTTAAAAGTTAGCTGTTCAAATTCATCAATGATTAAATTTTCTGCAGTGTTCCAGCTAACATCGATATCATAATCCCTATCCGGACTTTCGACGGTTTGGGCGTGCAGGGTTGTTTTTAACAAGTTGTCTTTTGGTGAAAGCTGAAAAGCTATACTACCTGTGTTCTGTATTATTTTTCGATAGGAACTTAGTTTCTCACGTTCATTATCATTGCCAAATATATAAAGATATTCGTATAGGGTGGGCATATTGGTGTAACAGGTAAGTTGACATTTATCTTCAAAATTTCCCATAAATTTCTGAAAATCTTTATTACGTTGTAAGGTGTTTCCAATCAGGTAATTGTCAATGGAATATTCTAGCAAATCAGAGGAGTTACTAAATAATATAAAATCATCAATAAAGGTATAGTAAGGCTTTTCTCTGTTGTATAAAAATCCTCCCATAAATAGTTTAAAGAAACCTCTGATGTTTAAGTAGTTTATTTCGTGGTTTTTGTAGGTGATTTTGTTGAATTTAAATGAGGTTCTGTTTTTAATTTTTCGGGTGAGAGCGTTTAAATTCTCTTTGGCTTTTTTTAGGTCATTCACCCTAATGACTGTCAGAAAATCTTTTTCATGTACATTGCCTGTTGGTTTGACTTTAGCTACTGAAATTTCACCTGATAGTAAAGAAAGGAAGTCCTTTCTAAAATCTATGCCCAAATAAGATTCAGTAATTTTTATGCCTCCTGTATAGGTGGCAAAGCCAATGTGGTCGAGGTGGGCATATTGGTCTAAAAAATTGCTGTAAAACTGGTCGAAATCATCTACGTTAAAGTTGAGGTAAAAAACCAAATCAGAGGGTATTACACTTTCTGAGGTTCTTTTGTTAGCTTTGGAATCTTTTAGCGCCAGAAAAGGTGAAGGGACTGAGTCGTAGGAGCTTGTATATCCCGATAAGGAAAAGCTGGTGTTAGTGAATCTGCCGCTTAAGGAGCTGTATGCTAATCCTTTAAAAAAAGGAGGTGCTTCCTTGTTAAGGAAAAATTTTTGAAGCTTATTGATATTTAAATAAACATTAAATAGATCAGATTTAAATGCTGTAAGAGATTCTTCTTGTTTTATCTTTTCTTTTTCAGGAAGGTTTACTTTTTGATTTACTGTGCTCTCTAATAATTTGAATGATGAACTGCAAAGTAATAGATTGTCAATAGTAGCCAGATGTAAAGTTTGATCCATTTCTTTGATGTACATAGAGTGCAGAACGATGGAATCACGGGTATTGGCTTGGCTAGGTATTTTGAAA
>JBFHEL010000199.1:0-7694 GCA_041584155.1 Saccharicrinis sp.
CGAAGCTTTTACCAGAATGGTGTTAAATACAGTGCTTGAATTTTCAAGAGTAGAAGAGGCTGAAGTGGAAGTTAAACAACTGCAAGATTTAAACTTTACAGGAGAGCTTTCTTTTTCCATCTCAGGATCCAATCATTAATTAGTATAGCGCCCCGGAATTTATGTTGAAAAAGGTTTTAATACTTGTTTCTTTCTTATTATTAAGTATATCAACAGGCTTAAAAGCGGAGGAATCAGTGTTGGATAATCTTCATCGGAAATTAAAAAATGCTGCCTACCACGAAAAAGTTGAGATCTTTAATCAACTTTCCAGATATTATCTTTCATCAGATGCCGAAAAGGCAATTTATTATGCAAATCAGGCCTTAAAAGTGGCCCAATCGGTAGAGGATAAAAAGGGCGAGGCAAAGGCTTATGGAAACCTGGGAATGGGTTATTATTTTTTAAGCGATTATGATGAGCTACTCGAATATTATAAAAAATCATTGAGTACCTATAAGTCTATTGGCGATCAGGAAGGGGTTCGTGTGTTGGCTACCACATTGTATCGGCTGGATAACTTTCAAAAGTCATTGGAGAAATTTAAAAGGTCTCTTCTGATTTATATCAGCGAGGATAATACTGAAATGATTGTGGCTACTTATGAGGATATTGGTAATGTTTATAAAAATCTTGGTGATTATGCCATAGCCCTTGAAAATTATCGCAAGGCACTGGAAATAATCCATAGGGAAAAAGAGATTGAACAAAATATAGATCAATTATCGCTTTGGCAAAATATTGGTGACATATACTTTTATCAGGAAGAATATGATAAAGCCTTGGAGTATTTTCTTTTGTTATATGATGAGTTAGAGATACGTAAAGATAGTTTAGGTATTGCCGAAGTGCTTAATCGCATGGCCAGTACCTTTTATCTGAAAAATGATTTGGAAAGGGCAAAACAGTTATTTAATGAAGCCCTGGCCTTGCAAATTAAATTGAACGATCACTATGGCGCATCTATTTCTTTTTTAAACCTGGCTAAAATTTCCAATGACAAAAAGTATTATCAGCAGGCCATTAATTATTATCAGAAGAGTATAAAACTGGCCAAAGTAATTAGTAATAATGACGTGTTAAGAACCAATTATCAGGAACTTTCGTTATTGTATAAAAAGTTAAATAACTATCCAAAGGCCTACGAGTATCATGTACTGTATGCCGATATCTCCGATTTTTTAACCCAGGAACAAAGTGCCGAGGAATTTAAAAACACATTGGTTTATCAGGATCTGGAACAGGAAAAACAGGAAAAAAATATCTTACAGGCCAAAAATGAAAATTATCGTTTGCGTTTAGAAAAGGAAAACCTCTCGAAGTGGAGAATGTCATTTGGCTTTACCATTCTTGTTGTGCTTATTCTGGTGTTTATTATTTATTATCGCTATTATCTAAAACGGGAAGAGAATAGAAATCTGGAACTGCGGATTAAAGAAGCACTTCAAAAACAAGAAGAACAACAGCAGATTATTGTGCATCAGGCAAGTCTATCGTCGTTGGGTGAGTTGGCAGCCGGTATTGCACATGAAATCAACCAGCCTATTCAAAATATATCCCTCTCCGCTGAAGGAATAAAATTTGAGCTGAATGAGGAACATCCCGATCCTGGATTTTTGAAGCAGTCGGTAGTGGAAATTTTTGAAGATATCGTACGGGTACGTGAGATTGTGGACCATATTCGGGTGTTTTCAAGTGGACAAAAGGAGAGTGTGTATGAACGTTTTTCTGTATCTGATTGTGTTTCTTCAGCTGTTTCAATGATAAGCAGACAATATCAAAATCATAATATACATCTGAATCTCCTTTTAGATAAACAGGTGCCTGATGTAATTGGTAACCCCCATAAAGTAGAACAGGTTATTCATAACTTATTATCTAATGCCAGAGATGCTGTTGAGGAGCGTTTTGTAAAAGAAGAAAAACACCAAAAGGAAATCACCCTAAAAACAGGAGCTGAAAACAAAGAGGTGTTTATTGAGGTACGTGATAATGGAATAGGAATACCCAGAGAAAAAAAAACAGATATATTTCTGCCTTTTGTAACCAGCAAACAGTTAGGAAAAGGAACAGGTTTGGGCTTATCCATATCCTATAGCTTAGTTAATGAAATGAATGGTCGTATTGAAATAAAAAGCAGGGTAATGGAAGGAACTGTGATGAAGGTTATATTTCCTATGGCACAAGAAAACAATCAGATATAGGAATCAGTAGTAGGTATGGATTCTTCTGATCCTGCAATGAAATAATGGAATAACATGAATAACCTGAAAATATTAATATTAGATGATGAGATTCGGATTACCGAAAAACTAAAATACCATCTCGAAAAAAGAAATTTTGATGTCTATACCGCCAATACGCCTCATGAGGGGTTTAACGTACTGGAAAAGGAGAATCCGGGTATATTAATTTTAGATATTATGTTGCCGGGGATGAACGGACTGGATGTTCTTCAGAAAGTAAAGGCCGGGTATCCATCAACAGAGGTGATTATGATTAGTGGGTATGGAGATATGGATATGGTTATTGAGGCTATGCGCAAAGGAGCTTCTGATTTTATTCGTAAACCTTTTCAGGTAATGGATATTCAGGTCGCTGTTGAACGTACCGGTAAATTTGTGGAATTACAGCACAAACTGGAAAAAGCAGAAAACAGAGGGTCATTAGTTTCCAGAGAGCTGGAAGGGATGATTGAAAAAGACTTTATTGGCGAAAGTGAAGCCATAAAAAGAGTATTGGTTATTGCCTTAAAAGCAGCCCGTGATAAGGATGTGAATGTGTTAGTAACAGGAGAAAATGGAACGGGTAAAGAGATCATTTCCAGAATTATTCATTATGGAAGTCCAAGGTGCGAACAGGTTTTTGCACCTGTTAATAGCTCTGCTATACCACATACCTTGCTCGAGAGTGAGTTTTTTGGTCATATAAAAGGAGCCTTTACC
Source organism: Saccharicrinis sp. (assembly GCA_041584155.1). Lineage (GTDB taxonomy): Bacteria > Bacteroidota > Bacteroidia > Bacteroidales > Marinilabiliaceae > Saccharicrinis. The sequence goes on from JBFHEL010000199.1 coordinate 2,985, forward strand.
GATGCCAGGGAGGAGAAAAAAGGATATTTCGAGCTGGCTGACAATGGAACCTTGTTTTTAGACGAAATAGCCGATATGCCCTTTACATTGCAGGCCAAATTGCTCAGAGCCATAGAGGAAAATAGGATAAAAAAAGTGGGGAGTAATAAAGAGATTCCTGTTGATGTGCGAATTATATCTGCAACCAATAAAAATATAGAGCAACTAATCGATGAGGGTAAATTCAGAATAGATCTTTATCATCGTATCAATACCATAGAAATTAATATTCCACCTTTGCGTGAACGTCCGGAGGATATTAAACCTTTGCTTCATCATTTTGTGGAGTCGGTAGCCCGCAAAAAGAGTATACCCGTTCCTGATATTAGTCCAGAGCTGATTAATAAATTGCGCGCATACCATTTCCCTGGTAATGTACGCGAACTGCGTAATATGGTTGAGCGAGCCTTAATATTGCAAGAAGGAGAGATGTTGTTGCCCGATGATTTTCCCCTGAAAGGCGAAAATAAACCCTCGGCTATTTCATTTGATTCCTTATGTCTGGAGAAGAACGAGCAAAAACTGATTATAGAGGCATTAAAACGTTGTGATTTTAATCAAACACAAGCTGCAGAACTACTTTGTATTTCAAGAGATGCCATTAAAAGAAAGATTAAAAAGTATGGCATTGAAATAGATAAAACTATAATTGGATAGATGGGTTATATTTTCTATTTGGTATAAGAATTATTTGTAAAAATTAATTTGAGTGCCATTGATGTTTATTGGTATTAATAATGTATGAGGGTGGGCTGTTTGTTGAGAAAAACTATTCATCTGTTGATTGGTTTTTTACATCTTATCTAATCCCCTTTCATTTGTACTCACACAAATATTATTATACTAACACATCATTTTTTTATGAAAATTTTAAATAAAATTAAGCCATTTAATCTCATTCTTATTTTGTCTTTTATGGTCTTTTCTCCTTCATTTATCAGTTGTGAAGATGATACAGAAACTGTTGATACTGAAGACGAAGATGATACAGGTATTGTTGATAATTCAGACTATACCGTCGGGATGATTTATAAAACTGATGATTGCTACGATGGGTATACATTACTTTATCCATTAAAAAGTACAACAACTTATCTGATTGACAATGACGGGGAATTGGTACAAAGCTGGTCTTCCGATTATACACCTCAGGCGGCATATCTGTTAGAAAATGGTAACCTGTTACATACAGGATCATTAACGCCTGTGAATAGTGAATTTGACGAGGGGGGTGGAGAAACCGGTCGCGTGGAGATGATTAATTCGGATGATGAAATGGTATGGTACTATGAGGTAAATAGCGATACAACATTTATGCATCATGATGTTGAATATATTGATGCTACAGGTAATGTTTTGGTGATGGTTTGGGAAAAACATAGCGCTGCAGAAGTTATTGCCGCAGGGTATTCCGGCAATAAGGCACTTTGGACTGAGAGAGTTTTGGAAATAGAACCTGATTTAACCACTGGCAGTGGAGGAACTATTGTTTGGGAATGGAACGCCTGGGATCATTTAATTCAGGATGAAAATGCAGATAAAGAAAACTATGGAGTAGTAGCAGATAATCCCCAATTACTTAACTTAAATTATAGTTGTGACGATCAGGAATATGAGGCTGATTGGTTGCATTGTAATGGAGTTGATTATAATGCCGATTTGGATCAGATTGTAATTAGTTGCCGTTTATTTAGTGAGTTCTGGATTATCGATCATTCTACCACAACAGAAGAAGCTGCATCGCACTCCGGAGGGACCTATGGAAAAGGTGGAGATATCCTTTATCGTTGGGGAAATCCGCAAACATATGATATGGGCGATGAAAACGATCGGATGCTTTATTTACAACACGATGCTAACTGGATTGATGATGATTATGAGGATGGAGGCCAGATTATGGTATTTAACAATCAGGCGGGTTATTATGCTGCGGATAATTATTCTACAGTAGATGTTATTAATACAAATGTGAATGCTGATGGTTCTTATTCCATTGAAACAGACGGAACTTACTTGCCAACAGATTTTACCTGGACTTATATGGCAGATACTCCAAGTGATATGTTTTCATCTATGATTTCAGGAGCTCGTCGTCTCCCTAATGGAAATACATTGATGTGTGAAGGACTCACAGGAACCTTTTATGAAGTTGATTATGATGGAAATATTGTTTGGAAATATATCAATCCAGTTGATGAAACAGGTATTGTTGATCAATATGACACCCCCAGCAAAAATTTTACCTTCCGCTGTAACCGTTATGGTACCGATTATGCCGGTCTTGACTATTACGATTTAACTTCGCAGGGAACTCTTGAAAGTTATTAAAAAGATAATTGACAAGATGACGATATCATATTGATTGGCAGAATAAAAAGCCATTGGTTAGTGCTGCCAATGGCTTTTTTATTGCTTCATTAGACATGAACTAGGGTTTTAAAATAGAGTGGAATCTCAGTTTTAAAACACATTACCTTTTGTGTAACCGGATGTAATATGGTAAGGGAAGCACAATGAAGGGCTAAGCGTTTTATCCCTTTGTCTGTTTTTCCGTAAATTTTATCCCCCAGTATAGGATGACCCTTTTCTGATAGGTGAACACGGATTTGGTTTTTCCTGCCTGTAAAAAGATCGATTTCAAGGAGACTGAATTTGCCCGATTCTTTTAGGACTTTGTAACCTGTTTTAGAGAATTTCCCTTTCTGAGGATCCTTTACAGAATGCACTCTGAAGGATTTATTTTCTAGTAGATAAGAGGATATAATGCCTTCTCTTTCCTCAAGCTTACCATATACAACGGTAAAATATTTTTTACTGAACTCTTTCCAGTTCTCCTGTAAATAGCGTTTGGCTATTTCATTTTTGGCAAAAATAAGAACACCTGATGTATCTCTATCTAAACGATGTACTATAAATACGCGATTTCTGGATTGTTGATTTCCTTTTTTTACGTAATTATTTAACAGAAAATGGGCTGTCTTTTCCTTTTCTCTATCTGTTCCTATGGTCAATAGACCATTTATTTTATCAACAACAAGAATATCATGATCCTCATAAAGTATCTTAAGTCCTCTTGGTTGATGTTTTGGGGATGGATTTTTAAAAGATGATTCTTTTTTATGCATTTTATTGGCTTATGAGCGTAGCATGTGCTTCGGCACAATTATACGCTTACATGCTTAAAAAGTTTGAAAAATAAATGCTCGCCAGTAAGAACCGGGGGAGGGTATGTTATTAATTACAATAACGAAAGTTGCGTGCAGGATAACAGAGCCAAAATATTAAAGTGGAGGGGTGAAATAATAAGGAAGAGAAAGGGGTAAAATAGCAGAACCAGTGGGCCGCAGGCCCACTGGAAGAGTGTTAATTAGTTTACGTCGATAACAAATTCATCTCTTGGAATTCTAACTTTTTTCATCGGTTTAATCCAATCTCTCTCCTCATCGGTATATCCGATATAAATAAGCGATACGCTTTTTAAACCTAATTTATCCAACTCTAATACCTCGTCAACAAGATTATTGTCAAATCCTTCGGCAGGACAGGTGTCTATTTTTAACTCAGCTGCTTGTGCCAGTGCTAATCCCAGAGCAATATAGGTTTGTCTTGCTGCATGTGCAAAGTTCTCATTGTCAGGAAGATTTGTATATAGCTCTTTAAGTTTATCGGTATAACTGCTAAATCTTCCTCGAGGCAATCCTCTTTCGTCAGTAGTAAAGTCATATATCTTATCAATTCTCTCGCTTGTATAAGTATCCCAGGCTGCAAAAACTAAAATATGTGAACATTCTTTCATCGATTCAGGATTTAAAGACCCGGCAGTGAGCTTTTCTTTTATCTCCTGATTTTCTACTAAAATCACTCTAAATTGCTGCAGTCCCGATGAGGTAGGGGCCAACCTGGCTGCTTCAATAATTTTTTCAATATTTTCTTTACTTACTTTTTTATTCGGGTTGAATGCTTTAGCAGCATGTCTCCAATTTAAATTTTCTATTAATGACATCGTATCTATTTTTTAATTATTAATTGTATTTATTTCTACATTTTATTGTATACCTGAAATCAGGTCTTTATTTTTCTTTAGGTAAGCGGTTGATTATGTTTTCGATTGAACTTTTTAATGCTTTTAAATGATCTTCTGAAATATTCATCGACTTTATCATTTGATGAGGTACTTTTTCTGCGTTTTCTTTCATTTTATTTCCCTTGTCAGTTAAGCTAATTTTTACAATTCGTTCATCGCTGGCTTCCCTTGTTCTTTTTATAAGTTGTTTTTGCTCCAACCTTTTAAGTAAGGGGGTAAGTGTACCGCTGTCTAATGTAAGTTTACATCCTATTTCAGTAACATTTAGCTCCTTATCTTCCCATAAAACCAACATAACTAAATACTGAGGATAGGTTAATCCTAATTCATTCAATATGGGTCGGTAATGGCCGATTACCTCCTTTGCTAATATGTATATAGGAAAGCATGCTTGATTGCTTAATTTTAATTGGTCTGACATAGCGTAAAATAAATTCTTCACAAATATAGTGTGCGATTATATTGTACACAATACAACAGACATTCTTTACATTTGTTTAATGAATATTAAGATTTTGGAAATTTTATTTTTAAGGGAGGGAATATTCTTCGCTGCAGAAAGATAGATGTAGCTTTAACTACAGCTA
>JBFHEL010000200.1:0-7678 GCA_041584155.1 Saccharicrinis sp.
CTTTTATTTAATTATGCAACAGAAACATTTAATGTGTGCGACTCAATTATCGACAAAGATTTCAACTATTCACAGAACCGTAAAGATTTAGAATTGCAATTCATAAACAGATCATTGGATAAATTAAAAACACATCATAGTGATTCAGCCTTTAATCAGGCTATTCATCATGCAGCTAAACAAAAGATTGTAAAATATTTTCCTGACCTAATGAACTTATCTTCTGTAGGTTATTTAATGATGGAGAGATACACAAAAATGATGAATATTGGTTTTGGGGTATCATTAAACAATATACTTTCCGGTAATTGGAAAGAAGAACCAACTGTACAATAAATCTCGTTTATCAGTCATATCTTCAATTTATCCCTTTTGTATTAATGTAATTACTATTTTTGCACTAAATAGTAATGTATTAAATATGAAACTAAATAAACTTACTCCCGAATTGGCTTCAGGAATTATAAACGCCGGTTTTGACAAGGAGCCCAGAGATATTCAAAATGTTTTTGTACCCAAGATAAAATCAGGAGCTGATATTTTTATGATTTCTCCCGAAGGATCGGGAAAATCTACTGCTATAGTGATAGGAGTTATTCAACAGCTAAAACAAGAGTTTGAGGAAGCCCCACGCTCCATCATTGTTACTTCGAGCCGCAATAAAGCTTTTGAAATGGAGGAACAATTTAAATTATTGGGCAAAAAAACCAGTCTGAGAACATTTGTTGCCTTTGATCAGGGAAATATACAATACCAAAAAGATGAGATCTATGATGGACTGGATATTTTAATATGTACACCTAAGCGATTGACTGAATTAATGAATATCAATGGGGTTCCCCTGACAAAAATTAATTTAATTGTGATTGATGATGCCGAAGAAGTAATGGCTAGTTCTTTTCATCCCGTTATTTATCGTATCGGTGAAGGAGTAAAGAAGGCACAGTTTATTGTATCTGCAGAAAAATGGCACCAACGTTTCGACACCATTGACGAAAACCTAATGAAAAACCCGGTATCGATATAATCGCATAATGCATTTTAGCTGTTAGCCACAGGCAATCACTTCCTTATTCATTAAATTTAAGCTAACAAACAGATGGACTTAACCATGGATTTATTCATAAGACCAACAGCCAAGGCTAACAGCTATAAACAAACTATTCACCCCTTTAAGCCTTAGTAATAACGGGCTTTTATTTCAAGTTTTTCCGATGACTAATACCTAGGATATAGAAAATTTAGCATGAAATTTTCTATATCCTAACACAATGTATTATCCTTCGCTTTTATATCAAGTGCTCATATCAGAGTAATGATGGCATAAGCCCTAAAACCTATTTTCATATACTCTAATAATTTTCTTTCAATGGTCATATAGCCTGTCCCGCGAAATGCGGGAGAACTAGCCAGAATTAATCATCCATTTGTGTGCGAAACAATTCCCATGGCTCGTTTCATCTTGTAATACCCTTTAATTGTTTTGATGACTTAAGATTTAAGATACTAAAAATTAAGTAATAGCTTAAGCTACAGCACCTTTATTTACGAATAACGAACTCAACTAACAAAAAAATGAGGCTTTTTAGAATGTAACTTTGGTAAACTACCAAATGCTATCAACAACAAGGAAAAATACTAACAAGATTATTGTTCAGTCAGATAAACAAAAGGCCTATGAAAATAAATGTTTTATATCTTCTGTTTTCAAAGTCTTCATGATATTCTCATCGGTTTGAACGATTTCTCCGGCAATTTTCTTCTTTTTCTTTTGCAGGTTTAGAATTTTTTCCTCCACCGTATCCTTACAAATCATGCGATAAGCAAATACCTTTTTCTCCTGCCCAATACGATAGCATCTATCAATAGCTTGATTTTCCACAGCAGGATTCCACCAAGGATCCAATATATATACATAATCGGCAGCTGTCAGATTCAGTCCGGTACCTCCAGCTTTTAGACTAATTAAGAAAACGCGCAATCTATCATCTTCCTGAAAATGGGTAACTGATTTTTCACGTTGAAATGTGGTACTCTTTCCATCCAGATACTCAAAGTCAATATTTCTTTTAATCAATTCTGCTTTAACCAGAGATAACATTTTAACAAACTGCGAGAATATCAATATTTTATGATTAGCTGTTTTACTGGTTATATGCTGTACTATCTCTTTTATTTTAACCGACTCAGTAGAATCGATATTATCATCATTTAACAAAACCGGTGAATCACAGATCTGGCGTAAACGGGTCAGAGCCTCAAGCACCATCATTTTTGACTTACCTACTCCATCCTCTTCTATCTTTCCCAGCAATTGATTTTTAAATTCATTTCTATAAGCATCGTATATCTTACGCTGTTCCGTATCCATCTCACAATAAATCACATCCTCTGTTTTAGAAGGAAGCTCACTAGCTACACGTTCTTTTGTTCTTCGAAGGATAAAGGGGTTAATTAATCGCTGAAGCTCTGCTGCGATATTCTCATCACCTTCTTTATCAATCATATTCGAAAAATTTTGTTTAAAGGCAGTAACTCCTCCAAAAAAACCTTTATTCACAAAACTCATCTGTGCATATAAATCGAAAGTACTATTTTCAATAGGAGTACCAGAAAGAGCAATACGGTTATTGGCCTGAATCAGGTTAGCAGCCTTAAATCGTCGTGAAGCCGGATTTTTAATGGCCTGACTTTCATCGAGAATCAGATAATTAAATTTATAGGTATGTAAAATCTCAATATCGCGCAACAATACGCCATAGGTCGTGAATACCAGATGGTAATCATCGAACAGATCAGTATCTTTTGTGCGATTAATGCCATAATGATAATAAGCTTTTAGCTTAGGGGCAAATTTTTCTATTTCCTTTTCCCAGTTAAAGAGTAAGGTCGTAGGAACGACAATTAAGTTTGGGCTATTTTTTTTACTAATGGCATGTTGAATAAAAGTTAGAATCTGTAAAGTTTTACCCAGTCCCATATCATCGGCCAATATACCACCCCAGCCCATTTCATCTAAAAAGTTCAACCAATTTAAACCTTCCTTCTGATAAGGGCGTAATTCTGCTTTAATTTCTTTGGGAACCACGGTTTCTGAAATCTCAGAAAACTGAGCTAAACGTTTTCTCTTCTCTGTGACCTCACTAATGATTTCACCATCATCAATATCATCAAACAGTTCATCAATAATTGAAAAACGCATTTTCGAAACCGTTAATTTATCTCCTTTTACCTCGCCATGTCTAAAATATTTTTCAAGCTTAAAAAACCATTCATTGGGTAACAATCCCACACTACCATCACTAAGCTGAATATATTTCTGCTTATTTAAAACCGCCTTTTTAATATCTTTTAATCCAATATGTATATTTCCAAAACTCACCTGCACATCCACTTCGAACCAGTCCTCACCACTGGAAACAGAGGTACTTACTTTACCCTGATAAGGAGAATATTTAAAATTCTTAAGTTCCTTTAAACCAAACACTTCTACTTCATTATTTTGCATCTGTTCAAAGAACTTATAAAACCACATATCGGAAGTAAAATCATCATAGTGCAGATAAAATTGCTTATCATCGAGTTGTTCTTCAAAATAAGGATGTAAAGCAGCAATGGTATTTAAGAAATCCTCTTCCAGGTCAAAGTTACGAACATATTCGCGCACACCATCATCTTTCTGCACCAGCACATTCCCATTATGATTAAGCATAACAGAAACCCCATGATGATATTCTACCTGAGGGGTAATAATCAAATAATCGAACTGTTCAGACAGGTATACCTGTTTTGATCTAAAATCAAGTTCTACCGAATCGGGCTTTTCCAATCCTTTACCAAAATCAATTTCAAAATTTTTTGACAATGGCAATACTACCTCCTTTAGGAATTGCTTTTTATAGTCTTTTACCATTTTAACATCCTGCTTCCACTGAGCAATATGTTTACCAACAGCATAATTTTGTGCTACAAAAATCTTATCATTAAGCGTGTAGATATACTGACTTTTAGAATATTTATCAATTAATGAGGGATGATAAACCTGATTTTCAACAAGAACATTAAGTTTCAGTCCAATAAACGGATCTTCTTCATAAAGTTCAAAGTTCACTTTAACAGGAGAGTCACTCACTTCTATTTTTTGAAGATCACTCTTCCTTATTTTATACTCTCTGGATTCGCGCTTATAAACATATTTTTCATTGGCTAACAGATGTATGATCTGCCTTTTTTGGTTAAATTCTTTTTTATCCGAGAGACCTTCATTAATTTTTTTAATTCCATCGAGAATTCTTCTTTGGTTTTCTGAGACAATCACCTTATAAAAAAGATCCGAAGGGTTATACTCATCAAAATGAGATACCAATTGCGTTCTGGTTTTATTAGGCTTAGCTATTAAGGCTACAAATTCGATGGAAATATCGTTGTTGAAAAACTCATAGTCATCATAGTCTAATGATTTTGGATTTTTATAATCTATTAAAAATCCCAGGGCACGCTCCTCTGTTGTTCTTGGAATATTCGCCAATTCAACAGCGTCAGAATTAAGCTCATGAACAAATTCCACAAAAGGAATCTTTGACGAAGAATTTACAGGTAAAATACCACCCTGATCTTCTTTAAAATCTACATATAGCCCTTTTTTTTCATTAAAAGCATGAAAAAAGTATTGGTTAAAATCATCATTCTCGTCAAAACCATGTGTTTTTAATGCCTCTTTCTCTAATTTTTGTAAACCCTCATTAAATACGATAGCAAGTAAATCCGGTGTTCTTGACCGGGCAATAGATCTTAAGGCAAGCGCTTCCCATCGGTTTAATTTAGGAGTTCCTGTGCTTTTGTCACCCGATATGTAAACCGAATTATTTTTATATCTGAAAACAACGGAGCTAAGAGTATCAAACTCTTTAAACTCAAAATATATTTTATCTTTCTCAATCTTTGTATCAACTAGTTTTATTGCACGATTAAAATACAACACATCATTTACAATACTATTAGAAGCATGATCTTTAATATCTTCTTCGGTAATCAGTCGATAGTTTTCTAATTTAAAACCCAGGCCAGTACGCAGTGAAGGTTTATTCTCTGGATGAGTATGTTGTAATTGCGTAGATGTTGCATCACCAGCATCAGCAATAAATAATAAACTTGCTACGGTATGTTTACAGATAGAGCCCCAATCAAAAGGACAAGAACAGGAAGAATTCAAGTCCCCCTTATTTAAATCCCTAATAATCACGGAGTACCTCTTTGACCCCTCCACAGTAAAATGCCAGGCATCAGATGCATCATTTTTATAGGAAAGATTTACTTTACCATTATTATAGAGGTCCTTCCCTTTCACAATAACCTTATCCGAAGCTCTAAATTTAATATATCTCTCGATGTATTCCTTTTTATCTGTGATTGACATAATGTTGCATTGATTTTAAAATAGCTTGCAAAGATAAAAAGAGCTTTCCTACCTAAAAAATTTACGACTCAATAGTGTTACATTTTTTTTGATATGTACACAAAATAAGCTAAAACACAAAGTTTATTCATGATTATTCCATCAACAATCTTTTCGCTCTAACTCTTTCGAGAGCCTGCGCAATTTCTTCGGACACACCAAGTTTACCCTGGATAAGTGAGGTTGTTGTAATAATACCCTTTAAGCAAATTTTATTATCCGATAAACGATATATATCCTGATAAAAAATATATTTCACTCCCTTGTGTTCAGTTCTTAATCTGACCACAAACTTATCGTTACTGCGTAAGGGTATTTTATAGGATAAATCAGCTCTGGCAACAACGGCCATAACCCCTTTTTCAAATAACTCGGTGAAATTTAATCCTATTTCATTTAAAAATTCATGTCGCGTATGTTCCAGGTAGTTTTGATATACCGAATTATTCACCACACCTTGCAAATCACATTCGTAATCTCGGACTTTAAATTCTAATTCGTAATCGTATAAAAAAGCCATTTTTTTTAATTTTTGTAACAAGAAACACAATACCTTACCAGAGCTTATCCGTACATCGGGTTAAATAATGACTAATTTAATTTTTGCTTAATAAGCTCTACAAATTTATCTATATCTTCTTCCTGTGTATCAAAAGATGTCATCCATCTCACCTCAGAGCGATCTTCATCCCATACGTAAAAGAAAAATTCCTTTTGTAATGATTCTATAATTTCCTTGGGAATTATGGCAAACACCCCGTTACTATCTACTTTTTGGGTAATTTTAACCCCTTCAATAGTCTCTAATTTTTGGGCTAATTTTTGCGCCATTTTATTAGCATGATGTGCATTTTTAAACCATAAATCATTACTTAAAATAGCCAGAAACTGAGCCGCTGTAAATCGCATTTTTGAGTGTAGCTGAGCCGATTGTTTACGTATATATTTTACAGCATTGGTATTTTGATTAAAAAACAGAACAGCTTCACCAAACATCAATCCATTTTTAGTACCTCCAAAGGACAACACATCCACACCTGCGTCTGCTGTCATCTCCTTTAAGCCGCACCCTAAGGCTGCAGCAGCATTTGCCAATCGGGCACCATCCATATGTAAATACATATTATGCTGATGGGCAAAATCAGCTATTTTTTTAATCTCATCAATAGAGTATATCGTTCCCAACTCAGTTACCTGAGTAATGCTTATCATTTTAGGTTGTGCATGGTGCTCAAAACCAAAACCATGCATATAAGTTTTAATACCATCAATAGTCAGCTTACCATCTACTGTTGAAACAGGCAGTAATTTACAAGCGCTAAATTTTTCAGGTGCGCCACACTCATCCACATTAATATGAGCTGTATTTGGACAAATAACCGCATGGTAGGATTGTGTTAAAGCTTGAATGGCAATCACATTGGCTCCCGTTCCATTATAAGCAAAAAACACATCTGTTTGGTCACCAAAAATCTCTCTGAATTTTGCGATAGCCCGCTTAGTAAGCTCATCATCCCCATAACCCACTGCATGACCTACATTAGCACTTTCAATAGCTTTAAGTATATCTGGATGAACCCCAGCATTATTATCACTTGCAAATCCTCGTATATATGACATCTTTGTAAAATTTGGCTACGAATTTGCAAAGATTATTTGAATAATAGGAAGCCAATACGGATTTTTATACAAGAATGATTTATACTTTACTTACCTTCTATCCAGTTAATAATTTCTATATCATCGGGTTTGGTAGCCGGATTAACAACTTTTACCAAGCTCCCCTCTTCATCGATAAGATATTTCTGAAAATTCCATTTTACATTGCTATCGGCTAAACTATTTTTTTCTTTTTGAGTTAACCATTGATATATCGGAGCCATATCTTTACCTTTTACCGATATTTTTGCCATCATTGGAAAAGACACTCCATAGTTTTTAGTACAAAACTCCCTTATTTCATCAGCACTACCTGGTTCTTGTTTTAAAAAATTATTAGCCGGAAAGCCCAGAATAACAAAATTATCGCCTCCATACTTTTTATATACAGCTTCCAACTGTTCATATTGCGGTGTTAATCCACACTTGGAGGCTGTATTGACTATCATCACTTTTTTTCCTTTCAGTTGACTAAAATTAAATTCATCTCCTTCAAGAGTTTTAACTGTATAATCGTAAAAATTACTTTGTGCATCAGTACCAAACCAGCAACCAGCTAATATC
>JBFHEL010000201.1:0-7631 GCA_041584155.1 Saccharicrinis sp.
AATGTTGCCATTTGTAAGGAGGCTTTAATTATTTATAAATAGGCCTGGTTAAGCAAAAATATATAATTATAATAAGCGGGAAATCTGATGCTTTAAGCGATGATTTACCCGCTTTTTTTATTGGTAAATAATTTATTGCTGTGTGTTGTACTTGTTATCATAAAGCTAATGGCAGAATGATGACAGGATAATATGACCAGAAAATAATAGAAGTAATAAAAAAAATACCAGCTCTTATTCTAAGGCGAATATTAAAATAAAGTTAAAAAATCATTATTCATGTATTATTTTTTGTTGATAAAATATTACAAGTAGTATACACAATGACATGGTTTGTAGATAGTTTTTTTGTGGATAATTAATTGGTAGTATGTTTATCATACATCAAAGTAAGGATGCAAAATAAAACTAAAATATTATGCCATGGAAGTAGCCAATACTGATTTTTTTGAATCGATTCAGTTAAAGGAGATGGATCAGGTAAAGCTAATGAACCGTACCGATAAAAAATATTGGTTTCATCGTAACCTGCTTTCTAATATACTTGAGGAAATACAAGAGAATTATTATCTCCTTTATATTAAGGGGCAGAGTTTATTGCCCTATGAAACGGTATATTTCGACACTTTTAAAAATAATATGTTTAGAGCCCATCATAATGGTAAACTAAACCGCTATAAAATACGTCGCCGGACTTATGTTTCTTCAGGGATAAGTTTTTTGGAGGTGAAGTTCAAAAGCAATAAAGGAAGGACTATAAAAAAACGTATTTCAACAGATTTTGAAACAGAAAATTTTTCCAGCCACGAACAGCATTTTTTGAGCGAAATTACTCCATTTTCCTCTGCTGAACTGAAAGCCTCTTTAGTAAATAATTTTTCCCGTTTAACACTGGTGAATAAAAATTTCAAAGAGCGTTGTACGGTTGATCTTAATCTTCGTTTTAAATATAATGAAAAAATAGTGCAGCTTAATGATCTGGTTATTCTTGAAGTGAAATCAGAAGGAGGTAGAGCTGTAGATTCGGCTATTCAATTGGCTTTGCGTAATCAGCGTATTAAGACATCTGGTTTTAGTAAATATTGTATCGGTCGTACAGTAACTGATCGTTCTTTAAAACGAAACGCTTTTAAAGAGAAAGTTCGAAATATTGAGAAATTATTAAATACACCAAATAAAATTTATAATTAAAATTATTATGATTGATAATATTGCGCTCGTTGCCGATAAGCTTAAAAATGATACTGCTATTTCTAAACTAGATTTGTGGGAGGATAGCTTTAGATTTCTGGATATTAAAATAATAAATATTGCTGATTTTACAGAGCTAATGGTTCGCTTTCTGTTTAATACGATACTTATTTTTACAGTTGTGCATTTTATTTATGCAAAAAACAGTAAACGTAAGGATTTTTATTTTAGCTATTTATCCATTGGTGTTATCGTTTTTCTTTTAAGTTTTCTGCTTAATAATGTAAAACTGGAACTAGGTTTTGCCCTTGGATTGTTTGCCATTTTTGGAATCATACGTTACCGTACAGATGCAATTCCAATTAAGGAAATGACTTATCTATTTATTGTCATTGGTATTTCTGTTATCAATGCCTTAGCCAATAAGAAAGTAAGCTATACAGAATTAATTTTTACTAATGCAGCTATTGTTTTGGGCCTTTGGTTTTTGGAGAAACGATTGATGTTAAAACAAGAAGGTTCAATACGTTTAATTTATGAAAAAATAGAAAATATTCACGCCGATAAGAGTGATATATTGCTCGAAGATTTAAAACAACGAACAGGTATTAAAATAAAAAGATACGATATTCAGAAAATAGATTTCTTAAAAGATGTGGCTGAAATAATATTGTTCTTTAATGTGAATGGATCTAATGATGATAATAACTAATTATCGCTAGGTCATAAGTAAAATTTATAATAATAATTAGAACAAATGATACAGTTAAAGACAAAATATGTTAGTGTTATCACTTTACTTGCTCTTATGCTATTGGTGTGCAATTATGCCAAAGCAGAAGATGTTGATAATGAGTTTCAAACACGTACTTCACTTAAACTTAGTTTTAAACCATTAAAAAAGGTAAAGTTCAATTTGTCGCCTGAATTGAGATTTGACGATAGCTTTACACTGGATAAGAGTTTAATAGAAGGTGAAATTGAATATAAAATGTTTAAGTTCTTAAATATTGGTGCAGCATACAGATATATTGCTAACCAAAGAGAAAATAAGGACACTGAATATTTCAGTCGTTTTTCATATAGTGCTACTGCTCAAAAAGAGTTTAATCGTTTTGAAACTTCATTCCGCCTGTGTTATAGTGATTATGCTGACGACGATGATGATGACTCTATGGATCTGATGCGGTATAAATTAGGTGCAGAATACAATATTCCTAAATGTAAAATTACACCATCTCTCTCTACCGAATTATTTCAGGATATTACCGGTTCATCGGTATATAAGATGCGTTATACTGTTGGTGCTGATTTTAAATTGTTTAAGAAAAATTATATCGGACTTAGTTATAAGTTAGATTATTATATGCAAGAATATACGAACAAGCATATTTTAGATATAGGCTATAAAATAAAGTTATAAAAACTAATAGTTTATACTTTGATTCTACTGAAAATCAACATGTTAATCCTAACCTAAACCCTATGAAATATTTTTATTTAATTTTTGTCTTTGCGTGGCTGTTTTCTACTGCTTGTCGCGATGTTAATGTGATTGAAGATGATGAAATAGTATCGGAGAGTGAAAGTGATGAAGATCAGGACGTGGACACTGAAGTTTATGCAGATTGGACTGAGGAGACACACAGCAATCGTGTTGATCCTAATTATGCGGTGGTCTTCAATCAAAACGAAGTGTTGCGATTCGATATAAAAATAAGTAGTGATGATTGGTCAGATATGCAATCAAATCTGTCCACTGTAGTGAAGAATTCCAGTTTTAATAATGGAGAAATAACGATTGATGATCCTATGTGGGTTGAGTGCTCATTTATGTTCGACAGTCTGGAGTGGTATAGTGTAGGGATACGCTACAAAGGAAATTCAAGTTTAATATCGGCTTATCAAAGTGGCATTGACAAGCTCTCGTTCAAACTTGATTTTGATCAATATGAGGATGATTATCCTGACTTGGCAGATCAACGTTTTTACGGGTTTAAACAGCTGAATCTTAGTAATAACTATGATGATGAATCCCTGATGCGCGAAAAGGTGGGTGCAGATATGTTTCGTCAGTTTGGGTTGGCTGCTTCGCAAACAGCCTTTTGTGTAGTTTATGTCGATCATGGTAGTGGCTCTCAGTATTATGGAGTATATGCCTTAGTGGAAGAAGTAGATGATACGGTTATTGAAAGCCAATTCTCAAGTGGAGAGGGTAATTTATATAAACCCGATGGGGATGCTGCTTCCTTTGCTAGTGGCACATACGATACAGGTGAACTAGAGAAAAAAACGAATGAAGAGGAGGCTGATTATTCAGATGTTAAGTCTTTATATACAGTTATTAATAGTGCAGACAGAACCAGTGATGCGGAAGCTTGGAAGGATGAATTGGAGGCTGTGTTTAATGTGAATGCCTTTTTAAAGTGGCTGGCGGCTAATACGGTTATTCAAAACTGGGATACCTATGGAAATATGACCCACAATTATTATTTGTATAATAACCCGGAAGATAGCTTGCTGACCTGGATTCCCTGGGATAATAACGAAGCATTTCAATCCTCAGGAGGTCAATCCAGTCCCTTGTATTTTTCAATGAGTAGTGTGAGTAGTAGTTGGCCTTTGATAAAATATATTATTGATCAGGATGAGTATGAAGAGATATACGAAGGTTATTTATTGCAATTTGTTGAGGAGGTATTTAATGCCGATGATATGATTGAAATCTATAGTGATTATTACGATTTATTAAAGGACTATGCTTATGCTGAGGAGTCAGGCTATTCTTTTTTGGAATCGGATAATGATTTTGATAATGCTGTGAGTACTTTAAAAACACATGTGCAATCAAGAAATACAGCAGTTTATAATTATATCTATTAGTATTCTCGATATCCTATAGTGTGTCTCAGTGAGTATTCGGGAATAATTATTAGAGTAAAGTAAATTAATAAATGATAATAAAATGAGAGATACTTTATGGTGGATAAGTCTTTTGACAGTATGCCTTTTAGTGGCTTGTGAAAGAGATGTAGATAGTAGTTCAAGTGATGATTCGGATATTGAGTCGGTTGATGATGATGATGATGTGGATGAGTATGATGACCTCGGTAATCTGGTTGATCACGATGATGCAGATGATTATATCTGGGATTCAACTGATATTACTTCAATTGAATTCAATGAAAGTACAATTACGGTAACAGGTGATGGTGCAACGGTTGATGCAAGTGTGGTTACCATTAGTTCTGCAGGTAATTACGAATTGAGTGGTTCGCTTTCCGATGGTCAGGTCATTGTAGATACTGACGATGATGATATCGTGAGAGTCATATTGAATGGCGTAGATATTTATTGTTCTTCAAATGCCGCTATTTATGTGAAGGAAGCTGCAAAAACAATGATTGTTTTAACTGAAGATACTGAAAATTATATTTCCGATGGCAGTACCTATAGTTCTGATGAAGAGGATGCTAATGCTGCTATTTACAGTTCAGATGATCTTACTGTTTATGGAAATGGTTCCTTGATTGTGGATGCTAATCATAATGATGGAATTACGAGCAAGGATGGATTAATTATTACAAGTGGAACCATTGAAGTAAATGCAGTCGATGATGGAATACGCGGTAAAGATTACCTGGTTATTAATGGTGGAGTTATTACCGTGGTAGCAAAGGGTGATGGACTAAAGTCGGATAATGATGAAGATACTGCTAAGGGCTATGTTTCTATAGCAGGTGGAACATTGAATATAAGCTCTGACGGAGATGGAATTCAGGCAGAAACCGATGTGCTCATCTATGATGGTGAATTAGATATTTATGCAGGAGGAGGTAGTGATGAAAGCGTAAGTAGCTATGAGTCAGCTAAAGGTATAAAATCAGGCGTTTCTACTATTATTTATGATGGTGTTTTGTCTGTGGATGCCGCTGATGATGGTCTGCATTCGGATGGAGATCAAACAATATACAATGGGTTTATTACTGTTGAGTCAGGAGATGATGGTATTCATTCAGATAATGATTTGAATATTGAAGATGGAGATATTTATATTTCTGAATCGTATGAGGGCCTGGAAAGTTCCAGCGGTGACATTACCATAAATGGTGGAAATATATGGATTACATCCAGTGATGATGGTATTAATGTGTCTGCCGGTGGAGATTCTTCAGAGAGTCGTAAAAGTACCACTTCCACTTCCAGTAGTTATACTTTAAATATAAGTGATGGTTATATCTATATTTATGCTGGTGGCGATGGGTTGGACTCTAATGATGACATGGATATCACTGGAGGAATCATATTGGTAAATGCCTCTTCATCCAGTTCAAATAGTGCACTGGATTGCGATGGGACATGTACTGTAGATGGTGGATTTTTGTTAGCCCTTGGTATGTCGCAAATGGCTGAGGCTCCTGCTTCGTCATCAGATCAATGTGCACTATTGGTTAACCTTAAAAATACGCTTTCGGCAGGAAAACTAATTCATATAGAAGATGCTGAAGGTAATGATTTACTTACTTATAAATCGGTTAAGTCGTTTGATTCAGTGGTGTTCTCCTCTTCGGAGCTAAGTAAAGGTTCTACCTATAAATTTTATTATGGAGGAAGTTCCTCGGGTACTTCAGAGGATGGTCTGTATACTTCTGGATCTTATACCCCGGGTACGCTTTATACCTCATTTACAATATCACAAACGATTACTACTATTAATTGATGGTCTTGTATTAAAACAGATTTTTATGTCTTTTGTCAACACTTACACTTCTTGTTAATAGGACGATGATAGGTTTCTATGTGCATTGTTTGTTAGTGTTAGATTTTGTTGATAGTTGTTGCCGGGTATTTTAGTATATAGAATTATACATGAATTATAGACAAAATTATGCATTCTGTCGAATACATTTTTAGGTCTACTTGTTTATTAATTCATTTGTAGTGCTGATTATTAATACTAACTAAACTTTTAATATATGCCTATAAAAAAGATAAGTGGATGTATTGGTTGTGGACTTTGTGTCAAAGCATGTCCAACTGATGTTATCCGATTGGATAAGAAGAGCCAAAAGGCTGTTATTACGTATCCGGCAGATTGTCAGATCTGTCATTTGTGTCGTATGTATTGTCCGGTAGATGCAATTACTATAACACCGGATAAATCTATACCAGTAATTGTTTCATGGGGGTGATATGATGGAAAAGAACGTTAAAAAATATAATGTAGCAGTAGGGCTTTCTGTTTTTATTGGCTTACCTGTTTTGTTTTGGTGGGTAGGGGATTTCCCACGTCGTACTGTTTTGAAAGAGGTTATTTCTTTAATAACCATTGTTTCTTTTGTGCTTATGCTTGGGCAGTTTTATTTGTCTAGAAATAATGCAAGTATTCTTAAACCACATAAGATGGGTAAGGTAATTAAATGGCATAAAGTTTTAGGTTATGTCTTTATTCCTATTTTGCTTATTCATCCTTTCTTAGTTGTGCTTCCCAGGTTCTTTGAAGCTGGAGTTAATCCTATAGAAGCTTTTGTAACATTGATTACCTCGTTTGGAAATAATGGAGTTCTATTAGGAATGATAGCCTGGGTATTTATGTTGATCATTGGATTTACATCGTTTTTTCGTAATCGGTTACCGATGAGTTATAAATCATGGCGTATCCTTCATGGTGTTTTATCCATAGTTTTTGTAGTGCTTGCTGTGGCTCATGTATTATTATTGGGTAGACATGTGGATACTACTGTATCTGTGTTTATAATACTACTAGCTGCTGTAGGTATTGGATTACTTTTTAAGACATATTTTTTTTCCTCTTCTAAATTGGAAGAGGAAAAGAGGTAAGACACAATAAATTATTGAGTTATTATGGGAAAGTCAGAAAAACATAACGATATGTCACGCCGCAATTTTTTAGGATTAGCTGGCGGGGCCATTGGAGCCGCAGTTTTCGCCTCTATGGGCTATGCGGCCAATCAGGAGGAAAATAAATTACAAATAGATTTAGGTGAATTAACACAGGAGCAGATTGATACCGATGTGCTGGTGATTGGTGGTGGTATGGCAGGACTTTTTGCTGCTGTTAAGGCCCATGATGCAGGTGCTAAAGTAGCTATGGTTGTCAAGGGTGGATTAGGTACTTCTGGAGAAACTCCCTTTGCAAAAGGTATTTTTTCCTATGATCCTAAAACCGCTAAAATAAGTATTGATGAATATTTAGAAAAGATAGCCTATTCAGCAATAGGTACAAATAACCCGGTTTATACACGCTTAACGGCTGAGCATTCTCTTGCCAGAGTGCAAGAACTACGTGAATGGGGATTTTTTGATGAGGCACTTTGTCGTAATTCTTTTCATAAACCAATAAAAGAAAGAAAGATACCTGTTACCGAAAGGGTAATGATTACTCATTTGATAAAGGAAAACGGCAAGATAGCCGGAGC
>JBFHEL010000202.1:0-7612 GCA_041584155.1 Saccharicrinis sp.
AATGATAAAAATGATTAAACAATCGCAAAATTAATAAGTTATGAAAATAAAATGATTTAAAGATTGTATTTTTTTGTACTTTTGCGCCACAGAATAAAAATTTTCCCCAATTAATGAAACGTATAAAGCTATTAGACAAGGAGTTTGAGCTGTCTATATCATTTGAAACTATAGATAAAGCTCTTGAGGGCATTGCTGAGAAAATGAATAATGAATTAGCTGACAAAGATCCATTGATGATTTGTATCTTAAATGGTTCATTTATGTTTGCTGCTGATTTAATGAAGAAACTGACTTTTCCTTGTGAAATTAGTTTTGTAAAGCTATCTTCCTACGAAGGCACTTCTACCACCGGTAAAGTAAAGGAACTCATAGGGCTTAACGAAAACATTGAAGGCAGAACAGTGGTCATTCTCGAAGATATCATTGACACAGGTGTGACCATCGAAAAAATTCAAAATCAACTTATGGGTTACGCTCCTGCTGAACTTAAAATAGCAACCATGCTTTTTAAACCGGACGCCTGTAAAAAAGATATAAAAATAGAGTATACAGGAATGGAAATTCCTAATGATTTTATTGTTGGATATGGTTTAGACTATGACGGTTATGGTCGTAACCTACCTGACATTTATACTGTTGTTGAATAAATTTATAAACACATTAGCATGTTGAATGTAGTAATTTTTGGCCCTCCGGGTTCTGGTAAGGGAACACAAAGCGAAAATATCATTAAGAAGTATAACCTTGCTCATATCTCTACCGGAGATTTGTTAAGGGCTGAGATTAGCGGACATACTCAATTAGGTACGATCGCCAAAAGCTTTATCGACAAAGGAGAGTTAGTTCCTGATGAGACTATCATTGGAATGATCGACAATAAAATCGAGACCTTGGTGGGTACCGAAGGGGTTATATTTGACGGTTTTCCTCGCACAGTTGAACAAGCCAAAGCACTCGATGAGCTTTTAAACGAATACAGCACTAAGGTTAACGTAATGGTGAACCTTGAGGTTCCAAAGGAAGAATTAGTCTCAAGACTGTTAAAACGCGGAGAAACATCCGGACGTTCAGATGACAATTTAGAAACCATTGAAAAAAGAATCTCGGTATACGAATCTCAAACTAAGCCTGTAATTGATTATTATAAAGAAAAGAAAGTATACAAATCAATTCAAGGAGTAGGTTCTATTGATGAAATTTTTGGCTCTATTGCAGAAGCCATCGATTCAGTTCAATAATATAACAACATCAATTTTAAGCCGCGGGAGCAACTAGCCTCTTCGTGGCTTATTTTTTTACTTTTAAGGTTATGGCAAGTAGCAATTTTGTTGATTACGTAAAAATATTCTGCCGCTCAGGAAAAGGCGGACAGGGCTCTGCACACATGCGCCGCGAGAAATTTATTCCCAAGGGGGGACCTGATGGGGGTGACGGAGGAAGAGGAGGACACGTTATTATCAAGGGTAGTCGTAACCACTGGACGCTTCTTCACCTGAAATTTCAACGTCATGTATTTGCTGGTCATGGAATGTCAGGAGGAGGCCAGGGAAGCTCCGGAGCTCAAGGTGAAGATAAAACCATATACGTACCCCTTGGCACTATAGCTAAAAATGCTGAAACCGGTGAAGTGCTCTATGAAATAACAGAAGACAACCAAGAATTCATTCTCGTTCAGGGAGGAAAAGGAGGAAGAGGTAATATGCACTTTAAAACCTCTACTAACCAAACCCCAAGATATGCCCAACCTGGTCAGGATGGCTTAGAAACAGCGGTTATTCTGGAACTTAAAGTGCTGGCTGATGTTGGTTTAGTTGGATTCCCTAACGCCGGTAAATCCACCCTTCTTTCTGTTGTATCGGCAGCCAAACCTGAAATAGGAGATTACCCATTTACTACTCTGGTTCCAAATTTAGGCATTGTTAATTATCGTGGCTATAAATCATTTGTAATTGCTGACATACCAGGTATTATAGAAGGCGCCAGCGAAGGCAAAGGGCTTGGACTACGATTTTTACGCCACATTGAACGAAACTCTATCCTGCTATTTTTGATACCTGCTGATGCCGATGATATTAAAAAGGAATATCAGATTTTACTCAACGAGCTAAAAAATTACAATCCGGAACTACTCGACAAACAGCGTCTCTTAGCTATCTCCAAATGTGATTTACTGGATGAAGAATTAACAGCTGAGATAAAATCGGACTTACCTGATATTCCACATACTTTTATATCTTCGGTCTCCAATATAGGAATAACCGAATTAAAAGATATGTTATGGAAAGCATTGCAGATTTCGAATCAGAATATAAACAGCTAACTTTACAATATGAAAAATTAGCTCAGACCTATAAAAAGCAATCAAAACTCATATCCTTAAAGATGATACAATCCGGATGGATGCGGGTTTTGGTGTTTATATTATTGTTTGCTGCACCAATTTATTTATCCGCTTTTCACATATGGCTGGCGATTACCAGCTTTTTAGGCCTGTGTATGATCTTTTTTGTGCTGGTCAAGCGATTTAACCAACTCAAGAAAAAGAAAAATGAACTCCTTTCTTTAATCTCTTTAAACCAACAAGAAATTCAAGCACAATCAGGAGACTGGAGTTCTTTTTGTTCAGGAGAACAATTCATTAACCCTCATCACCATTATTCTCACGATCTTGATTTATTTGGTCCGGGATCATTTTTTCAATACATAAACCGAACTACCACCTTAAAAGGAGAAGAAGAACTTCAGTCCCGCCTTTGCTCTCCATCCACGGATACAGCCACAATCAAAGAACATCAATCTGTAATCAAAGAGTTAGCCGAAAAATTAATCTTTCGCCAACATTTCTATGCTAAAGGGAGGTTGTTAAATGAGACTCAGGAAGACGTGAATAAGATCATTGCCTTTGACACCTACCATCCATTACTGATAAACAAAGGAAAAACATTTAAACTATTAGTTAAATTATTACCTGTATTATTTTTCATTTCTATAGGTTTAACAAATATAGGACTACCCTCAGCAGTGCCCGTTACCTTATTTTTACTAAATTTATCTTTTACAAGTTACTATTCTAAAAACATAAGTATTATCAATGAGCAATTCACCTCTCTAAACGATATATTAAATAAATTTGCCTTACTCATATCACTCATCAATCAGGAAGAATTCAAGTCAAAAAGCCTGTTAGCAAACAAAGAAAGACTACAGAACCAATCCACAAGTGCAAGCCAGGAAATATCGCAGCTCAGTTCATTTATGAAACATTTCGATCAGCGCAAAGGCATGTTAACTGGTCCTATACTAAATGGCTTTCTGCTTTGGGATTTTATATATGTAATAAAAATAGAACATTGGCTAAACAAACACAGCAGCCACATAAAAGAGTGGTTACAAATTGTATATGAAACAGATGCGTTTAATAGCATGGCTGGCTTTGTATACAACCACCCCGATTTTACCTTCCCCAACCCCGATAACAAAATCATCCTAAAGGCTTCAGATATGGGCCACCCACTAATTAATCGACAGGAGAGAGTTTGTAACAATTTTGATTTTAACAAATCCATCTTCACACTAATTACCGGGGCCAACATGTCTGGCAAAAGTACTTTTTTAAGAACCGTAGGGTTAAATATGATTTTAGCACGTTGCGGGATGAGCGTTTGTGCCACAGAAATGACCTTTACTCCTATGCAAATGATTACCAATATGAGAACTACAGACTCACTAATGAAACATGAGTCCTATTTCTTTGCGGAATTAAAAAGATTAAAATTTATTATTGAGCATTTAAAAAAAGGCATTCCTATTTTTATTATT
Source organism: Saccharicrinis sp. (assembly GCA_041584155.1). Lineage (GTDB taxonomy): Bacteria > Bacteroidota > Bacteroidia > Bacteroidales > Marinilabiliaceae > Saccharicrinis. The sequence goes on from JBFHEL010000202.1 coordinate 3,823, forward strand.
TTAGATGAAATACTGAAAGGAACCAACTCAAAAGACAAAACCTATGGTAGTCTGGAGCTCATTAAAAATTTATTATCCCTCAATGCTAAAGGAATGATTGCCACTCACGATTTGGAATTGGGAATATTAGAAAAGGAAACCCAAGGAAAAATCATTAACCTGTGTTTCGAAGTAGAAAACATCGGAAACGAATTAATATTCGACTACAAATTACATAAGGGAATTACTCAAAATCATAATGCCTCTTTTCTGATGAAACAGATGGGTATAATCGTCACAAACTAATTTTTCAATTATTTCATAAAAAAAAGCCTTAAAGTTTATGTTTTAAAAGAAAAATTGATTTTTTTTACATCAGACTATTAAACAGTCTCTTGTTGCAATCAATTTAATACATGAACAATGGGAGATATAAATTGTCAAGGTGTATTTTTTTGGTTCACAAATTTGCAATAAAACGGATTCCTTCATTTGAATCCGTTTTTTATTTTCCACCCATACAAAGGTCCCCTATTTTCTATCTGAAAAAAATTTTTTTAGCACCAAATATTTACCTAACGTAAAATAAGCCATTTAGAGGCACCAAAATATATTTCTTTTCACCTGTTGATAAAAGAATTACCATAAAAAATACCTTTTAGCTATATTTGAGAAATTTTCTAATATCAGTGCAACGTAAGAAACAATAATTAAACACACTAAGATATGTCTCAACAGTATTCTGAAGATGCCATTAGAACTCTCGATTGGAAAGAACACATCCGTAAGCGACCAGGAATGTACATAGGTAAGCTTGGAGATGGTTCCTATGCTGACGATGGTATCTATGTATTACTAAAAGAGGTGATGGACAACTCCATTGATGAATATATGATGGGGTATGGAAAAAAAATCGAGGTCTCTGTTCAGGATGGGGAAGTAAGCATCCGGGACTACGGACGTGGCATACCTCTGGGTAAAGTGATAGATGTGGCTTCGAAAATGAACACAGGAGCCAAATACGACTCTAAGGTATTTAAGAAATCCGTTGGTTTAAACGGGGTGGGTATTAAGGCAGTGAATGCCTTATCTTCCTCTTTTACAGTTATCGCATTTCGTGAAGGACAATGTAAAAAAGTTGAATTCTCGCGAGGAAATGTAATTACCGAATACGATATTCAACCTTCTTCGGAGGAAAATGGAACCTTTGTTAGCTTTAAACCTGATACTGAAATCTTTGAGAAATACGTTTATCATCATGAGTATATTGAACCTCTGCTGAAAAATTACACGTATCTGAATGCGGGCTTAAAGCTCAACTACAATGGATCAGTCTATCATTCTAAATATGGTTTACTCGACCTGTTAAACGACAATATGACTTCTCCGGGCAACTACCCGCTTATACATTTAAAAACCGAAGATTTTGAAGTAGCTTTTACCCATGGTAACCAGTACGGCGAAGAATATTATAGCTTTGTGAACGGACAGCACACCACACAAGGAGGAACCCATCAGTTGGCCTTCAGAGAAGCACTGGTAAAAACCATTCGTGAGTTTTACAATAAAAATTTCGATGTATCAGATATTCGCACAGGTATCATTGCTGCCATCAGCATTAAAATTGAAGAACCGGTTTTTGAATCTCAAACAAAAACCAAATTAGGTTCTAAAGATATGGGACCCAATGGTCCATCGGTACGGAACTATATCGTTGATTTTATCAAAAAAGAGTTAGATAATTTCTTACACCGAAACACCCAGATTACAGAACTTTTGATGAAAAAGATTCTGGAATCGGAGAAAGAACGCAAGGCTATCTCAGGTATTCAAAAACTGGCAAAAGAAAGAGCTAAGAAAGTGAGTTTGCACAATAAAAAACTACGTGACTGTCGTACTCATTACAATACCAGCGAAGAAAACGCCTCTCTTTCCTCTATCTTTATTACCGAGGGAGACTCGGCAAGTGGATCAATCACCAAAGCACGAAATGTGAACTCTCAAGCGGTTTTCAGCTTAAAGGGTAAACCGCTTAATTCATATGGCTTAACACGTAAGGTTGTTTATGAAAACGAAGAATTCAACCACTTACAGGCTGCCCTTAATATTGAAGATGGTCTTGAAACTTTACGCTATAACCATGTAATTATTGCTACTGATGCGGATGTGGATGGTATGCACATCAGATTATTACTCATTACTTTTTTCTTACAATTCTTCCCTGAGTTGGTAAAAAACGGGCATTTATATATCTTACAAACACCTCTTTTCAGGGTAAGAAATAAGAAAAAAACCTATTATTGCTATTCTGATGAAGAAAAAGCAGAAGCGATGTCCGCTTGTGGAACAAACCCTGAAATTACACGATTCAAAGGACTGGGAGAGATTAGTCCCGATGAGTTCAAGCACTTTATAGGAAAAGACATCAGACTTGAACCAGTCAGAATGAAGAAAGAAGATGCAGTTCAGCAATTGTTATCATTTTACATGGGAAAAAACACACCCGACCGTCAGGAATTCATCATAAACAACCTGGTAATAGAAGAAGACCCGGCATAATTCAAATCATTTTAAATGCACTCGTAAGCATGAGCGACGAAATAAATACACCAAACGGAGAAGACACAAACCTTAACCCCGAAAACAATAAACCAGCTGAGCAGAACCAATCAGAAAAACAAGCAGGTGATGTTAAAATATCACATCTGGGGGGCATGTTTAAGGGTTGGTTTCTCGACTATGCTTCTTATGTAATACTTGAACGTGCAGTACCTCACCTGAATGATGGGTTAAAGCCTGTTCAACGAAGAATATTACATGCCATGCGAAGAATGGACGATGGCAGATATAATAAAGTTGCCAATATCATCGGTTTCACCATGCAATTTCACCCTCACGGTGATGCTTCCATAGGTGATGCTTTGGTTCAGTTGGGACAGAAAGATCTTTTAATTGACACACAAGGGAACTGGGGTAACGTTGCCACCGGCGATAGTGCTGCTGCACCCCGTTATATTGAGGCGCGTTTAACCAAATTTGCCCAGGAAGTGGTTTTTAATCCTAAAACCACCCTATGGAAAATGAGTTACGATGGACGTAACAAAGAACCTATTACCCTGCCGGTTAAGTTTCCTTTACTACTGGCTCAGGGAGTAGAAGGTATTGCTGTTGGATTAGCCTCAAAAATTTTACCTCATAACTTTAACGAACTTATCGATGCCTCCATTAATCATCTTGAGGGCAAGGATTTTGAAATATTTCCCGATTTTCCTGCAGGAGGAATGATTGATGTTTCGCGTTATAATGATGGAGTAAGAGGAGGAGCCGTTAAGGTTAGGGCCAAGATTGTTAAACAGGATAACAGAACACTTAACATAGTAGATATACCCTTTGGAAAAAATACTTCCTCGCTCATTGAATCAATTATAAAGGCCAATGACAAGGGTAAGATCAGAATAAAAAAGGTAGACGATAACACTGCCGAAAATGTTGAAATACTTATCCATCTGCCCAGTGGTGTTTCTGCGGATAAAACCATAGATGCCCTCTATGCCTTCTCCGACTGTGAAGTATCTATCTCTCCAAACAGCTGTTTAATTGAAGATAATACACCAAAGTTCCTTGGAGTATCGGAAATACTACGCAGAAACACTGATAATACCGTTCAACTCTTAACACGTGAACTTGAAATAAGACGTAACGAGTTAGAAGAAGCCTGGCATTTTGCCTCACTTGAACGCATCTTCATAGAAAATAAAATTTACCAGAAAATTGAAGATTGTGAAACCATGGAGGCCATTATCCAAACCAT
>JBFHEL010000203.1:0-7607 GCA_041584155.1 Saccharicrinis sp.
AACTTGAAAGAGGATCCTCAGCAAACTAAAAATCTGTTAAAGGAGTATCCCGGGAAAGCTAAAGCGTTAAAAGCTTTACTCGAAAGTTATAAATCAGAGGGAAGAACAATAATTAGGGATCTATGATTTTAACTTTAGAAACGGTAGAGCCTTTGTCAGAAGAGTTAGTTGGGAGAAACAACCTATCTTTAAATATAACAATTTTGTATGCTGTAAATCAGCACTCCCTCCTACTAAGTGGGAGGGAGGTACAAACCGGGAGGGGTTTTTATACTTCATTCTTCTCACAGAAAATCTAATGTCCCATCCCCATATTCTATAAAACAATAACCAATTTAAAAACTATTAAACTATAAAAATCTATATTTATGTCACGACTACGTAATTTATTAATGTATTGCCTTTTAGGGTTAGTGCTTGGGCTTTCATCATGTGAAAAATTCAGGTATGCTATTGAAAAGGGGAAGAATGGGGTTGTTATTCAGTTAGATAGTCTCAATGTTAATATTGAAATTGTTGATGAGTCGATTATTCATGTGAGAAAATATGTAACAGGAAAAGAACAACTAGCTTTACCTGACTATGTAACTATTCTAGAACTCCAGAATGTATCCTGGGAATTAAAACAGAGCAGAGAACAGCTTATCATCAGTACAAGTGCTATTAATGTATTTGTAAATAGTGATGGAACCATTGAGTATCAGGATAAAAAAGGAAAAAATCTAGTTGCTGAAACTAACGAATTAACCTATGTAAAAGAGGATGCCAAGGAAACAACTAAAGTATCTCAGGCATTTGTTGCAGGAGATGAGGCTTTGTATGGTTTAGGACAGTTTCAGAGTGGTATTATGAACTGGAAAAATGTTCCTCTTCGTTTACAGCAGTATAATCAGGAAATAGCCATCCCTTTTTTGGTTTCTACCAAGGGATATGGAATTTATTGGCATAATTATAGCCTTACCGATATCAATAAGACTCAAAATGAGATTGAGTTTGCTTCAACAGGTAATCTTAAAACGGATAAAAATATAAAAGATGTAGCTGTTGATGGAGAAAAAGAAGATGTAGCATCTCATATTACAGAGGAAAATATTGCAAAAAATATTCGAGAAACGACATTTACTCCAGATAAAACTGGCGAATATACTTTCCTGGCTCTGAGCGATAATAATGGGCGCATGCGAGGTGAAATTAAGGTAAGCATCGATGGTGATGATATCATCAACTATTCTACAATTTGGATGCCCAGAAGGTATTCAGGAAAAAAGTATCTGCAAGCGGGTAAAGAATACAAAGTAGTGTTTCAAAATACAGGAGCTAAAATTCCAGGCCGCTTATTTTATAATAAACCCGATTATAATAAAACGGTTTTTAGCAGTACGCAGGGAAGCTGTATCAACTACTATCTGGTGCAGGGTGGTAATCCGCAAGAAGTTATTTCGCAATATCAAAAGCTAACTGGCAAAGCCCCTTTGTTTCCTAAAAGTGCTTATGGTTTTTGGCAATGTCGCGAACGATATCACAATCAGGCCGAACTATTGGAGAATGCTCATGAGATGAGAAAACGTGAGATTCCTTTTGATAACATTGTACAGGATTGGTTTTATTGGCCCAAAGGAACCAAAGGGCCGGAGTGGGATAGGGTTAAATACCCAAATCCTCAATCGATGGTGGATGAGTTGAAAGAACTAAACCTGAAATTAATGGTTTCAGTATGGCCTGAGGTGAAGAACGAAGCTTTAGAGGAAAAGTATAACCTAAAAAAAATAGAGACGAGTAATTACGTTGATATCTACGATCCGGAAATCAGAGCGCGTTTTTATCGTATGTTAAGCGATTCGATGTTTCATTATGGTGTTCATTCTATCTGGTTGGATGGAACAGAGCCGGAAGGAGTTTCCAATACAAAAGTAAATACCGCTGTGGGTCCTTACGAGGAGGTTCAAAACCCCTATTCACTGGAGGTGACCAGAGCGATGTATGAAGGTCGACGTAAAGAGTTTCCTAACGAACGTGTTTTTAACCTGACTCGTTCTGCTTATTCCGGACAACAACGCTATGGAGCAACTTCATGGTCGGGAGATGTAGAGGCCTCATGGGAGCAATTTACCGAACAGATTGCTGCAGGCTTAAATTTTACCATGGCAGGAATACCCTATTGGTCGCACGATATAGGAGGATTTTTTAGAGATTCAAAGTCGATTAATCCACAGTTCGATAGCCAGTATACTAATCCTGAATATATTGAATTGTTAACACGCTGGTTTCAATTTGGTACTTTCAGTCCAATTTTCCGAATTCATGGTTATGTTTCTGAAACAGAAATATGGCGTTATGGTGCTAAGTTTGAAGATATGGCGCGTAAATTTATTGATCTTCGCTACCAGTTAATGCCCTATATTTATTCAGAAGCATGGAAAGTAACCAACGAAAGTCATTTGTTAATGAGTCCCTTGGTTTATTATTATCCTGAAGATAAAAATACCTGGGGCATCAAAGATCAGCTCTTTTTTGGGGAATCGATGATGGTATCCTTTGTAACAGAGTACCAAAAAAGAACAAAAGAGGTTTATTTGCCCGAAGGTGATTGGTTTAACTTCTGGACAGGAAAAAGCGTGTCGGGGAGCAGGAATATTACGGTAGATGCCCCTTTTAATAGCACTCCAATCTTTGTAAAAGCCGGATCTATTATTCCTACAGGACCTAAAATTCAGTTTGCCACGCAAGAAACTAATGAACCAATTTGTTTAAAGGTATTTCCGGGTAAAGATGCAGAGTATGTATTGTATCTGGATGACAATGAGTCTTATGACTATGAGCAGGGAGAGTATACTGAATTACTCATTAAATATGCTGATGCCAACAAGGAAGTTAGTATTGAAAATAAAGCCGGTAATTATATTAAATTTACAGATGTGCCAATGAATTTTAAAGTAGAATTGATTGGATATGAGAAGTATACAGATATAGCTTTCTCTGGAGAAAAGGTGAAAGTAAGCCTATAATATCAAATAATTTTACGCAGCTATTTCATCCGTTGGGATTGTAAATAGCTGCGTTATTATTTTTAACCTTAGCAATTTTCGGCATATTGTTTAGGTGTTTGTTTAAATTGTTTTTTAAAGGCTGATATAAAATGCGAAACATCAGCAAAACCCACCATAAAGGCTACTTCGTTTACGTTATATTGCTGACTCATTAATAGTTTAGATGCCTTATTAAGCCTGAATATGCGTATATACTGACTTGGGGTGGTATCAATGATGGCCTTAAATTTCCTGAATAGCTGGCTTCGGCTCATTCCTACTTCAGCACTAATACGCTCTACTGATAATGCATTATCCATCATATTGATTTCAATAATATGATCAATTTTATCTAAAAAGATTTTATCCAATGGATTTTGTTTCTCAGTGACTTTCTCTGGATCCGCTGTATTAGTATGCTTACTATAATTTTTTGTAATGTTTTCGCGAAGTTGAATGAGGTTGGTAACCTGTGCTTTTAATAGCTCAATGCTAAACGGTTTTTCAATATAGGCATCAGCAAGGTGCTTATATCCTTCTAATTTTTGATCATTGGTTGTTCTGGCAGTTAGCAGCACAACAGGAATATGTGAGGTTATAAGGTTTGTTTTAATTTGATGACATAACTCCAGTCCATTCATTTCGGGCATCATAATGTCAGATAGAATAATATCAGGCATCTTATCTTTAGCTTGTTCCAATGCAGCTTTCCCATTAGCACAGGCAATTACATTATATTCGCTAAAGTGTTGGATCAGGTAATCGCGTAAATCATCATAATCCTCTACAATCATAATAGTTCTGGTATTGGCTATTGGTGTTGCAAGAGGCATTGGTTCATGAGGTAGATCTATTGATGTATCAATCAATAAAGGCGATTTTATTTTTATATGTTGAGTTTCATGATCAGTATAAGAGCTTTTATCAACAGGGAAACAAATTGTGAAACAGCTACCTTTGTTTTCTGTGCTTTCCACTTCTATGGTACCATGATGCAGATGAATCATATTCTTGGTAAATGCTAATCCTATTCCTGTACCTGATTGGTTTTGATCAGGATGATCGGTGGTGTAATAGCGATCAAAAATTTTATCAATCGCTTCTGTGGAAATGCCTACTCCAGTGTCTTTTACCTGAATACACAACTGTGCATCTGTTATTTTAAGCTCCAGAGTTATTGCTCCGTTTTTTTCTGTAAACTTAATGGCATTGGATAATAGGTTATAGAGTGATTTCTCAAGAATATCAGCATCGTACCAACATTCGATAGTTGTTTGATGTGGCGTGATGAAGGTTAAGCTAAGACCTTTTTTTTGAGCGATATATTGAAAACTATTAAATATTTCTTTTGCTTCACTAATAATATCACCCTTTGAAACAGCTAATTTGATTTTGTTTTCTTCCATTCGTCTAAAATCCATTAACTGGTTCACTAACCTTAATAAATGCTGGGCGTTTCGATTCATGCTCAAAAGTTGTGTTTTAAGTAGCTTGTCTTCTGTTTGGTATAGTGTTAACCTTTCTAAAGGAGCGGTGATCAGGGTAAGAGGAGTTCTGAGTTCATGCGAAATATTAGTAAAAAACCGTAGTCTGCTCTTTCCTTCTTCTTCAATTCTTTTCTTTTGTATTTGTTCCTGTTGAAGTTTATTCTCTTGCCGGGTTCTATAGGTAATAATAGTTTTGAGTAATAGGAGAAATAAAAATAATACCACAAAATAAATGACCAGAGCAGTCTTACTCTTCCAAAAAGTAGGTAATACGGTAATATGTACCGATGCCCCTTCTTCATTCCATACTCCATCGTTATTTGATGCTTTTACTCTAAAAGTGTATTCGCCGGCAGGCATATAGGTATAGCTCGCTTTACGATTAGAGCTTGCGTCTATCCATTCATGATCAAATCCTTCGAGTATATATTGATACTGATTATTTTCCGGTGAGGTATAGTTAAGTGCTATAAATTCTAATGAAAAGGAAGATTGATCATAGGTTAACGTAATCTCATCTGTTAAACTAATATGTTTTGACAATATATTCGATTCATCACCTATTTTAATGGCTTTGTTGAGTACATTAAGTCCTGTTAAAAATACATTTGGAATGTTTGGGTTTTCCTGAATGGAGTCGGGATGAAATATGTTAAAACCATTTAATCCTGCAAATAATAAATGACCGCTATTGGTTTTTAAGGAAACGAAATTTTCAAAGAGAGAGGATTGCAGGCCATCGTATTTGTCATAGTTTTTAATGGCTCCGGTTTGATGATCAAGTCTTGAAATACCTCCTTTGGTACTTACCCATATGTTATTATGGTCATCTACTAACACAGCACATATATTGTTTTCGGCCAGCTCATCTTCTTTGTTACTCAAACCACAATCCTGTAGCGAAGGACCTTGTTTGATTAATCCTTTATTGGTGGCAAACCAAAGAGTACCATTCAGATCTTGTGTTATTGCGTTAATTAAAAGCTCTTTATCGCTTAGGTTACCAATGTTTTTAAAATGGAATTGCTGTATTGATTGGTCTTTTTTATGGTAACAAAAAGCACCTGCACTCCATGTGCCTATAATCACAGAGTCTCCTAAATCAGCAAAGCAACGGGCATGGGTAATGCCATTGAGGTGAGTGTAATGTTGAGTTGTTGGGTTAAAAATATCAGCCAGACCATTATTGCCTATCCATATCAAGCCCTCTTGATCCTTATACATGGCATATACATGGTTTTGAGATATGGTGTTTGTTCCCATTTCGGTATTGGCAAAAGGCTTAAAGATATGCTTGTTTTTATCGTACAGGAATATCCCGCTTCCATAAGTGCCAACTAATAGTTTGCCAGGACTTAACTCATTGATAGAAATAACAATGTCATTGCTTAGCCAGTTTTTTCTGGATTTATCTGCCTTGTAATTGTCAAAAGTACCTTCGTTGGGGTGAAAACGACTTATTCCTCCTTCTTCCTTTGTTCCAATCCATATTTCTCCATCCGAGTCCTGAAATAAGGCTCTTACCTGGTTACTCATTAGACCCTTAGGGTCAAAGTTAAAATGGTAATGATTAAAATGTTTTGCGTTTTTATCCAGAAAATTAATGCCGTTGTTGTAGGTTCCTATCCATAAATTTCCTAGTTTATCGTTATAAGTGACCAGTGGAACTTTACTATTGATGCTTGTATCGTTGTATTTATCAGGCTGAAGTAATTGAGTTTCCTTTGTCGTTAAATCAAGAATTAAGATCCCCAAATCTCGTATGCCCGCTATGATTTTGTTATCGTATTTAGTAAGCGTGCTAATGGTATTATATTCATTAGGTATGATCCTGGGGTTATAAAATTCCGTTATGGTATCGTGTGTACATTTATAAATGCGATAATCCTTTTTATAGGTCAGCCATATGTTATTTTTATCGTCAACATAGGTAGATGTAACGTGTTGGTCGTTAGTGTTTAAATCTTTGAATGAAATTTGTTTAGCCGTGTTTGTTTGCTGATTATAACGAAATAAACCTTTTCTAGTACCAAACCATAATTGCTTATTTTTATCCGTAAATATTGAAGTAAAATCTCTGGGAAGATCCTTTATCTTGCCAATGTAATTCACAAAAATATCTTTATCGGCATTGTATTTATACAGACTCTTTTTACGGCCTGAGGAAAACCCTTCAAGCCAAAGGTTGTTATCCTGATCTAAGCATATTGAGCCATTGGCAAAGGGGACAAAATAGGTTCTTGAATCATTTAATGCGTAGTTTTTAAATGTATATGTGGTTTTATCTAATCTCGATACCCCGGTTAGTGTTAATACCCATAGGCAATTTCTGAGAGTGTCTTCAGTTAAAGCAGAGATCATATTGTTGTTTAAACTGGTGCTGTCACCACTGATAGAAGTATAGCTTTTAAAAGAGTATCCATCAAAACGGTTTAGTCCATTGTCGGTTCCAATCCACATAAAACCATCCTTATCTTGTATAATCGCTTTGACAACATTTGAACTTAATCCACTGTTGTAATTAAAGTGCTTAAATTTATAAGAGCTTTGCGCTTTGGAAATTGAAAAAAAAGGGAATAATATTACAATTAATAATATCATTCTTGCATATAGGGTATGGAAGGTAGTCATAATGGCATAAATGTTTGAGTCTGAACTATTAAAATAATAGCTGTTGCAATATAACAATTATGATTATAAAATAATTCGGTTCCGTGCTGTTTTAAGGCATGAAATTTTTAACCGTAAATTAAAATATACTTCGCATTGGCTTTTGATTCGAACAAGATTTGACCCCTAATAATTCACTTAATCCTTTTGCAATGGATAAACCCAGACCGGTGCCTCCGGTATTGTTTATCGCAGAAAGATGTACCAGAAAAAAATGCTCGAATATCTTATCTTATTTATCTTCACTTATGTCAATACAAGTATCTTCTATACTAAATTAAAATGGTTGTTTTCGTTGCTGCAATTACCTATTATTTGACCCTTTGGGGTAAATTTAAAGGCATTACCAATAAGGTTGGTAAGTATTTGTTTTTTTAGTGAGTCTTTTTATTGCCATTAAATTAGAGTCCTGTTTTTATAGTGT
>JBFHEL010000204.1:0-7553 GCA_041584155.1 Saccharicrinis sp.
ATTAAATTGTTTAAACATGAAAAAGGAATTTTAACGCCTTTAACATGTTTTCACAATTTTATACACATTTGGTAAAAATGGTAAATAATCAACCACTACTTATTCTATACCAGTCTTAAAACTAACCCTACAAGCAGCATACATAACACACCAAAAAACTGCCTTTCAGGTTTTTACACATTCAAATTAAATTACAAATACGCAGGTAATTTACCATTGAAAAACACAAAAGAAGAGGCTCTTATTGGATACAAAACGTGATTTTAAGCTTTCAAACCGGTCTTTCTTTATTTAAAAACATGTCACATATACTAATTGTCTTAACAAAACGAAGCTTAGACAAACAGAATACAGAAAGACAAACCCTAATAAAAAAGATTAAATAATCCGGATTTATGCAACAGCCTTCCTTTATAATATGGGTAATGTATATATGTTTAATCCCATTTGCATGCCAAAAAGCCTATACCAAAATCTCCTCTTTTAATAATGATCCAATATTTTCACCTTTACCTTTTCATATTCATAAAAATTCCACTTAATTTTATCAGTAAATTCAATTAGAGTTGTCATATTTATCCCACGAAAAACGGAGAATAACATGTTACTAAAAAGTATCAATCCTGCAAACGGAGAAACAGTAAGAGAACACCTTGAACATCAATGGGAAGAAATAGATAACATCATCAAAGATGTACAAACTGCTTACAAATTATGGAAGTACAGTAAACTTGATTTCAGAATAGAAAAAATAAAGGCTTTAGCCAAATTTTTGAACTTTAAAAAGGAAGGTCTTGCTTTCACCATATCTATTGAAATGGGTAAACCCATCAATGAATCCCGAGCGGAAATAGATAAATGCATCTCGGTGTGCGATTATTACTGTGACAACATAGAAGATATATTACAGCAAAAGACTATTCTCACCGAAGCAACAGAGTCGTATGTCGTCAATCAGCCACTAGGAGTTATATTAGCCATTATGCCTTGGAATTTCCCTTTCTGGCAAGTATTTCGTTTTGCAGTCCCTGCTATACTGGCTGGGAATACAGTAGTTTTAAAACATGCTTCCAATGTTCCCGGATGCGCCATTGCCGTAGAGGATTTATTTACTGACGCTGATTTTCCGGATAATATTTTTCGTACGGTGCTAGCCTCCAACCGTAAAGTGGAAAGAATGGTGGCCAACAAAAGAATTGCAGCCATTACACTTACCGGAAGTACAAAAGCAGGACAAGCAGTTGCACAAACAGCAGGAAAATATTTAAAAAAATGCGTACTGGAACTGGGAGGCAGCGACCCTTATCTTATTTTTGACGATGCCGATATCCCTAAGGCTGTTGAGGCTTGCGTAAAAGCCCGATTGATAAACACCGGACAAAGCTGCATTGGTGCTAAACGTTTTATCATTACCCAAAATGTTTATGACGAGTTTGAGGCTTTATTCGTCGACAAAATGAAAGCAGTAAGCATAGGCGATCCATTTAATGAAAAAAACCAACTGGGGCCATTAGCCAGAGGTAATATACGTGCAGACTTATTTAGCCAGGTAAATCAATCCATATCATTGGGGGCCCGATTATTATGTGGCGGAGAGCTTGATGAAGGGGCTGGATTTTATTTTCCGGCAACTGTATTATCAAATATTAAACCCGAGATGCCCGCATACAACCAGGAGCTTTTTGGACCTGTAGCATCGCTAATAAAAGTCAATGATGAACAGGAAGCTATTGCCATTGCCAACGACACTTCCTTCGGACTAGGAGCTGCTATCTTTACTGCCGACATTGAGAAAGGAAAATTTCTAGCCGAAAATGAACTAGAGGCAGGTTGCTGTTTTGTAAACGATTTTGTAAAGTCTGACCCCCGGCTTCCTTTTGGTGGAGTTAAAGAGAGTGGCTTTGGAAGGGAACTATCTATATACGGCCCCCTTGAGTTTGTAAATACCAAAACCATATATATCAAGTAGATTATTAACTTTGTTCTATCAATCATTGAATGAAAACTTTTTTTTTGCATACAAGTAAATGACATTTGAAGAAGCATTGGTAAAAGCATCGAATATATGTGCCCGTCAGGAAAAGTGCATTGCCGACATAGAGAAGAAATTGTATGACTGGAAACTGGATCCGGAACTACAACAAAAAGTAATTGCACAATTGCTAAAAGAAAAATTTATTGACGAGTCGAGATATGTGAAATTCTATGTGAAAGATAAATTTATATTCAATCGTTGGGGAAAGATTAAGATCAGGTGGCAACTAAAAGCAAAAAATATTTATGGAGATACAGTAGAACAAGAACTTACCAACATCAACGACCATGAATACAAAGATGCATTGACACAATTATTGATCTATAAAAGAAAATCAATGAAAGATTCCGACCCATATAAAATTAAAAGTGCATTAATACGCTTTGCCTCATCGCGCGGCTTTGAGCCCGAGTTGATTTATAAAGTGATTGATGAAAATATTCAATTGTAAATGAAATAATCTTTTGATCATGAATACTTCTATCTCCCTTAAAAATATTAATTGGCGACTGGTTACGTTGCTTATTTTTTCATCGCTATTCTCTTTTACACAGATTTATGCAAAGAGCAAACCCAAATGGGTTAAACAACGCCCCAACGACACCAGCTATTACATAGGAATTGCGATGAATACAAAACAGGAAGGAGAAGTCTCTTATCGCACTGAAGCGCGAAATAAAGCACTCAAACAAATGAGCTCTGAGATAAAAGTAAATATCTCCTCTAACTCTATACTCAGGCAGTTTGAGAATAATTACCAGGTGAAGGAAGAATTTGAAGCCCGCACCTACGAATCGGTAGAAGCAACACTGGAAGGTTATGAGGTGTTTACCTGGGAAAATAAAAAAGAATACTGGGTAATGGTTCGCTTATCGAAGGAGAAATACGCCCTGCGAAAAAAAATGAATCTTGACCATGCTAAAAAACTAAGTGCATCCTATTATTACGACGGTCAAAAAGCCGTTAATCAGGGCAATATTTATCAGGGATTATTATTCTATGTTCAAGCTATTAAAGCTATCAAACCTCATGCTAATGAAGATTTAACATACAAGGATATTGATGGCAATTTAAATCTGGGAGCAGATATCTTTTCTGCCATACAGTCGGCTCTTAAGAAGATTCATATTGAATCTGAACAAACATCTTATTTAATTCAGTTTAGTAAAGAGCTTGAGATTCCTTTGGCACTCCACACCTACTATATTGATGACGCAAACAAAAAAAGACCAGTAGCCAATTTACCTTTAAATTTTTATTTTTCTAAAGGAGAAGGAGAACTATCTCCTTCGGGCAACACTAACTACGATGGATACATTGCCTGCGACATTAAACGACTGATATCCAAACGGAAAAACCAGGAGATCACTGCCATATTTAATGCAGATAAATTATTTGAAAGTGAAGATGAAGAGACAAAAGTCTTATTGAAAGCCTTTTTCCTCGATGAATTCCTACCTGCTACCCAATTTAATATTGAAGTGCAAAAATCATTGGCCTACATTGATATGAATGAAATGGTTTTTGGAGATTCTTCATCAACACAAACATTCAATAACATGATGCGTTCTGAACTGGCCCAAAGCTATTTTAATATCACACAGAATAAAGAAGATGCTGATTTTATTGTGAAAATAAAATCTGAATTTATAGCTGGAGATGAAAAAAAAGGCAAAGGCTATTCATTATTTATTGTGTATGTTGAATTCCATCTCTCTATAATTGACAATAAAAATCATATGGAAATTTTCGCCGATGGGTTTAGCGGACTAAAAGGCATGTTACCAGGTAACTATGAGCACGCACTTAAAAAAGCACGCGAAAATGCCAAAAAGAAAGTAGTGAATGAAATACTACCAAAAATGGAGATGGTAAATTTATAGTTGTTTAATCTGAATATATTTACCTTTCGTTGCTATTATATATTTGACTATTTTTGGCTCCATATTAATAACCATGGCAAAAAACAACATCACAACTTATTTAAACATTATTTTTTCCATGATTTTCTGGGCCTTCTCCTTTGTATGGATAAAGGTAGCGTATGAATCATTCGGACCGGTGACCACCATCTTCTTGCGTTTAATTATCAGCTCGGTCTTATTATTTGCTTTCTTAAAACTTACCCGAAAACATAAGCCCATTGCTAAAAAAGACTATAAACTATTTTTATTTCTGGCCTTTTTTGAACCATTTTTATATTTTATGGGCGAAAGCTTTGGCTTACTGCTGGTATCAAGCACCCTTGCATCGGTAATTATATCTACTATCCCTCTTTTTTCTTCGGTTTTTGCTTTTTTGTTTTTCAAAGAAAAACTCACCTGGCTAAGCATAACGGGAATCATTATTTCATTTATAGGCATTGGTTTGTTAATCTTTGAAAATGGTTTTGTGCTAACTGCCCCATTACTTGGAATCATCCTTATGTTATTACCCGTTTTAGCAACCATTGGATATTCATTAATACTAAAAAAACTAGCCTATAAATATTCACCAGTAAATATTATTGCTTATCAAAATTTGATTGGCATCGTAATGTTTTTACCCGTATTTTTAATAATGGAATACAAAAACATAGCTGAAACACAGATAAAAACCAATGCCGTACTGGCTATAATTCAATTGGCTATTTTTGCATCATCCATTGCTTTTATTTTATACACCAAGGCTATAAAAAGATTAGGCGTTGCTAAATCCAATATGTTCATCAACCTGATTCCGGTATTTACAGCTCTTTTTGCCTGGTGGATCTTAGGAGACCAAATAGATCTGCAGAAAGCTATTGCCATTATCATTGTGATATCAGGATTATTTATCTCTCAGCTTAAAACAAAAAAATATGAAGTTTGATTTAGAGAGATATAAGGAACTGGCACATAACAAAGCCAAAGAAAACAAGGCTTTCACCACACGACTGAGAAAAAAGAAACCCAAGACCTTGGATAATTCCGTGTGGGATGCACACCAGGAAGCCTTCCAAAAAATAGACTGCTTACAATGTGCTAACTGCTGTAAGTCTATCAGTCCTATTGTGATTGACAGAGATATTGACCGAATTGCCAGGCACCTTAAAATGAAAAGGCCCGAATTAATTGATAATTATTTTGAAATTGATGAGGATGACGATTATATTTTTAAACAAACTCCTTGCCCTTTTTTAATGCCTGATAATTACTGTATGATATATGAAGTGCGTCCCAGAGCCTGCCGCGAGTATCCTCATACCGATAGAAAAAGATTTTATCAGATCTTAAACCTGAGTTACAAAAACACTTTTGTATGTCCGGCTGTTTATGAGGTAATGGAAACTTTAAAAAAAGAATATTAATATTGCATAACACTAAATTTATTAACTCGTCGTTTTAAAGAGGATGGATAGGACAAAAATGAAAAGATTATATTTATTCATATTGAGTATAACAGCAATCCAATTGCTGAGTGCTCAAATAGGGGGAGAAAGTACGTACGATTTTTTAAATCTGACTAATTCAGCAAGGGTTGGAGCCTTGGGCGGAAACAATATTTCTATCAAGGATAATGATTTCAATATGGCCTATCATAATCCTGCACTACTTCAAAAAGAGATGAATAATGCCCTGGTGTTTAACTACGTTCCTTACATGACGGATATTCATTATGGTTATCTGGGTTATGCCCATCATTTTGAAAATATTGCAACCTTTAGCTTTGGCATTCATAATGTGAATTACGGAGATTTTCAACGAACCAATGAAAATAACGAATTACAGGGAATAGCCACCGCTGCAGAATATGCATTTATTTTTACCGCTGCCCGTCAGCTATCCCCTACCATTTCAATGGGGATGAGTTTCAAACCCATCTATTCACAGTTAGACAGTTATACTTCCTTTGGTTTAGCTGCCGACTTTGGCTTTTTATATACTAAGGAAGAAACAAACTTCTCCTTTGCCGCTACGCTTAAAAACCTGGGATCTCAAATCACCTCCTACTACGAAACAAGTGAAGATCTGCCCACTGATTTACAAATTGGAATTACAAAGAAATTAGCGCATGCTCCTTTTCGTTTCTCCCTTACTGCTCAATATTTATTAGACTGGGACTTAACTTATACAGTATACGATGAAGAAAAT
Source organism: Saccharicrinis sp. (assembly GCA_041584155.1). GTDB lineage: Bacteria > Bacteroidota > Bacteroidia > Bacteroidales > Marinilabiliaceae > Saccharicrinis. Next base: position 6,148 of record JBFHEL010000204.1, read on the forward strand.
GCTACCAGCGATGACTCTACCGAAGAAGAAAGTTCCGGGTTTGGTGACGAATTAATGCGCCATATGGTGCTGGGTGTTGAATTTTTACCGGCCAAAAATTTTCATATTGACCTTGGCTATAACCACCGAAGACGAAAAGAACTGGGGTACGACGACAATCTTTCTACAGCAGGTTATTCATGGGGTTTTGGGTTTAGAATATACAAATTTCACTTTGCCTACGGATCAGCTCGTTATCACTTAGGTGGCACCTCTAATCATTTCTCTATTACAACAAACATATCAAATTTTTAAGCTATTTTTTTATCACAAGACCTTCATAAATCAAACAATCGTAGTACATTTACGGGCTCAAAATTACCTAAATGACTACAAAAAATTCTAAACTGGTTATTGCCATCGACGGATACTCTTCCTGTGGCAAAAGCACAGTAGCCAAAGATTTGGCCAAATTATTGAATATCATCTTTATCGACTCCGGTGCCATGTACCGTTGCGTTACACTATATGCATTAAAAAACAACTTAATTAAAGGAGATGAAATTGACCAGCAAGGCCTTATGCTGGCTCTAAACGATATATCCATTAGCTTTAAGTTTGATGCCCCAAGCAAAACAAACGAAACCTATTTAAATGGTCTTTCGGTTGAAAAACAGATAAGGAGCCTTGAAGTAAGCGATCATGTAAGTGCTATCAGCGCCTTAGCTTTTGTCCGTAAAAAAATGGTAGAACTTCAGCAAAAAATGGGCGAAACAGAAAGCATTGTAATGGATGGACGGGATATTGGCACTGTAGTCTTCCCTCATGCCCATTTAAAACTGTTTATGACCGCTTCACCTGAGATTCGTGCAGAAAGACGTTTTAAAGAATTTCAGGAAAAACATGAATCCATTACCTTTGATGAAGTATTGGAAAATGTAAAAAAACGTGACCATATCGACGAAACACGCGACGAGAGTCCCCTTAAAAGAGCCGATGACGCTATTATTATTGATAATAGCCATATGACTAAGGAGGAACAGCTCGCCTTTATTGTTGATGAATTAAAAAAGAGAAACTTAATCCGATAAATGTTTGTTAATTATCTATAAATAATAAAATTCATAGTTAACCTCTTATCAATTAATAGCTATAAAATTGTCATCTTTGTTTATTGAAATCGATTCTTCCTCAGGCTTTTGTTTTGGTGTTGTTAAAGCCATTGAAGCTGCAGAGCTGGAACTACAGGAAAATGGCATACTGTATTGTTTAGGCGATATAGTGCACAATAATATGGAAATGGAACGCCTGCAAAGCAAAGGGATGATTTCGATTGACAGAAACGGGTTAAACAACATTAAAAGCAATAAAATATTTATACGTGCCCATGGTGAGCCTCCTCAAACCTATCAAAAGGCAAAAGAAGC
>JBFHEL010000205.1:0-7507 GCA_041584155.1 Saccharicrinis sp.
ATACGCGCCATCCACATCAAATTTCCTTTCATCTTGCCTAAAAGCAATACTTAATGGAGATGAATGAATTAATATCAACTGTGTAATATCCAACTTAGTAGATAACTCAGGTTGTATTTTTTTAATGCGCCTTGCTATTTTTACCTTAAGCATCAATTGCCACAACCTAATATTTTTCAAATAAATATCACTGAAAAGAAGGTTCTTAACTAACGATTGGCCCAGATAAGCATTATATTCAACGCCATCAGTCCGGTATTTCTCAAAATAATGAGGAAATACCTTTTGCGCTTTTATTTGCTCTGCATCCACAATTTCACTTACGTTATCGTTGATAATAGTTAAACTATCTTCAAAGTTCTTTCGTTTATTATAAATAACACCTAATTCAGGATCTAATTTTTCGAAATAGCTATTCACCGGGCTCTTTAGCTCAGGAAACCTGTCAGCAAAAGTTTTCAGTACAGGATCAATCTCTCGCTGTAAAAAATCAAGGATACTTACTTCATCTCCGGCCTTAAGTCCACTTTTTACAGTTTTTATATGAGCATCAACCTTAAAAATAAGATTGTTAACCAAAAGAATATCCTTTAAAACATCGGAGCCCATTAAAACACCTCTTGCCTGAGTAAGTTGTTCGGTTAGATCGGCCTGAATAGCCTTATTCCTTTCTAAAGAGGATCCTCTGATATCAGAAGCTCCATAAATTGGAAACACACCGGGAAAAACGATGGGTTCAAAAGCCATCTTCTCCTGTTCTAATTTTTGATTAAGTAAAGTAGTCACAGCTTCCTGAAAACGCCACTCTACAGTAGGATGAATAGCTGTAAACTCTTCCTGAATAATAGCACGCACTTTATCATCCCATTCCTCTTTACTTCTTTTTATTGCCAAAGCAAAAATAGGAAACAACTCATACATACGTTTTATCTGAACCATACTTAAGCTGCCGGGTTCAGCACATGCAAACTCCACCATACCTACCATCTCATTTTCCAGGATCAGGGGCACAATAGCATGATTTCTAAGTCCTCTTTTTAAAAAGGCATCAACCACTCTATTCTTTTTTTCTTTTTTAAGATCATCAATGATGATGATTTTTCGGTCCATATAAGCCTCAACATAAAAGCTATCCAGGTAATCCTGAAAGCCTAATTCACTTAAAGGAATAATACTTTTCCATATATAGTTTCTATTTAACTCCGGATCAAAATCACAGGTAGCAACATAACCAAACTCTATATATGGATTCCCAATAAGAGAATGAACACGACTCTTTATTTGGTTAAAACCATTGGCACTTACAATGGTATTTTTATTCAGAAGGTCTGATTTTAACTGCGATATTGTATAATCATAGGTGATATCCCTAAAATCCAGCCGCTTAAAACCCACAAACTCAAATTCCTCAAGAGGAATTAATTCATTCCAAAATGTTAAATCATTTTCTTTACCAAACAAGCATTTTAACTGCTCTTCTGATAATTTTTTATAATTGGCAGGAGGTATAACTTTGATGTATCGGTTATTGATTTTACTATTATAATATTTAACCAAACTTGTTTGCTCACAGGTTAACTTAAAATTAAACGGAAAATCTTTATAAATATCAATACCATAAATCTGGTCTAAGATCAATATATAAGCATGAAACAAAATAGATAACAACAATAGGTTATCTCCTTTGTAAGAATCAATCACTATATCTAATGTTTTATGCTCATTTAAAATGGTTTCCTTGAATAAGGAAGTGGAGTAAAATGACTCCCAGGCAAAAGGAACACTTGTGGCTACCAGATCTGTCTTATCATTCATTGGATTAATCACAAAAGCCATTAACTTACTTACCAAACCTTTATGCTTCTCCAATAACGATAAATCATTGATCACTGTTTTAAAAGCCGGTACCATATCTATTTCCGATAAAACATGTACAGCCATCATATTCATAGGATGATCCTTTTGTATACTAATGGCCTCAATATCAGAAATCAAATACTCAAAACTCAACGAAACTTTAAACGGTATTTTATCAAAACAGCATTTTATCTCTTCGCTCCATTTATTTTCCATAACTATACAATTTAATACTTACACCGTCTTCACTTTCAAAAACAACAAAGAACAATCTATCATAGTTTACAAAAATAATAAATACCTTTTCCTTTTTTTTATTTTTTAAGTGTAAACCTGATATATTAACGATCAAAACGATATTTTATAAAGCTAAACGACAACACATTATTACTCTTATATTTCTTTCTATACTTTTTTTTTTAAAGTAATAGCTTAACAAAAGTTATGAGAATGTGTTATATCAATTTAAGCCAATATTTATACATTGCAAAAAAAAACGAATAAGTATGAGTCAGGAATTAACATTAGCGCAAGAATTAATCGATTTTATTTACGATAGTCCATCTCCTTATCATGTTGTTGAAAATATTAAAACACAGTTAAATGAGAATGGTTTTACCGAATTACCCTTAACTCAAGAATGGAAATTAGTTAAAGGAAAGAAATACTACACCACAAAAAATAACACAGCCATTTTTGCTTTTCAGCTGGGAAACAAGGAACTGCCAAGCGATGGAATTAAAATGATTTGTGCCCATAGCGACTCTCCTAGTTTTAAATTAAAACCTCAGCCAGAGATATTGGTCGAGAATAAACTTTTAAAACTAAATACCGAAGTATACGGAGGACCTATTCTCATGAGTTGGCTCGACCGTCCTCTTTCAATTGCCGGCAGAGTGATTATCAAGTCGGAGCATCCTCTATACCCTGAATCCAGATTTATTAATTTTAAAAAGCCCCTTCTTATCATTCCTAATCTGGCTATTCACCTTAACAGAGAAGTAAACGAAGGGATTGCTCTTAACAAGCAAAAACATATGCTCCCTTTATTAGGTGTGGTGAACGAACATTTTGAAAAAGACAACTACCTGATTAAGTTAATTGCTCAGGAACTTCAAATTGACCCGGAGGAGATTATTGACTTTGACTTAACCCTTTACGAATACCAAAAAGGATGTATTATGGGCATGAATGATGAACTTATCAGCTCTCCCAAGCTCGACGATCTGGCCATGGTTCATGCAGGATTAAAAGCACTACTTAAGAGCTATAACGGAGAAAACACTCAAATGCTATGTATTTTTGACAATGAGGAAGTGGGTAGTCAGACCAAACAAGGAGCAGGCTCCCCTGTTTTATCAAATATTCTGCAAAGAATAAACTTTGCTCTGGGGTATCATCAGGAGGATTTTTATCGCACTATATATCGTTCGTTTATGATTTCGGCGGATATGGCTCATTCCGTTCATCCCAATCAGGTTGAAAAACATGACCCGGTATTACATCCTGTTTTAAACGGCGGACCTGTCATTAAAATTCATGCCAATCAAAAATACACTACCGATGGCGATTCTGGTGCTGTATTTGAAATGCTGTGTAAGCAAGCTAACATTCCATATCAAAAATTTGTCAATCGTTCTGATATGGTAGGAGGTTCTACTCTTGGCAATGTTTCGCTTAGTCAAATTGATATGAGGTCTGTAGATATAGGAAATCCCATGTTAGCCATGCATTCTGTGCGTGAACTGGGAGGAGTTTCTGATCACCTTTATACTACAAAGGTTTTTACAGAGTTCTATAATCTATAAACAAGAGCTTGACTTTTATTTGAGAGCCATCAGCCCATAACAAGCTATTTTTAGTTCACAGTATACTGCATACAATCAATCTTTTAATATGCGGGAGACTGTGAACTTTTCTATTATTAAGCTTCTCTCTGTTAAACAGTAAAAGGGATCATCAAAATCCGATTATCCGACTACTCTACAACTTCCTATTTTGCTGATTTTTTCTCCCAATAAACCGGTAACGAGCGATAAATAGCCGATTGAATATCTGTTCTCACATTATTTATGATAAGTTTTTTATTGGACTGATTGGGATGAACTCTGTTTGAGAGAAAAATATAAATAAGATCATACTCTGGATCCACCCACACCAATGTACCTGTAAATCCAGAATGACCAAAAGAAGAGGGAGAAGCTTCATGACAAGTTGGCCCGGATAATTCAGGATCTAATACCGGCTTATCGAAACCAATACCGCGACGATTACCTTCTTTAACTACTGAGGTAAAGCGTTTGATTGTTGTGGAATCTATATAACGCTCTTCCCCATAAATCCCTTTATTGAGGTACATTTGTAATATCTTCACCAAATCACTGGCATTTGAAAACACTCCTGCATGTCCTCCAACACCACCTAACATGGCAGCACCCGGATCATGAACATACCCCTGTAGCAACTCTTTACGCCATGCCCGGTCATTCTCTGTAGGCACAATCTCTTTTTTGTTATATACCTCAAGTGGTTTATAAAGGGTTTTAAAAGCACCCAGAGGTTTGTAAAAATCATTCTCCACCAATAAGTCCAATGGTTGCTTATAGGTATCTTCCACAATCTCTTTAATATAGTAATACCCCAAATCACTATATTTATAGGAAGGATGACCAGCAACATCAGAAGTATCAATCCCTAATTTCATGGAATCAATGAAGTCTTTATTCATGTACAACTTATCAGAGACACGAACATTAAACTGCTCGTTTTGAGTATGGCGGAAAATATCACTACGATACCTCACTGATTTATTCAAATAAACTCTCGAGTCAAGTTTTAAGTTATATTGACTTGAATATCGCGAACTAAAAATATCACCCTGAAGTTTTTCCTTATCTATTGTGCGCATATAAAAAGGTATCCAGGCTTCCAGTCCTGCTTGATGAATCAACATATCTTCAATACGCATACCAGATTTATTGGTATTCTCCAGGCGAGGTAAAAAATGAGATAATGAATCATGTAAATTCATTTTACCTTCATCAACCATTTTCATCACCATTGGCACAGATGCCATGATTTTAGTGATGGAAGCAATATCATACATATCACTTTTTTCAACATGATTCTTCTTACTATAGGTATGATATCCAAAGGCTTTATTGTAAATAACATCTCCCCCCTGTGCAACCAGCACCTGGCATCCGGGTATAGCTCTTTCCCTGATAGCTTTATAAACCAATTGATCAATCAGTCGCAAGGTATCTTCATAAGCCTTTTCAAAAGCAGGCGCATAACCTATCCTCGTCTTGTTGGTAAAATTTCCGCTACCAAAAGTAAAACGACCATTGATATTTTTTGATAAAACACCTTTAGCAGCCACACCTCCAAAAATGATCTGCGCTGCTATTTCTTGCGCTTGCTTGCCGGAGGCATAGGACAATACAATAGCTTTAAAAGGATGTTCGTCAGGAAGATAAGCCAGTTTATTTCCGGAACCAAAATGAACAAGAATCAGGTTTGCCTTTTCTGACACTTGATGTAAAAAAGAATACAAAGAATGGTTCACATCCTTATCGTACCAGTCGCCATTCACTCCCACAATAATGGTATTAAATTCCTCGGTTTCTTTTTTAAGCTTTAGGAGCTGCTCAGCATCAGGTACTTCATCACTAATAAAATGTTGACAAGGAAAATATTCAGATATCTGATTTTGGAATGCAGACACTTCACTCACCCCAATATGTATAGAGGCCATTTTGATATTCTTAAAATGATTAACCGGAATTATATCCTTATTTTCTAACAGTACAACACCATCTTTATACAATTCTCTAACAAAAATGTCTACCTCCTGATTTTTGGAGTAAAAATTATTTACTCCGGGCTTATTTTTTATTAACTGCCTGCAATACAGCATTTTTTTAACGCTTTTCTCCAATATATTTACAGGTAATAATTTATCCTCGAAAATTCTTTTTAATTCATCTAATTCTTTATGAATACTATCACTGTACAGAAAACCACCCAGGTTTAAAATAAATTCCAACGAAGGGTTTTCATATTCTTCCAGCACCTGCTGCAGCTGTTTCCATTGTAATCCTGAGCTATAATCAAGTCCATCCCCTAAAAACCGTTCATCAATTACCTTTTCGGCTAATGAATGAGGAGCAAGCGCCTGCTTAGGCATACTATAGGCATTAGCAATAAAATATTGCAAATCACCAGCATTATCATGGTATGGAATTGAAATACGACGATAGGCTTCAAGAAAAAAATCAGCAGGACGCTCACTATTGTCACGAAACATTAATGCATAGGGTGATTTCATGGAATAACAAAAACCATCATATTTATTTTTCAGCAATAAATCAGTTGCCAATTGTATTAGATGATCATTTTCCCCTTTTAACAGAGCAGAACGGATCATCATATCCGATAATAAAGGAGGATGAGCACCTGACAATTCCAATAATTCGTCGAAATTAAGCCATTTCATAGGCTGATCATCAAACATATCATTGCTTGATATTATAATTAATTTCAACTTTTCTTCAAGGCTCATTTGCAAATACTGATCATCTATTTCCTGGCTATCGACAGGATACTGCGCGGTGGCATTTATTGATAATCCGGCGATTAAAAATAAAGTCACTGTATATATATATTTTATCACTTTCTCTTAAAATTGTATTGTGAAAATTAAAGTAATTATTCAAACAGGTACCAAAATTAACTGTAATGTTTGTAATTTGTATACTTTTCTTGATCAATTACATTTTTTTTATCAATCTTATCGACCTAAAGGGTAGTCTACTTTTATAATTGATTTATTTGGTAAATCGCTTTACAAACCTTAAATTAGCACAAAATTGTTATTAGAACGCTGCAATACACATTATGAGTGAAAATTTAAGTAGTTCTCTAAACCAAAACTGGGGAGATAAGGTAATTCTTGTTGTAGAAGATGTTGATACAAACAAGATTTTTTTTGATGCGGCTTTACGTAAAACCAATGCCAAAATTTTATGGGCAAAAGATGGTAAAGAAGCAATAGATATGTACAAGGATAATGAAATTGATCTGGTACTAATGGATTTGCAACTGCCTATTATGGATGGTTATACGGCAACGCGTGAAATTAAAAAAATTAATAGCAAAATTCCTATTATTGCTCAAACAGCTCACGTAATGTCGGGTGAACGAGAGAAATGCATTGAAGCAGGTTGCGATGATTATTTGGCAAAACCTATTCGACTGCAGATATTAATGGAAACGTTATCGAAGTATTTGAATAAATAATATATTAAGGCCTCTTCCGAGGCCTTTTTTTTGCACTAACTTTTTTTATTGAGCAAGCTGAGGTAATATATCATATCAGGTACAAAATTTGGGTCTGAATAAAAAATAACAAGGCTAAAGGGGAAAGCGATAAGGCCCTAAATAGCAATGAATAAGCATTAAGAAAGCTATACATAGGAGCTCACCTCTTAGCGTACTTGTTAACCCGGGTCATTACAGTGTCCCTTTAGGAACAGAGAAGTTATTGTTAATTTTTTCAGTAATAGAAGTACAAATACTTCTGTGGAATCTTTCAATGCAAGATCAAAGAATTAAAAAAGTAATTTAGGGGTGTTGGAGATATAAAAAA